>JAJDAG010000052.1 GCA_029262005.1 Candidatus Zhuqueibacterota bacterium | reverse complement strand
CGCCTGATAGGCTTCATCAATAGGCTAAACTGTGATCATGTGGTTCTTGAGATGGCAAGACGGCCTGAATCAGACGAAAAGATCCTGCGCGAGATTAAACCGGAAATAGGAGTCGGGCTCGGTGTTATCGATATAAAAGATAATCAGGTAGAATCTCCTGACACCATTGCACAAAGAATTGAATCGGCAGCAAAAATCTGCGGTCAGGAACGTATTCATTATGTCCACCCGGATTGCGGAATGTGGATGCTGCCACGCTCAGTGGCTGATGAAAAAATATCTGCCCTGGTTAAAGGACGTGATTTGTTTGTGGGGAACGGTCGCTCCTGAGATTAAAAAAAGATGTTCGCATTATTTGTATAGATATGACTCCCAGTCGTTGTTCGTCATTTCATCCCGATGGTCAGAGTGAATAAGGCGGAATTTACCATTTTCATTCAAGTCAATAAACACGAAAAGAGACTGACCTTGAACACCTTGAAGCGTTTCATAGCTCCAGATTTCATGTGCATTTCTGTCAGGCAGTGCCGGTTCGCGGTCAATGAAATCGGGTGTGCCATATTTTAGCAGGATTCTGCCCCGGTCGGTTTGCCAGCCTTCGACATCATCCGAAGAAAAGTGGATTTTGACTTTCAGCAGTCGCTGAATATAGTCTTCTTTGAACTCATTTTCCGGCGTGCCGGGCGATGGGTCTCGGCCCTGCCAAAACTGGACTAAAAATTCTCTCGCGCCTTGCAATTCCAACTGTTTAAATACATATTTTTCCTCTTCCGTGGCGATGGGAGAAATCTGAGCAAAATAATTTTGTATGGTGGAGTCGCCAAACGACTCATACATTTTGCGTTCCTGATTCGACTGAAATGCGAGGGCATCTGCCTTTCTAAATACTGAGAAATTTTTGGAAACGCCTGCATGTTTATCGGTCGTATTGTTCGTTACGTCAAGCTGGAGAGTGTAGCGGTTACTTTTAAGACTGGAGATATCAAAAGAGGCGTAGATTGCTGTGCTTTCGCTTTGTTTGGGCCGTTGTCGGCCGTGTATTCGACTAAGAATCTTGCCTTCACTATCTTTAATAATGTAGTCGACGCTGTAGGTGCCATCCAATCCATCACCACTACCAAGATTATATAATTCAGCATAGAAAGAAATATCTTCAAGCCCGTCACCATATAGCGATTGTGGATTTGGCATAATGTCCAGATTGTTCTTCAGGAAGGGGCTATTTAGATTGGATGCTTTTTTGATATGCCTCGCGAACTGTATGTCACTTAGCGCCAGGGTGTTCTTGATGACAGGTGAAATTTCTAACGGGACACGATTGGAGGAGCGGCGATCATTATTATTATCCTCCAGGATTGTCAGCACTTTATAGAAGCCTGGTTTCAAAAAGAAGGGGTGTAAATAAATGAACTGTTGACCCGGTTCAATTTTCTCAGCACCATAAATTGTATCCGTCTCGGCGATTTTTTGTCGAAAAACAACTGAGTCTTCCTCGAGGATCTGAGTTTCTATTTGAAAACGTGCAACGAGCAAGCCTGCTTTGTTGCGCTGATAGGTTAATCCCTGTCGACTAATCCCCTGACATATCTCCAATTTAGCGTGGGTTGAGTCCCCCCGAAACCTGGCAATATCCACACTCAATCTCAGCGGGTTTTGAGTTTGTGCCGCTAGTCCCGGGCCCCAACCCGGTGACATCAAATAGGTGCATAGTAAGGAACAGGAGAGAGCCGCCCCAAATTGCAGGGTGCGCCCAAGTACAGTGGATTTTTGTTTTCTTGAAAAAATGAAGGATTTTGTCTTCAATTTGAAATAACCTCTAATAAATTCATTCAGAAACTAGCTATTTACAGTTGGTTTAACGTCCCAGGGATCTAAGCCTGGAACGACATGTAACTCATATTGATGCCAGTAATATTTGTGATTGTCCTTAGCCCAGTTTGAGTAAATGTCTTCCCAGCTATGAAGTTGCATGTGCGGGCGGAGTGTGTCCCACACAACAACCTGTTCTGCAACTGGCTGGTAGCGAAAATCACAGGAAACACGCAGCAGATTTTGGGTGATATTAGGATAGGCTTTGTGCACCGTCAGGGAATGAAAAAGGATGACATCACCCAATTTAAAATCACTGGCAAACCACTTTTGTGCTTCATTGTCAATAGTCGTGCACAAACCACCGGTACCCTCGGCTTCATGGGTTGGTAAAATGCCATCCTTATGCGTGCCTTTTGCCATAATCAACCCGCCCAACTCCTTGGGACAATCGGACAATGGGAACCAAGCGGTGTAAGACTCCTGACTGCCCTGGATAAAAACATAATCCTGGTGAGGAGGTGTCGTCATTTTTGCTGAATCAGGCAAAGTAATGCGCGCAATATTGCGTGGATGTGGGAATACCTGCTGCCCCAGAATACCGGAGAGAGTGGAAACAATACTTGGGTGATGAGAGAGCAGGTGAAAATTTTCCAATTTTTGGATTTCACGATAGACAGCAGTAGATTCGAAGTATCCGCTGTATGCGTCGTTTTTTCCTCTACGCTGCATTAAAGCTGAACCTTGAATAAGCCAGTCATGCTTTTTGCAAATTTCAAGTATCGCAGTAAGAAGATTTTGCAAAGGTTTGGGATCGATGAGATTCCGAAAAAAGAGGTAGCCATCTTCCTCTAAGCGCTCTTTTAATGCCGCAGGTTGACCATGCAAGTTTTGAGATTCTACAAATGGATGAACTGTCATTATGGGGGTCCTATTTAAGATTTCGAAAGTATTTTGGTCAACCATTCTGTAATTAAAGACATCATCTCAAACTTTATTGGCGCAACCCACAGGTCACTGCCGGTGCCGGAATTGACATACGATTCAATTTTACTCAATGGATTAGGGCTGGCTTCATAGATGTCTCGAGCCTGCATTGCTGCTGCGGCATCTTGAATGCTGACTATCACAAGGACAGGGCAGTCTGGTGAATTGCGGATAACGTCAAATCCCGTTGAGTCCATCAGCGCTGAGACCAGCACTGCTCCCCGCAACTTGCTTCCCAAATCTGAAACCATCAAAGCGCTTCGTGCTGTTATGCCTGTGCCAAGAATCGCGATTCGATCTGGTGCCGTATTTGCCAGGCCTTGTAGATAGCTCACTGCTGCATCGGCATCAAATCCTAACTTCGCAACGCTTTCTGCGGCTGATTCCTGTTCTGTTTTTGATGCGCCGGAGTTTCGTACATCAACCGATAATACAACAATTCCCGTTCTGCAGAGTTCGGTGGCAAAATCTGAATACATTTCCCTGGATTCAGCAAAAGGACTGAGAAGAAGGACCCCAGGATACTTGCTTTTTTCCTCGTTGTCGCCGAGTTTCGGCTGGTATAAATCGGCTGAAAGTTCGACACCATCTACTGCCTGCAACCGGACTTCCTGCTTCGTGACTTCCAGCGATGCAACCAAAGAGTCCTGTTTGACCACTCTAAAAACCAATGTTAAAGCTGTGACGATTCCCGCTACAACAGCCATTGCCCAGATGGCATATTTTAGTTTTTCTTTCATCGATGATACAGAGCTCCTCTTACTTGTCAAAGAAAATAATCAAAATCAAATGGAATAATAATAAACTACGGTCTGAAAAGATAACTGAAATTGAAATAAGTGCTATTCACGGTAGTCCCCACCAGACCTTATCAGGCAAACCTTTAAAGCGGCTCACGCTTTTTCGGCCGAAAATAAAGCACAGTGGTTGATATTGAGTTTTACTAAATCACGACTAATGTAATTTAATTCTTTGCAAATCAAATGAATTATTATTGTATGGCTCAAATGAGTCATCATCTCCCGGAGAATCGATAGCAACGTAGAGATATTCATCATTTTGATCTATCGCAATTCCTTTCGCTTTTAAGTTACCTGCAACCAAATAATAATCTTTTTCAAGTTTGGTTGCTCCGTCAAATTCTACTACGAACACACCGGCTCCATCAGCTTCAGTCGGTGCAACAAAAACACGGCTCCCATCTTTGCTGACTGCGACCCCCATGCCAGCGGATTTAACTTCATATTTTCCAGTGAAAGTTAGATCTGCAGCACTAAAGGCGAGCACATCGCGTACATTTTTATGGTCATCTACGTCAGCAAGACACAGGAAAAGTTGTTCGCCATTCGGGCTGAGGACAAAGTCGTTGATCTTAGCTTGAAATCCAAAGGGGGCGGACCAGGCCTCCTGGGTCGTGTTGCCGGAACTTAGATCGTATTTTTGCACAATATTTTTTGAGGCCACGAAGATTTTATTGCCATCGACGCTGGCCAGAAGTTCACCCGAGCGAATAATTTCATTCTGTTCTTGTTTTCCGGGGAGGCTCAGAGAAACCACATTGGCTTCAGTGTAAGCAGAAACGAACAAATGTGCATCAGTGGCACAAACCAGATCGTTTAGACCGACCAGGGAAACCGGGATTTCGTCCACCACGGTGTAAGTGGCCAGATCAATGACTTTCAGGTTCGACTCACCATTAAGTGCGACAATTAATTTGTTCTGACTTGGTGTAATATCTAGGGCGATAGGGTGTGAGCCCAAAACCAGCTTGCGATCCACTTTCATTTCACCGCTGATGTCAATACGCAACACGGCATTATTTCCATAGTCAGCCAGATAGAGATAGGGTTGTACGGGATCCATTAACATGTCGGAAATATTTTTGCCAAGTGTGAGAATGTCAAAATCCGTGAATTCGTAGTAATTTGTCGGCGCTTCACTGTTTACATATAGATTGCAACGTGTCGAGCCGGCAACGATTGCAAGCATCATCATCACTTGCAGTAATTTGTAGAAAATTTTCGTCGTTTCAGTCATTTTTCTTTTCATTTCAGATTACCTGATTGATGCTGATTTAAGTACATTGTCCGTATTCAAACGAGGCCATCACCGTCAAAATGTTAAGTGGTAAACCGTGTTAATCTGAATTTGATAGGAGGAGGTGAGCTGGCTTTCGTTGACATTCTGGTAAATCGCCATAGGAATGCTGATGTCAAAATCTAAATCATCAAGCACTTTGATACCCAATTTGGGAGCGACATAAAACCAGGTCCCGCCACGCTCACGCGTTATTTTTCCGTACTGATAGTGATCTCTTGTAACCAGTAAATAGTTAAAGCGAAGGCCGCCGTAGAACATATCTCCAGGATAATCTGCAGACAGGATGCCATGAAGTTCATTGCCATATTTATAACCGTAGATATTCTCGCGCAGCGAAATTCGGGTGAAGGCCTCAGCGGAGAATAATAGTTTATGGAAATGCTGGGACATGGAGAGCGCTAAAACCGGATCGACGCTGCCGGAACCAATTTGTAAATTATCCGAAAAGCGTTTACCATATTTGTCCGTGGCATCGATTGAAGCGTTCGCGAGTTTGACGCCCGCACTAACCAGCACTGACGGCAATGGCGATAAGTGTGGCAGAGCATAGTTAAACATGACGACGATGTCGCCCAGCCCTGAAGCGTGCCGTGTATATTTACCCCCATTGTACTGGTCGTCATTTTGCCCACGAAATAGAATTTTTTCGTTGGTGACGGAGCGAAAAGGGACAAGCAAAGTGAGGCTGAATTTCTCGGTCATCCCATAATTTAAAAACACAGAGGTTGCTGTGTTGTTGGTGCGCTCACGGTTAATATTCGGTATGCTTCTTGTCCCATAAATTGGATCCGTCAAAAATTCATATTCGTAGTTGGCGCCTACAATTAGCTGTCCTTGGACGATCTTGTTGTATTGCAATAAACTCCCACCCGGGAGTGCCGGACGTCTTCAGCTAACGCCGCCCTGTGCAAGGACGAACTTGTTTGTTGAAAACGACACAAAAATCATCGTAATGAAAATGAGGTATGAGCATTTCATCGTTAACTCCTTATCGAGATGTATATTTCGTCTGCATCATTTTTTCTGAATGATTCCAGAAGTATCCGTCCGGCGAAATACTTCTTCGAGTGGTCAGGGTCTTGTCTGAGTTCACTTATATTATGACTAGGCTCAGGATGAACAAACATCCGGTTTAGCCTCTGCATGCTGAGCCGTTCGACTGCGCTCATGACAGGCTCCGTTGAAGCATGATTTCCTATAGAGGACGCCCCGACTCGTCATGTAATTGCTTTATCTGTTTATTCAATATTCGTTTTAGTTTTCGAAATGAAGCAAAACCTGAAAATACGATATTGCCCTTTTCATCGATGATCATCATCGTGGGTGTTTTGCTGATTCCAAGAGATGCAAAAACACTGCCGTCGCAGTCGATGTAGCTTTTTAAAACAGCATCTCTTTTATTAAAATAAGCTTTGATTGTCTCTGCATTATCTTTCCATGCAATTCCGAATGTATGCACGTCCTGATCGAATTCGTTTTGCAGCTTGAACACATCCGTCATTTCTTTCGAGCAGGTTTTGCACCAGGTGGCCCAGAAATAGATGAATGAAGGCTTGTCTTTGCAGATTTCCTGTAATGACAGCGTATCGCCATCAATGCTGACCACCGATATATTGGCCAGCGGTTTATCTTCGCTAGGTTTGGCAAATGAGTTACTGGGAGGAAAGAGAATTGCAATAATCAACCAGGCCGCAGGAAGCAGTTTGCAGATAAGCCGCTCGATACAAAATCTAACGGCATCAGTGTTTTGGGGGGTCAGAACTTTGTTTGACAAATTTCGACTATATTCATTAATCAAGGTCTTCATTATCTTAGTATGGCTAACTTGCGATAAGATTTAAAACGTCCGCTTGTCAGTTTCTGTACATAGAGTCCCGCAGGCAGAGAACGGCCGTTTTTGTCTGTTCCGTCCCATGCGATGCTATGCGTACCTGCAGCAAACTGTGCCTGCACTGGTGCGGCTATGAGCCGGCCTAGTATATCGTATATTTCAATTTTTACATTGGCTGAAGCGCCCGCCTTAAAATGAATAAGAGTGTGGCTCTGAAGCGGATTAGGGTAATTGTTTAGCAAAACAAACTGGTTGGGGAGGGAACCGTTCTCAGTTCTTACATGGGTGACCATGCCGGAATTCTCGTTTACCGTAATCGTCTGGTTTACCGGGATGTTCTGAAATTCCTGCCGTATCCCTGACGGCCATTCAACCTTTATATTTTGCACAACCCGGGCACTGCCCAAACCAAAATGAAGGGGCACTTTTGATTGTCCGTAGAACTCAATGCCATCGTTGGGGCGATGGTAAGTTTTGTTATTTGCGGTCACTCTAACCACGGCTCCCCGGGCATCGCGATTGCTTTGAGTGCCAATCAAATTTATTTGCAGATAATTCCCATCTTGCATTGAGTTCAAATACAAATGTGCTGTGGCTCGGATATTTGCAACAAACATGTCAAGCCGGCCATCATTATCAAAATCTGCAATGCATAGTCCCCGGGCTTCTGCCTGTCCGTCAGCGCCGCTCTGCTGGCTGAAGTCTTCAAAGGTGCCGTTGTTATTGTTCCGGAAAAGAAGATTATGGAAAGCGTTTCCGAACGTTCCATTTACGACATAAAGATCCAGATCCCCGTCCAGGTCAAAATCAAAAAATTCACAGCCCCAGGCCCAGTATGTGATGCCGGTGCCCGTTTGCGATGAAACATCTTGAAAATATCCAGATCCCGTTTGTCGGAACAAGGGGCTCCATTCCTGCTGCAGGTCATCGGCAATGTTTGTAAGGTAAATATCAAAGAGGCCATCGTTGTCGTAGTCGCCTAGCGTTACCCCCATGCCATGGCCACTGTTTTCCAACCCAAACTCCCGGGTGGCTTCGCGAAATGTGCCATCGCCTTTGTTCAGATAAAAAAAGTTGTTACCAAAATCGTTCACGCAATAGAGGTCCGGCGCACCGTCCCTGTTCACGTCCAATACCATCGTGACGAAAGTGAAGCCGGATTCCCCGAGACCCGTCATGGCTGTTATGTTGGTAAACGTGCCGTCACCGTTGTTGCGATACATGACATTGTCGGAACTGGTTGGGAGGCCATGCTCTCCATAGCTGCCAACATAAAGATCCAGATCGCCATCATTATCCAAATCAAACCAGACAGCGGTTGAGCTGTCACGAATTAACAAATCAAGACCAGCGCTGTGGGTGATGTCTCTGAACGTCCCATCACCTAAATTCTCGTAGAGTTCATCGACCCCTTTGTTAGTCAGGTAGAGATCGACATTGCCATCATTGTTAAAATCTCCCCACGATGCGCCAAAATTCTCAACCAGATTGTTCTGAGGAATCGTCGTTGTGTCAATAGTGCCCTCTACATTGGCTTCTTTGGCGACATTCGTGAATGTGCCGTCTCCATTATTCTTAAACAATGAATTTGCGGAACCCGGACTGGAAGGGTGGGTAGGATCGCTGGAAACCATGTATATGTCAATAAAGCCGTCGTTGTTATAATCTGCAGCAGCAACACCATTGCCATAGTAGGCGTTCTTAATACCAGCTTGCTGGGTTTGCAGTTGAAATGGCTGCCCGAACCCTGGCATGGATAACAGGAGACAGAAAAACAGTTGCAGGGAGATCTGGCAATATAGAGTCATGATTGTTTTTGCCTCGAAATGTATGAGCGGATTAGGAGGGGGGAGGCGGATTTTTTTGCTGACATCGTCATTCTACGGCTTGGCTCAGGGTGCGTCGCTATGGCCTGTGAAAAATTGCGGTTAATTATTTGCTGTCCCGTTTTCGACTACGCTCAGAATCAGTCTTTTCGCCCGCGAGAGTCCAATTTATTTCTAAATATTGACAAATACAACTACCAAGATACAAACAAAAAACAAATCCTGGCGGACAACCAGGAAGGTCGCCGCCAGGGTTTGATTACAATTTGGTCTCAGATCAGAATGACACCGTAAAAGAGAGTCGGTGCGTGCTGTCCAGAACGTCGAAGTCTGTATAGGTGTAGTCTATACGTGGATTAACATTGCTGCTCCACGGAAACACCAGACCCGCACCGAAGGAAGCGCCTTCGTCGGTATGTTTGGTTCCAAAGGAGTCCCTGGAACCGGAAAACCCGAATTTGTAACCGGCTCGCACGGAAATCTTCTCCAGAACTTCCCACTCCATACCTCCAAAATAGAGCTGTGGGCTGTCTTGTGGTTTGGTTGCATCCAGAAATGTGGTAAGCTTGTTGCCTTCTTCACTTGCGATATCAAAAGAAGCGCCGATGGCGAAGGTCAACGGAATGGGTGCGCCGAACTGAAAATATTCCAGATCGCCACCCAGGTTTGTGAGACGCGCACCAAACGTCAGGTTTTTCCAACCTGTATTATAGATAACGCCAAAGTCTCCAGCGATTGCAGTGGCACTGAGGTCATCGATTTTTTCACGAATCAGTTTGATGCTCGCGCCAAGCACGAGCTTATCCGTGAACTGCCTGGCAATAGAGATATTTGCGGCGAGGTCGTAGAAGCTATAGTTGGCTCCTGTTGCCTGATCCGCCTGAAGATCTGAAAGGTCAGCGGTAGGTGCCACATCGCGGTTGGCGATGATATCACCCTCGCCGATATAGATAAGGCCGGCACCGATGGTGCCGATGCCGTCTATATGAAAAGTGGCAGCGACTGCGTCATGGGTTAAGGCCAAAAGCCACTCGTTGTGGCTGAAAGAAATACGCGTTTTCTCGGAAGAGATACCTGCCGGATTCCAGAACATCATGGATGGGTCATTCTGGAGGGTGGTTACCGCGGAGCCAAGTGCGACCTGACGGGCACCTACTCCAATCTTGAGAAACGACGCACCGGTCAGACCAGTCTTTGTATCCTGGGCGAAGGCTGTCACCGAGGATATCAACAGAATGACCGTAACGAATGCTGCTAAATATTTTATTTTTTGCATGTAGGGTTCTCCTAAAAATTGCAACATGCCTAAATTCAAGGGTTAACTGGCGAATTATCTTAAGATTGATAATATGCCCTTTTCAAGACCGCGATCGTGCTCTACGATCCAAATGTATACGCCGCTGGCGACTTCAACGCCGCTCTTTGAGAACATTTCCCAGAAATAGGTGCCATTCTCTTCGGTTGGTGATTCGTAAACGATACGGTCGATGATCTGTCCTGAAAGGTCCATAATCGTGATGGTTGCACGGGACGGCAGATTTGCAAAAAGGATCTTGTGTTCCGCATCCACATCATGGAATGCCAGACGCTTATAAGGATTGGGTCGAACAACGATGCTCGCTCTGTCAAGTTCCAGGTCTGCCGCAGTGACAGGTGGAGAAACAAGCACAAAGTCCGCGCCAAGCTCTTTCAATGCGTCAACCTCTGTCGCTTTCGGGAAAAATGAGTCCCTGGGCGTGAAAGGCCAGGTATTTTGCCAAAGGCCGTCGCGGCCGTTAACGTTGACCTTACCGCTCTCGATCCAGCTTACTGAACTACCTTCCAACTGATCATACGGAGCAGTTGGGCGCGTATTCCTATACGCCGAGACATAGTAATAGAATGTCTGACCCGGCAGTGTAAAAGCATCCTGAGCGTCTTCAAAGGCGTACGGGTAGTCGCCGGCATCGCCCGGACGGGGGTTCCTGAAATTGTCCAGTTCAGCGTTTGAAATAACACTCAGAAGCACATACGGCCCCCAATGCTCACCAGGTCGTGTTTCAACGCGTGTAGTATCCGTCAACATTGGATTAAGAGGCTCCGGAGCCGGACGATTGTCTTCCCCGGGTGTATTGGTTTTCCAGTACACATCTTCAAAGATCAGGCCGTCTTTGGTCGGATCGTAAGGAGGCCAGGCCTTGGATCGGTAGATCTTGTAGCCATCGGCATCCGCCGCCGTGTTGAACATGATCAAAGGTTTAACATTGGTCGAACCTGTTACTTTGATGTCCGGCACACCGGGAGCATCCGGATCGAGGAATGAACCATCGGGCTGAATGCCGTCATACA
The DNA here is from genome assembly GCA_029262005.1 of Candidatus Zhuqueibacterota bacterium. Classification (GTDB taxonomy): domain Bacteria; phylum Zhuqueibacterota; class Zhuqueibacteria; order Oceanimicrobiales; family Oceanimicrobiaceae; genus JAJDAG01. The sequence goes on along the minus strand of JAJDAG010000052.1, from coordinate 45,163 downwards.
TTGCCCGGGCGCCCTTGATGGCGCGGCGCAGTCCGGTCAAACGATGGCCCATGGCGCGCACGAAATAGACCCGAATGGTCTCACCAACATCGAGTGCAAAGGGACCGAAGCCACCCGTCGGGTTTTCGTTAAACGCGTTCTCAGAGACCCAACCCTCATGCAGCAGATCAGCCTGGAAGGGACGATTCTGGGAGCCGCCGAAAGTCGGAATCGGGTTGGGCCCTGGCAAAGTGATGCCCTGGTGACTGGTTACCGGCGGCACCATCTCAAACGCGCCATCCGGATATCCCCAGGTATTCGGGTCGTCCTTTACAATAAATGAACTCAGATCATCTTCGTTGCCGGAGACAAACATGGCAGGATTCGGGTTAAAATCAACATCTGTACTCGACCGGTTCTTGCTGCCGGCAACAAAAAACTGGGCAGTGGCGGTGAGATGGTGGCCACGAGCGGATGTGCCCACTCCACCTTGCCAACTTTCCGTCGTGGTATTCGCCATAAACCAGCCTCTTCTGTTGCCTTCACCGACCGGGTGCACAACTTCTTCACCGGCAGAGTTCTTGAATGATAGCATTTTCTCGCCAACGACCATGCCATTCTCGATTTTCTTGGCGCCAAGATAGGTCCAACCATAAATGATATCATGATACCACCCCTTGTTAGTGCCCTGGTTGGCGGACAGGCCGGGGTCATTTTCGAGATCCCGGTTGACAGCGCCAAAGCCATAGCCACTGATTGCCCAGGGAGCGCCATTATCATCAGGCGTGGCATCATGAAAGCCGGGACGGTAGCCACCCGTATTGTACCAACGGGTCCCGGCGGGCGTCATTGTCATGTACCACGGCTCGCCATGATACTGCATGGCCAGCGATTCGATGCGATGGTTCGACATATCGACGACGCCATCGCCATCAATATCCGCTTCACCTGTATTGTAAAACTCAAGCTCAACAACCTGCTGGTCGTCAAGATTGCCCCAGGTTGTGGTCATGGAAATTGCCCGCATTCTCACATCGATGCCGACATTGGTAGGCCAGCCGGCCTCGTAGTAAACCACGCCTTTACGGCCATCTTTGAAAAAGGCGCCGCCTTCACTTTTGCCGCCGGGCCGCACATAATCCCGTGTCGGGTCTCCGGCGCCAGGGATCTTGCTGCCATATTTCAAGTAGGAATACTGCAGGTCCTTTGGCTCCAACGGGGTTTGCGCAAAGGCCTTGCCATTGGCACTGGCGAACGCAGCGCTGGGGTCGTATACTGATGCGCCTAGCGGCTCGCCCCAACCTCCTGCAATGTTTTTTCCAAACGGCCAGGCCGCGACAGTGTTGCCAAACCGGCCGCTACTCACATAGCGAGATTGCCAGAAAAGCCAGTTTCCGTTTGATGACTCGTTGTCCCCACGCGCTTGAAAATCATCAACGTAGGCATTTCTTCCCGGCCAGGCCCCGGGAATGTGCGGCGGCCTGTAGGATGCCCAAAAGTTTCCAGCCACGATGACCCCGTTGCCCCGGGGCTCATTCGCTGTGGTTGTAAACACAATGGTCAGCCCGACAGCGAAAATGATGCCGAGCATTAGAATTTTTTCTTTGATATTCATTGTTGCTCCTCTAGTTATCAGATGTAAATCCTATCAATCCAAAGGAAATTACTTTAAGTTGATATTGAGCCCAAAATAGAATTCTCTCGCATTGAGATAGAAGGATCGGCCGAAACTGTCCGTTGGCATCATCAGCGTACCTTCCGGATCGGCATTTGCTTCAGTCAGTCTGTCGCCGCCTCCAGGATTAGGACGTCCCAGTTCCCAAATTTCTCGACCATCTTGTTCTCGCGCAGGCTCGTTTGCGATAGCACGAATATTGGTGCGATTAAACAGGTTGCGAGCTTCGAAAAAAGCTTCCAGACCAAAATTTGAGAAATTAAAGAGTTTGGAGACTCGGGCATTTATGAAATACGTGCTCGGGCCAATTCCAAGGTTAAGGTTGCGATCAAAGAATGGATCAGGATTGTCCGGCTCCTCAAAGAACTGCTGGAAATAGAATCCGCTGGTCCACTCACCGATGAAGGTGGCATTTATTTTGGCGGGGAAGAAGAGCTGCAATGTTCCGTTCAAGCGATGCGGACGATCAAAGCCGCCTGAAAGTTGATTTGACCCACCCTGCGTGACAATAATATTGCGTTCGCGGGAAGGACGACGGTCAAGTTCTTCCCAGGGAAGGCCACCGAACTCTGTGCTGTCCCGACCTGCACTGTAAGCATCTTGAAAAGAACCTACGTTGCCGGCTTGCTTTATGTAAGTGAAAGCGTAAGAAAGGCGGCCACCCCACCATTTTCCGGGCCTCTTGCTCAGTTCAAGTTCTATGCCGCGCGCATCCGAGTAGCCCCACGTCGTATTGAATACTATGGGGAGATTTTCAGAAGTCGTGAGCGTATATGATTGGCGACCCGTATTCTGGACATCACGATAATAGCCGGTCGCAGTGATGAGATAATCATCACGGAACGACCACTGAGCGCCAATTTCATAGTTGGTTGAACGCACCGGGTCTTGATCCGGACGTACGGATTGCGGTGAGGGTGAAGCTGCGTAATTGGTAAAGTTATAGTCCTGGTAAATCGACGCATAATTTGGATATTGAAAGTAGCGTCCAAACGAATAATGCATCGCCAGGTTCTCTGTTACCGGATGCGATACGCCAACTCTCGGGCTGAAGAACCATTCAAAACCGACAGCGTCGCCACGCTTGACATCATAGCGCAGAAAATCGCCGACGTCATTTTTGACCTGGTCGACAGGATCCCATTCATTGCCAAACAGCTCGGTGTCATTGTCAAAACCGTCAAGACGAGCGCCAACATTCACGATTAAGCCCTCGAATTCGATGCGATCCTGAATATACGCAGCAAATTCCTGGGGATTGAAATCGAGGAATTGAACATGCGCCTTGGATGTGGGGTATTCTTCGCCGCGACCGTATAATTCAGGCACAAATGTGTTCACGTTTACATCGTGTCTGGTATAACTTGCGCCGGCCTTGATTTGGTGGTTGTAATTTACCTGGCTGGTCAAGTCGGCCTTAAGGTTAATTTTATCTCTGCCGAATTCCTGGTAAACAGCAAGCGGATAAGCTGTCAAGTACTGACCGTTTACACCGATACCGTTGACTGGAAATTCTGCTTGATTTAATTTTTGCCAGCCTGCGGGGTTCAGCGTAGAACTGAAAAACACAGGGGTGGTACCACCAAAAACAAAACCGTTTTCCGAGCCAACTTCACCGTTTCCGCCGACATATTTGATGTATTCATCTACATCGCTGAAGTCGATAAAGTCACCACTTTCCCCTAACTCCGGAATACCATTGCCGTTGTCATCGGGGTAACCGACTCGGGTAATATTGGTTGTTCTCGAGCCGCGAACTTCGAAAAATGTACTGGAATTAACTGCATGAGTATACTTGAGATAACCGACTGTTGCAAGATCCTTATAGCGGGGAGCACCCTCCATATAGTATTTATATCTGGGATTGAATTTCCAATTGACGAAATTAAATAGCTCTCCGCCGTCGCTCAATTGAAACATGCCGCTAATTTTTTTAGTGGCTGTCAGGTTGTAATGCAGCTTAAGACTTCCGCTGATTCTCTTGGTGCGATCAAAGGGAAAGGCTCCGTCGGTCTGGCTAAATCCTCCGTCCAGAAAAAAACCACCCTTTTCACCAAGCGGGCCAGCGATTGTCAGGCTGGTCTCATGCGAGCGGCTCTGGCTCTCGCCGGCAACAGGATCGTAATTGTAATTATCAAGGGCCTTTTGTTCTGTCCATGTATAAAGGTCCCCGCGCGGGCTGTTTCCCGCTACGAATTTATCCCCTTCCTCACGATAGGCAGCTCGGTCCTGGTATACATTTGAACCTGGATGGTCTTTGCCCGAGGTGATCAAGGTTCTATTGAAGAGATTAAATGAGTAGTTTCGACCGCCTTCCTTGGTGACAATGTTGACGATACCAGCCGTCGCGGCAGGGTACTCGGCACCAAATGTGCCGGCAAAAACCTGCAGCTCCTGCAAGGCATTTGCTGAAACCGTAACGCCGCTATTGTCATTCTCATCGGTGGGAGTCATGTTAGCATGGAAATGTCCTGCCTCACGACCATAGGAGCCTTGCCCCCTGGAGAAATAGCTGTCCGTCACATCAACGCCATCGACAAGCGTCTTGGTTTCATACTTGTTGCCGCCGCGAATAAATCCACGATACACGCTCGGAGTGGACTCTATAAGCTGACGTACATTTGCAACCGGCAGCGCATTGTTGAGTTCGTTTGAACTGTATCTTGAGGCTGTGGCGGTTTGAGATTTTTCCACCAGCGGCATCTCAGCAGTCACGACAACTTCTGCACCTTCAACCACTGCGGTTTCAAGAGCAAAGTTTTGTTCGGTTGTCAAGCCAACAGCGACCTGAACGCTCGTTCTGCTAATTGCCTTAAACCCAATGAAGCTGGCTTTTACTGTAAAGGTACCGGGAGGTACATTTAAAATATAAAAACGTCCTTGTGAATCGGTGCTGGCACCCATGGTCGTACCTACAAGTACAATATTTACGCCCGGGAGGCCTTCACCATTTGCTTGCTCTGTAACTACACCTGCTATCTTGCCGGCTGTTTGTGAAAAAGCTGTTGAGCTAAAAGCCGCAATAAGGGTTATAAATAGGAAGCTATATAACGCTTTTTTAAGCAAGGAGGGAATTATCCACATTTTGCATCCTCCGTTTAACTTTGTTAGGAGTTCTGAACCGCGTTAATTATGAATGGATATGAAACATTGACACTAAAACGTATCTCATTACATCTCGCACCTCCTTCGGTATCATAATGACAATTTAGGTTTTGTCCAAGTGAATGAATATATGTTGAAACGCCTGGAATACGAGTTCCAGGTGATTGAAGCCTTTGTGACCGGTTGTTGGGGAATAAATCAAATGCAGTAACGGGCTCCGGCTTTGCAGAAACTTGAACCTGCTGATGAGATTCTAATGTAGTTTTTCTCTGGCGAATAATGTTGTAAGGTGACACCCTAAGATGTTGCATATATGCACCGATGCTTAAGGATAAGTTGAAATGGATTTAAACTGCTATTACATTAAAAAGCATGAAAACAACTACCTCTGGGATTGCTTCTCTTATGGATGCGATACGGCGTTTGTACTGTGTGCTCAGAGGAAAACTCGAAAATCCGGCCACGCGGGGCGCCATTGCTGCATCTAAACTCAGGGGCATAAATTGTTCGGAGTCTTCGCGCTGAAATCTTTCTAAAAACGTAAGAATTAAGTTCAGACAAATAGAGTGTTTACTAAAACTTATATAATGAAGGCTTGAAAAAAAATTTAACAATATAGCAACAATTATCTTTGCAACTTCTGCGATATAATTTTGCACATATAGAAACTGCTGACCAGCGAGATAAACAACCAAAGTACCTCCGGGACCGGCTTGAGCATGCCGGATTTTCAAAACTTTTTCTGTGAAATGAACATCTGCCATTTTATGGTGGCGGGCCCATGTTGTTTTTGGTTCCTATAGAAACAAGGACCAAGCAAACAAATTTGTAACTTATTGCTTGATTATGAAAAGTATCTCCTTTATTTTTTGTACATACGTTAACGTATTTTTTTACAAGCTTGCTATCAGGCAGCGATTAAAACAATAATTGATAGAGGAGTTAAAAAAAAGTGAGAAAGCCTGAAATTGTTAACAGAATCATCGGTGAAGGTGCTGTTTGCGTTATCCGAATGAATGATTCGACTAAATTGCTCAAAGTCGCCGAGGCGGTGCTAAAGGGTGGTATTTCGGCGCTTGAAATTACAATGACCACGCCTAATGCCCTTCGTGTTATTGAAGAATGCTGTAAGCAAATTGGAAATGACATGCTGATCGGTGTTGGTTCTGTTCTTGACAGCGAAACAGCAAGGCTGGCTATTATTGCAGGTGCAAAATATGTCGTGAGTCCGATTTCAAAGCGTGAGATCATTCAAACCGCACATCGATATGATGTCCCTGTGATGCCGGGTGCCTTTACACCAACCGAAATTTTGACAGCACATGAGCAAGGCGCTGACATTGTGAAAGTCTTTCCTGCAGATGTGGTTGGTATGGCTTTCTTTAAAGCGGTCATAGCGCCGATGCCGCATTTGAACTTGATGCCTACAGGTGGTGTGTCCCTTACCAATGGGGGTGATTGGATTAAAGCGGGCGCCTGCGCCGTTGGTGTCGGAAGTGCACTCCTGGATAAACAGGCAATCGCGAACGACAGATTTGATGTTCTGACAGAAAACGCCAGAATACTGTGCGAAAGTATCAAGGCTGGTAAGCAAGCCGTCCAAGGAGAGTGACATGAGTAAAAAAATTGTTACGTTCGGTGAAATTATGCTTCGTCTTTCGACACCCGGCTTCAACCGGTTTGTACAAACTCAAAGCTTTGATGCGACTTACGGTGGGGGCGAGGCAAACGTAGCTGTCTCCCTTGCAAACTACGGATTTGAAAGCTATTTTGTGACGAAACTGCCGGAACATGAAATGGGTCAATCCGCCGTAAACCATCTGCGGCGTTTTGGCGTGCAATGTGACTGTATTGTGCGTGGCGGCGACCGGATTGGTATTTATTTTCTCGAAACCGGTGCCAGTCAAAGAGCCTCGAAAGTCGTTTATGATCGTGCCAACTCGGCCGTCAGCCAGATGAACAGTGATGAAGTGAACTGGGAGCAAGTATTTGAAGATGCCGCCTGGTTTCACTGGACAGGGATCACGCCTGCACTTGGTAAACGTTCACTTGAATGTGTCGCTGCTGCTTGTAAGGCGGCGAGGAAAGCAAACGTCACTATTAGCTGTGATCTTAACTTTCGCAAGAAATTGTGGACCGAAAACGAAGCGCAACAATGTATGCAGCCATTAATGGAATATGTGGATGTTTGCATCGCTAACGAGGAGGATGCGGAGAAAAGCCTTGGCTTGAAGGCCGCGAATTCCGATGTAGATTCAGGCGAATTGCATGAGACATCTTATTTTAAAGTTGCTGAAAAGCTAAAGCAGCTTTATGACTTTAAAGCTGTCGCAATCACGTTGCGCGAGAGTTTTTCCGCTTCTCGAAATGGCTGGAGTGCGCTTCTTATTGATGAAAAAGATTGCTCTGAGCCTTATCGCTCGAGACGATATGATATTCAAATTATCGATCGTGTGGGAGGAGGCGATTCTTTTGCAAGCGGACTCATTTATGGTCTGCTAAGCAAAACGAACACCAAAGATGCCCTTGAATTTGCGGTTGCAGCCTCTTGTCTCAAGCAAACCATATCGGGAGACTTTAACCTGGTGAGCGTGGCAGAGGTCGAAGCGCTGGCGCAGGGAAGTGGTTCCGGCAGGGTTGATCGGTGAGATTGAATTTGTTATTGTTTATGGTAAGCCAATATACAATAAATCGTGCGACCTGTCGCGCTTCTTTTCTGAGTTCAACTTTTTAACCGGACAGCGAGGACTTCGATTTTTTTCGACTAACGCAAGTTTATCTGAGTGTGCGCGGCAAAGATAATACACCTTATAGAGTTCAAGACTCTGCTCTTTATAAGTACCTTCGCCATTCGATTATGCCAGGTTTCATCATAGCCTTTTGGGCAACACTCTTGATGACAGTTGGCCATGAGGTATTTGCAGTGGCCGCCACAGGCTATATATTGTTTGAAATCCAACTGGAAGCGCGCTCCTGAGTTGCCAATGTTAGCGAGCATGGGTTGCATTGCAGACTGTAAAAAAGAGAGGAATGAATTGAATATATCTTATCTTCCAAATATAAATGAAAATGATCTGTTAACTGAATTGAAAAAGTTAAGGCGAATGTTCCACAAAAATCCTGAGCTAGGATTTAATGAATTTTGGACAACAGCAAGGATTTGTGAGTATCTTGAAGAACTAAATTGCACATTATTGTATGGCGATGGTTTGTATAACAATTTTTCCGAACCGGAATTACTCACAGAATGGAGCGACAAAGCCTATAAAGCCGCCAAAGATCGCTATAACAATGATGAGTGGATAAGTAAACTTGGCGGCCGGACAGGACTTGTAGCTATTATAGAAGGAAAGCAGCCAGGGCCGGAGATTGGTTTTAGATTTGATATAGATGGTCTGCCAATTAAAGAATCAAGTGAAAAATCACACGCTCCATGTGCAGGAGGGTTTAATGCTACTAATGAAAATATGCATGCATGCGGCCATGATGGCCACATTACCGTAGGACTTGGTTTGGCAAAAATATTAGCTAATAACACGGAACAATTAAAAGGAAAGTATTATCTATTATTTCAACCGGCTGAAGAACTTATTTTAGGAGGGAAAATATTTTCCAAATTAAAATTTATACAGGGTTTAGATTACTTTTTCCCGATCCATATCGGTTTAATAGGCATAAAAAAAGTAATATGTGGTTTATCTTTCCTGGCAGATAAAAGATACAACGTACTATTCAAGGGAAGCCGTTCTCATGCTGGAGCATATCCTGAAGAAGGCAAAAATGCTTTATTAGCAGCTTGTAGTGCTGCCACAAATTTATATGGTATTTCAAGGCATAGTGGCGGAACTTCACGGATTAATGTTGGGGAATTTATAGCAAACAATGCTTCAAACATAATATCTGATAAAGCACGGTTTGAGTTAGATTTAAGGGGAGAAACAAATGAAATTTGTGAATATCTAAAATTTCAAGCTCAAAATATAATCAATGGCGCAGCAATTATGCACAATGTTGAATCTGAAATGACCTTCCTGGCAGAAGCTGAAACAGCAAATAATTCAATCGAATTGATTTCAGAAGTTAGAAAAGCATGTCTTGATATTGGTATAGAAAGTGATGCCATTATAGATAATTATCTTGTGCCGGGAAGTGAAGACGCTACTTTCATAATGAACGCAGTAATAAGAAATGGCGGACTTTCAACATACATTGGCATTGGTTCTCCAACCTTTGGCGGGCACCATAACGAACAATTTGATTTTGATGAAGATATCTTGCCCAAGGGGGTTAAGCTTTTGTATCAACTAACTGAAAACATTACAAGTGGAGAATAGTTTCTTGCATGGTTGTTTTAAGATCGCTAACAAGGCCATCAACTCGGGCTTCAAGAAACAGTGCGACTTTCGCCAGGCTGCAGCCGTCCCATCGAGCGGGCCTGCCGCGCAAACATCATCTTCATGTCCCTGAACCGTGGCTTTCAATCCGCCCACTTTTCGTAGTCCCGTTAGCCGCATATCAAGATTTCGATTGATGTGATTATATTTGATATTAATTTTAACTAATGCCCCCAACGAGGAGGGAACTCATCATGACACGTTCAGTAATCTATTTTTTGTTAATTCCATTTTTTGCTGCATTACTCGGCTGTGGTAACAAAACCACAGTACAATATCTCAATTCACCCGCTTTGGAAAAATTGAATTTTCCTTTTTCCGAGGCTGTCAGAGTTAACGACATGCTCTACTTATCCGGTCAGATTGGAAATGTTCCCGGGCAAAAGAAACTAGTTGAAGGTGGCATAGAAGCAGAGACAAGGCAGACTCTTGAAAATATCAAGTCGACGCTCCAACGGTACGGCTCTGACATGGATGGTGTCGTCAAGTGTACGATATTTTTAGCAGATATTGCAGAGTGGCCCAGAATGAACGAAGTCTACAAAACCTATTTTAAATCGCATTATCCGGCACGCAGTGCAGTCGCAGGAAGTGGACTTGCCCTGAGCGCCAGAGTGGAAATAGAGTGTATTGCAGTTATTAAAAACGCTGCCCGGTAAACCGGGAGTTTCGGATTAGTAAAGTTATTGAAACGATCTAAGAGCTGCAACGCCCACGTTTTTTACGTCCGCTTGCAGCAAATGGTGCGGGGAGTCCCGGCTTTCCCCGGTCAACTCGCTTCTGTATTTGTACAAAAATATGGCGGCAACAAAGCGGAAAATTGTAATAATTGAACTCAAAGGAATTTAACCTTTAGCCAATTCTTACTAATCGAGTTAAGTCGCCTGGAATAAATCAGATTACACTTTCATTTTTTGAAAAGAATTTGATACATTGTCTGTACATACTATGAACATTCTTTAGCAGGAGTGCCTGAGATGAAAGTTTGCGAAGTGATGACGCGGCGCGTGGTAGCAGCAACACCCAAAGCAAGTTGTCAGGAAATTGCCAAAAAAATGCTGTCCGGCTATTTTAGCGGCATGCCGGTCGTTGATGAGGAACAACGCATTGTGGGCATTGTTAGCGAGTTTGATTTGATCAAAGCGATGCAAGGGCAGGGTGAAGCCGGCATCTGTAACGCAACCACCGAAGAAGTCATGTCCAAAAATCCTATTTACATCGAAGAAGATGCCACAATCGAAGCGGCCATCGATATGATGATGCAGCATCATTTTGTTCGCCTCCCTGTTGTGAGCGAGGGCAAGTTGGTTGGCATTTTGTCCCGGAGCGATATTTTGCGTGCATTTGTTTCGGATAGCTTTGTAACTATCCTCGAGGGGGATATCACCAATCATGAGTAGTAAAATAAAAATAGCCCCTTCTATTCTCTCTGCTGATTTTTCACGCCTTGCAGAGGATGTAATAAAGGTTGAGAACGGGGGTGCGGATTTGTTGCACATCGACGTGATGGACGGACATTTTGTGCCCAATATCACCATTGGCCCTGTGGTTGTGCAGGCGCTAAGGCCGCGCACCAGGCTTCCCCTGGATGTACATTTAATGATTGAAAACCCGGAGCGCTACGTCGATGCATTTGCCGACGCAGGTGCAGATTATCTGACCGTGCAAGTTGAGGCGTGCGTGCATTTACACCGTGTGCTGCAAGCCATCCGGGCGCGAGGCATGAAAGCTGGTGTTGCCTTAAATCCACATTCGCTACTCAGTTCTATTGAAGAAGTTCTGCCTGACCTGGACTTGATTCTTATCATGTCGGTAAATCCGGGGTTTGGCGGGCAAAAATTTATCCCCCAGGCGCTTGACAAACTAAGCCGGACCCGAAAATTATTAAAGGAGCGCAGTGCAACGCACATTGAGGTTGAAGTGGATGGTGGTGTAAAACTGCAAAACGCACAAGAAATAGTCAACGCTGGCGCCCAAATTCTGGTTTCAGGTTCTGAAATTTTTGGCAGTAAAGACCCTGCCGAAACAGTGCGGGAGATGAAGCGCCTCTGTGATTGACAATTAGGCTTGTCGTTTTATTGTTTGTGTCTGTTGGGGAAACTTGGGTTAATTGGGGTCTATCTCAGCCGGATGCATTGGCGCTAGAAAAACATCAAAATATCATTCACCTTCCGGCACCCTGACTTTGGGCCTGTTGTTCCCAAGACATGGACCACAAGTAATTTTCCGACCACTGCTTAAACGCGCTTAATTCCACTTCATGTATATCCGACCAAGTCAATTCTTCAGGTGGCGACATGCTGCTTAAAATGTGGTGCACCAATGTTCCGAGTTGATTATCCTCAAAAGCAGCGGTAAAATAGGGCGCGTAATATTGCCAGGCAAATCCTTCCGATTTGACCGGTGCAGGCATCTCTGCGAGCACCTGGAATAATAATTCTAATTCAATGGCAATAGCCTGTCTCTGGCTTTCGTACTGCTCTGGTGGCAGCAGGGCCTTCTTGAAGTAAACACCGATTTTCACCAGACTGAAGTCGCCATCGCTCATTGTGGTTTCTTTGATTTCTGCTATCATTGCCCAATCCGGTGGTTTATTGCCGAATTCAAAACTGTCCTGAATATTGAGAAGACCACTCAGTATTTGGCTGGCGATGTGTGCCCTGTGGGAAATGGGCTCAAGTGTCAAGAAACGACAAAAAGCCATGATAGCGGGTGTGCGGTAACCCGCCTGGAAGTAGTATTTCCCCAGTAGCCAGTGGCTTTCTGCATCATTCGGGTTCAGGCGAATATTTTGTTTCAAACACATTGCTGCTGACTGATTATCACCCACCGCAGTGTAAAGCTTGCTCATGTGAATCAGGAGGGTATTTTCCTGCTGCTGCGTGGTTGCTGGTTTTGAATAACCTGCCTGACTCAACATGTCTGCAGCAAGCGCTGGGTGTGTTTGTAAAACAATTATTAAGATTAAGCCTATGGTAGCATTAACAAAATTTGTTTTCATTGAAGACCTTCTTGCGACAATTGCAGGTTAAAACAAAGAGAGCCCGTAGCCTGGCGGCTACAGGCTCTTTCTGGAAAGAGTACAGTTTCTTTGAACTTAAGCACAGAGTTCTGCCGGCAAGACATCTTTGAAAGATACCTTTTTCCGTGAATATGAATTGTAAGCATTCACGAGTTCTTCAAGCATAGAATTGTACTCTTTCAGCTCCTCCGTCCGGGCCCCGTTCTCTGATTTTTTGCGTGCTTCAACCAGGGTTGATCCAATCTTCTCGAAATAGTAGTTTTTCATCGAAGTCTTGATCAAATCTTTGACTGCGCTATCAATATCTTTTCTAATCAAGCTCTTTAAGGGTTCGCCGGCTTCGCTGCCTTTGGCTTTGCCCGGCTTCTTCAGTGATTTGACTGCATGAAACTGGTTGAGGTGGTTGATGAGTTTGAAGTCAACACCGGTGTAATCAATGGCTGCCGTACTATATTCTGGATTTTTGGTTTCATTTGCCACGTTTTCAGTGATATACTTTTCTACCAGGCCTTTTTCTCCATCGTTGATTTTTCTATGTGAAGCGTAACGGAGAGCGTGTGTGTCCTTGTTGTATTGCACCTGCACCATCAAGTCCGATTTTGAAAAATAGAAAAGTTCTTTCATCTGAAATGCTCCGATTGATGTTTCTGTTTTTGCTATTTGTGTCTCTGCTTAAACAAATGACATGCCAGAATAAAGAGGGTCATAAAACGGGATAAGACTTTATTGTAAAGTATTGAAAATATTGAGAAATAATTCTTTTGAAAATGAAAGGCTGGTCGAACATTGTTGTTCAACGCTGTGTCCGCCGCCGACGCAAAATGGACTTGGTGAGACAGATGTCTGTAAAATCACAATTTGCTTAGACTGCCCAAAAATCATGATGTGAATATTATGCAAGACTGTCTCGTGCAAGCCGTTATCAGGGCTGAGGAAGTTCTGCTTGAGTGCTGTAAAAAAGCAGAAAGCAGTTTCAATTAACAGCGACTATTTCAGTCCATGGCCAGGCACGCTTCTGCAGCAATCTGGATTAATTTTGCACGCAAAGTTGACTGTTTTGCCCAGCCGCGACCATCCCATTTAGGTCCACCCAGGTCATCTCCGGCATAAAGAATCTGGCCAATTTGTACACCGCGAAACCTGGCAATGGCAAAAAGTGCGGCTGCTTCCATCTCCACAGTCAGGCAGCCATCTGCTTTGCGCCGGGCCACTTTCCCCTTTGTTTCACGATAGATAGCGTCTGTTGTCCAGGTTTTTGTCAGGATAAAATCGAATTTGTGTTTTTGCAAGGTTGCTTCTATCGCTTGAATGGCAGCTCGAGTTGGTTCCACTTCGCGGCCAGGTGGGAGATAATGATAAGAGGTCCCTTCATCTCGAATTGCCGCTGTGGGAACGAGCAGTTTGCCCATCGGCACATTGCTGTCCAGTACGCCGGCGCCACCACAAACAATGAACTTGGTGCAGCCGTAAGCAACGACCTGTTCGAACAAACCAGCAGCCAGCGGTGCGCCGATTCCGGGATGAAACAGCGCAACTTCCCGGCCCTGTACATTCATGGAATAAAGAAAGTGTGCGCTCATGGCGCTGTTGATCTTCCTGATTTTTTCGATCCGGCCATTTTGTTGCAGCTTTTGTATTTCATCATTAAAGAAAGAGATAACGCAGTGTTCAGGAACAGAAATTGGCTTGATGAGGCGCTTCGGCTCAAGAATGGCTTCGCGTTCAGGGTCAAATTCGAGAATCGGGTAGTCTTTTTGCATTTGTTTACTGTGAATTGATAATATAGTCCTGCACTTCCTGAATGGAACTGACAATGACGGCGCCTGTTGCAACCAACCGCTCACGCGGGTGATGGCCATTTTCAACCAGCAGCACATCTGTGCCAATATCTTGTGCTACTTCGAAGTCATGCAGTGTGTCGCCAACAAACAGTACCTCGTCGGCATTAAGTTCCAGTTGTTGCAGGTGACGCTTGCCGTTTTCTATTTTACTGTGAGCAAAGTCGTTGTCCAGACCAATTAGATCTTGAAAAAAATCCGTCACTCCGTAGCGCGAAATCATGCTGTTGAGCAGATTATTTTCCATGGCTGAGAGCACAGACTGTTTGAGTCCGTGTTTCCGGATTGTTTGCAAAACAGTCGTTGAGCCGGCGTGCAGATGGCATTCAAACTGACGCTTGCGGTATAAATTCATAAACTCGACCGTGATTACTTCAAAAGACTCTTTGAGAAAGTCAAAGCCAACGCGCTGATAGTATTCCTTTATGGGAAAACCAAAGGTAGACAGGTAGCGTTTCTCGTCCATGAGCGGCATGTTGCGGGCGTTGAGCATTTCGTTGATGACCGCCACACACAGCCAACGGTCGTCGAGAATCGTTCCGTTCCAATCCCAAATAATGTGTTTGTATTTCATGAAGATCCGGAATAAGATGAAAAAAATCAGGCTTGCAGGCCAATGTTATTTGGCCGCCGAAGAAGTGTGGTCGTGTACGACCCGCCAACCATTTTTTGTTTTCCTGAGAAGCAAAGTAAACAGTCCGTTAGGTTGGTCTTGCTCGCGCTGGAGCCGCCAGCGACCAAATACAATGGCTGCATCCGTGGCCAGAAGCGTCACATCGAGGTCACTAAAAATAACCCGGCCCATGGTTGCTTTATCAGGGTAGCGGCCCGAGTAGCGCTGGAAAGTCGTCTGCCAGCCGTAGGTAATGTCGCCGCCACTGGCAAAGCGCAGTGAATCGGACTTTACGTAACCCTGCATATACTCTTCAATGCTGCCGCTGTTCCACCCTTGTTCCTGGCTCTTGAGAACAGCGAGAACTTCTTTTTTTGCAGCCGCTTCATCAAAAATCGGCTGGGAGCAGGCAGTTAAAAGCACGAGCATTATAAAATGGATCGAAATGAGTTTCATGTGTTTTAAAGAGGTTTATCGTTTGAAAATAATGGTAATTCAGAGCAAGAAAACAAAAAAATCACCGCAGGCTATCGTATGGTCTCAGCGGAGTCCAGGCGGTAAATGAACCTGTTCAGAAGCGTTGCGGGGAGCGTCATTTACTCTGTTGGCTCACAATAATTTTCGCTACCCGTCCCTCTGCTCCGGCTACCCAGCCTGAATCACGGGAATTGCTGAAACTAATGGTATGATAACCAGTGGAATCGCTGTCGGCCCAGGTTACGCCATCGTCAGTGGAATAGCTGACGCCGTCCGAACCCACGGCGAGTAAGAGCGGCGGCGATGTTTCGGGCACATAGGCAACGCACGAGCGGTAACCTGATTTTTTTGAAGTTACGGGCAGTTGCCAGTTCTTGCCGCCATTCGTGGTGCGGGCGATACCATTTTCTGCAAAAGCCGGCTTGGTGAAGTCGCCACCGACGGCAACACCATTTTGCCTGTCGCGAAAAGCTATGCTGAAAATGCCTCTTGACTGACTGCCGTGCAAAACGGGCGTGTCAAACGCGCTCCAGCTTTCACCCTGATTTGAAGAATAGAAAATACGGGCCCGGGCGCCACCCGTCGCAATCCACACATCGTCTGTTCCAAAAACACGAATACCGGTGCCGCTTGCTGCAAAGCCATATTCATCTTTAAATAATTTATGTAACTTTTCGGGTGGAATCCGCAGCCAGTTTTGGCCACCATCCCTGGTTTTATAGAGAAGGTGCTTGCCGTCCACGGGATCGCTATAAACCATACCGTTGTTTTTATCCCAGAACGCCATGCCATCAAAGAAAGCAGTGGGATATTGATTGGTTAGTTGAACGGACCACGAGTGCCCGGCATTGGTGGTTTTGTAAATACGTGATTTCCCGCCGGGCCCGGCGCTCATTAGAAAAGCGACATCTGCACTAAACGCTTCCACATCTCGAAAGTCGAGCGAATCAGCGTCCGGCACAATGGCTGTGTTCCAGGTGGCGCCACCGTTAGTTGTGCGCAAGAATTGGCCGCCGCTGCCGCTAGCCCAGGCGATTTCCGTATTTACTGAACTAAGCCCACGCAGTGACGCTTTGATATACGTTTCCTGCGGTTTGAATTGGAGCTGAATGGGGCACGACGTTTGTGCCTTTACGCTGCCCGCGAGCGTTAAAATAAGAAAGACGAGGCAAATTTTTTTCATTTAATTGCCGTCTTGATTAGAACGGTTTAGCAACCGCCATGATGACTGCAATAATACCGAGCGCAGTGCTGGTCCAAAGTAAAGTTTGCCCAAGTTCAGGTTTGCGTTTCAGGATTGCAATGAGTCCGCCAAAAATAAGCCAAATGATGATTTTTACCAGCACCCAGCCGGGGAAACCGGCTCCTGATTTGGCTAATAAGCCAAACCCCGCGATCATTACAAGTGCCAGTCCCAGGCCGTGAAGTATGCCAAGTCCAGCCTTAAATGCCGCTGCTGCTTCTTTTGCTCTGGCAGCCACCAGCATACCACCGACGGCGAGAAAGATCATTAATACACCGGATAAGTGTAAGATTTTATAAGTTGCGAATGACATTTTTTCCTCCGTTAAAACGTTGATATTGGTTTGTTGCTAAAAGCAAGTGCTGGTAAAGATAGCGTCTACTTTTAGTCAGCTCGACTTTCCAGCCATATTTTTTTGCTGTTTTTCCATTCTTGCCCAGGAATCCCGCAAAGGAACGGTTCTGTTGAACACAAGCGCTTCTGATGTTGCGTCCTTTGTATCAAGGCAAAAATAGCCCAGGCGTTCGAATTGCAGCCTTGAGCCGGGTTTCGTAGTTTTCAGACTTGGCTCTACTTTACACCCGGTCAAGGTTTCCAGCGACTTTGGGTTTAAGCATGTTCTGAAGTCCTCTTCTGCCGCAGGGTTTCGTGTTTGAAACAATCGGTCGTAAAGACGCACTTCAGCCTCTAAGGCATGTGCCGCAGAAACCCAGTGTAGTGTGCCTTTTACCTTGCGCCCATCCGGAGCAGAGCCACCACGGCTTTCCGGATCATAAGTGCAGCGCAGTTCAGTGACATTGCCGGCATCGTCTTTTACAACGCTTTGACAGGTGATAAAATAGGCATAGCGCAGGCGGACTTCACGGCCCGGCCCGAGTCTAAAAAACTTTCTGGGAGGATCCTCCAGAAAATCATCTTGCTCAATGTAGAGCACTTTTGCAAACGGCACTTTGCGTGTGCCGGCGCTTTCATCTTCAGGATTGTTGATGGCCTCCAGTTCTTCCACCTGGCCGTCCGGGTAATTTTCGATAACGACCTTTAGCGGCCGCAAAACCGCCATAACACGGTTGGCGCATTTATTGAGATGTTCACGCACGCAGTGCTCAAGCATGACCACATCAACCATGCTGTCGCGTTTGGCCAGACCGATGATGTCGCAGAAATTTCGCAGTGATTCCGGGGTGAATCCACGCCGCCGCAATCCGGCCAGGGTTGGCATACGCGGATCGTCCCAACCACTGACATGACCGTCTTCGACAAGCTGTAAAAGTTTACGCTTGCTCATTACAGTGTAACTCAAATTAAGTCTGGCAAACTCGATTTGTTGCGGGTGATGAATGTCGAGATTGTCGAGAAACCAGTCGTAAAGCGGGCGATGGTCTTCAAATTCCAGGGTGCAGATGGAATGCGTGATGCTCTCAATTGAGTCAGACTGACCGTGCGCCCAATCGTACATCGGGTAGATGCACCAGGCGTCACCAGTTCTGTGATGTGCGGCATGCAGAATGCGGTACATCACCGGATCACGAAAGTTGAGATTTGCTGCGGCCATGTCTATTTTCGCACGCAGCACTTTTTCACCATCTTTAAATTCTCCGGCCTTCATTTTGTAAAAAAGGATCAGATTTTCTTCAACTGACCGGCTTCGGTGTGGGCTTTCCATTCCCGGCTCAGTCAGGGTGCCGCGGTGCGCCCTTATTTCCTCAGCGGCCAAATCGTCAACGTAGGCTTTACCAGCTTTTATCAAATTCACAGCAAATTCAAACAATTGTTCGAAGTAGTCTGAGGCATAAAACTCTCGTTCGCCCCAATCAAATCCAAGCCATGTCACATCTTCTTTAATTGCGTCGATGTACATTTGCTCTTCTTTTATTGGGTTGGTGTCATCAAAACGCAGGTTGCATTTGCCGCTGTTCTCTGTGGCAAGGCCAAAATTCAGGCAGATGGATTTGGCATGGCCGATGTGCAAAAAACCGTTTGGCTCCGGTGGGAACCGGGTGACGACTTTGCCTTCATTTTTTCCCTCTTTCAGGTCGTTCTCGATGATATTTCGGATGAAGTTTGCTGTTGGTTTGTTTTCGGTGCTGGACATATTATTGCAATTCCCTTGAAACTGTATTTGATGCTTTCAATGCGTGACTGGCAAAACGAAATGATAAGACATTTAAACGACAATCTCAATAAAGAAATTGATTATAATGCAGGTGAGCCGGCGGGAGTTTTGTGTGTACGCCCGGCATGGGGATGAACTAATGGAGTGTAAGTCCCCTTTAAATGAACCTCTGTATGTTTAAACGTACAGCAATTACTAATGAAAGGCAACTGCAGTGCCGCGAGGCCCTGTGGGAAGGAAGCCTGTCCCGTTGGATAAAACAAAATCCCACGGGATAAATATCAAAGCAGTGAGCCGATGAACAGAAACATCATATAAGGCCGAGTCTGCGGGTAAGTTGGCACGTGACAACAAAGCCCGAGGTTCATGGGTGTTGTGGTAAGCGGGGGAGAGCCCCCCCCCCGCTTACCCGATTAGCTATTTTTTGGTGGTGGGTTACGAACCCACCTTACTTTGACTACCGCGCAACATGACGACCCCCAGCCATACGAACCACACGATCCCACCCAGCCCAAAAACGAACATTAGCACCTCGAGAGCCGGTACAACTGCGAGGAGGCCCGCCACACCGATCACTACGCCAAGGTAGTTCAGTGCTTTAGGAAGCCATCCTGCTCGCAAGGCTGCCCAACTTATCAGTAGAGTCCAAAGGCTGCCAAAAATCACATTCCCGCCTTCTAATCCATCAAACACAGATTTAATCGCCAACCAGACCGTAGCAGCTTGAGCCGGGTCTTTGCCATAGAGATCGACGACTGTGCTCAAGCCGATGTTAAAGACCATGCCAGCAGCAATGACCACGCCGGCCCAGATGAGCCCGAAGGCGGTCGCCGTCTGCACCATTGCAGGCGAGCCGGCCTTCAACCGCTCGTAGAGCGCTAGCGCCAGGATAACCAGAAAGACGCCGGCCACTACATAGATGAATAGGGTCCATATGTACGTGATGGCCTGGTTGTCCGCGAGGAAAGCCACCTTCTGGATAGGTTCGACGTCCTCGGCAAAGCCGGCTAGTAAGGTAGAAAACAACACAAAGCCCACTACGTATGTCGCTGCATGGATCAGTGCGGCAATGCCGCCCATCTTCTGTAAATTCTTCATCATTTATCTCCTTCGATTTGAGATTCCCACCTCGCACTGCCGTGTCCACTGAGAACGCCGAGAAATCCACGAAACATCAGCGCACTCTGTGTTCTCGACGGTGAAAGAGCGGGTATCTTCTTGGGGTGATAGACCACCTTGCTGTCCGTGCAGTTCACCTCCTTTCTCCTCGCATAGGCAACGAAAATCGGCATCAGCAGAAAGATTTCGACAGGCTTGTTCGGTGCCGACCCGGATGTTCATTGTTCACAAGCCAGCTAATGTTGCGGCTGTGTGGCGCACGACTTTCGAGTACAGATTTTCGCACAATACCACCAATCTTTACACGATGCACCAAGCGTTGAAAAACCACGGTGCTAACGCGCGTCCAACACCAGCCGCTCGTTAGGCAAACCTACTGCCACTTTACTTTATTCATTGTCATTTCAAAAACTGTTGAATTCTCTTATTTACCATCTCCCGCTGCGTAATTGTCAGGCCATGCCCGCAATTGGGGAGAATCTCTGTTTTGATCTGGGGTGCAACATCGTTGAGGCGCTGCACAGCTTCCCTGGCGGAATATATTTTCTCGTTCTCACCGACCAAAAAGAGCGTGGGAACTTTGATGCTTTGTAACTCTTTGTCTTGTAAGACTGTCGGCTGAATAGGCATCTTAAACTTAAAAGATTGCCGAGCTAATAGAGCATCATCCAGCGCAGTTTCAACCAGCATCCTGCTGGTTTCGTCTTTTTGTACTAAATCCTTCAACAGCCAATTCATCAGCCCTTTTAGAAAGTAGGGGTGCGGCAACATAGTGAGGACCCCTCGTTTCAGGAACTCCGAACTAAAAGGTAAGACGGTAGCTGCGGGCGCCATTAACACAATTTTGTCCAGGCGGCTGGGAAAACGGAGTGCATATTGGCTGGTCAGCCAACCTCCATGAGAGAGCCCCACAAGATTGACGTTGTCGCCGAGTTCAAGAGCATTTAACAACTCATCAAACCAGTTCACAAGGTCATCCGGGGTCTCGATGGCTCGCGTGTAAACACTTCGCCCTACGTCATAAATATGGTCCACCGCGTACGTTCTATGATTTTCGGACAAGGCTTCGATATTCGGCAGCCACATCAGCGATGTAGCGCCGCCACCTGGCAGCAGCACCAACGGCGGAGCATCATCCGGCCCGCTAATGCGGACAAATGTTTGACCAAAAGACGTCTCTACCATTTTCGTTTCCGAAATGACTGGCCAGTGCTTGACGCGCTCATCATACCACTCCAGATACCGTTCTTTAGCTTCCAGCGATCGAAAAGGGTGATATCCTGACATTTCCATTACGTCTGGCCCGGAGAACAACGCAAAGTATACCCACATGAAAAGTGCGAGTACCAGAGTCACAATCGTTCCACATCCCATGAGAAAGAATTTTACTATTGGTCTTTTCTTTGATTTAGTTTTGTTTGTATGTAACATGGCATTATCCTTCAATTAAGATTATGGTGTCTTAAATTTAGCCGTTCGCAGAAAACTGAGATACTAATGCAGCAGATTTAACTACAGAACAGGATCTTCACCAGAGGATTGATGCCAAACATTGTGTTTTTGCAGAATTGCGAGGAGTGTCTGATTTGGTAAAAAAGCGCTCTTATGAGACTTTAATTGATGTCGTACATAGTTGTCATAATTTAACAGTGTGAGCTTACAGAGAGATATAAAATCAATATGAGCAACAGCAAAGTCAGAACCCGGTTTTGGAGGGGCGTCTATTTTGAATAAACTTAAATCATAGTCTGTCGCTGTGGTAACAACAAGTTCAGTTTCAGTCGGATGGGAATAATAGGAGCACTCTGTAGGCGCATATATCGTGCTTTCAGCCTTAACAAGAAATATCAGCGTGATAAGAATGTAGAAGAACCTTGCGAAAAGGCTCATAGAATTTGTTGTCTTCTTCACATCCATATATAAAGTTAGCTCATATTTATTGAAATATCAAGTGGTATTGTGTCTTTTATAAATTACACCATGATGGGACAGGAGCGAAACGACTGTCCCATTGTTCCACTTCACGCACGGCGGGATTTCAGAGCACTTAAGGTACTGAAAAGACAATACCTTGAAAAATACACAAAACCAACCCAGAGAACCAGGGTCCTGCAAGCGATTGTTAGACGGACTAATTCACTATTGTTTCTTTTTGATATTTTTTTACTTACCGGTAGGTGCTTCCTTATTCCACGGTTCTTTTTCATGCTCAACGTCAATAACCCATGGAGAGTATAAAGGATTTTCTGTGTTGTTCTTATTTGCCCCCCTGTAATATTTTTAGTTGCTACCCCATCGAAGAATTCTACAGTTCCTTCATATTTCCCACAAGATTACAATCTTGTTATTGACTTGCAACAAAAAATTCGCGGCATTGGTGTTAACTTAATGGCATAACATCCCTAAAAGGGTTAATATCAAGAAACCGGATAGCTCCTGATGATGTGGCACGGTGCCTGGCATTTGTCGCTTTGGCAAACTATCGCATACCCGCGCCGCAACCAATAAGACTTGACCACACAGCATCACCAATCAATTGGTTTATAGTCTTTTAGAAATTTGCCACACCAGTGTTTGCCGGTCAAGATACCGTCAAAAAAAGGATCACAAAGTCGGGCCGCGCCGTCAACAATATCTAGCTGCGGTTGAAAGTCATGCGAGGTTTGTTTGAATTCAGCAAGATCTACCGGGTCCTCATCAGTGACCCAGCCGGTATCAACCGCGTTCATGAAAATGCCGTCTTTGCCAAGATCTCCGGCCGAGGTGTGGGTCAACATGTTGAGGGCAGCTTTTGCCATATTTGTATGCGGATGCCGGTCGGCTTTTTTGAAGCGATGAAATTTGCCCTCCATTGCAGTGACATTAACAATATGTTTTTGGCCGGTATGGTCTCGTCGCATCAGGTCAGCCAACCGATTGCAGAGAACAAACGGCGCCACCGCGTTTATCAATTGTACCTCCAGCATTTCAGGTGTTGGGATTTCACCCAAACGCTGCCGCCAACTGTTTGTCTTGCGCAAGTCCACCTGCTGCAAGTCAACATCCAACCGTCCTTCTGGGAAAACTTCTTTTACATCTAATGAGTTATCATAGCTGTAGGGAATTTGAGAAAGTTGTGCGGAGGCCCGTAGCCCGATTCCCGGCCCTTGCCCATTCCAGGCCACGGGCAGATTGGCTGAACTGGAGTTGTCGCTGCAAAGCAAATTGAGTTGTGCCTTGCAAGCCTGGTGTTTTCCCAGAAGGGCCTGAACGTTTTCCGGCAATTCCTGAGATTCGATATTCTCGTTGGCCATGAGATGGGCGTAAAATCCGGCTGGCCGTCGCACAGTTTGCGCGGCGTTGTTGATGAGTATGTCCAGGCGTTGGTGCTCTTGTTCGATGTATTGCGAAAAAATTTCAATGCTGGGCGTGTGTCTTAGATCCAGACCATAGATTTGCAACCGCTCGCCCCATTCAGAAAACCCCTCTTCGGAAGAATAACGCAGGGCCGCGTCCACAGGAAATCTTGTGGTGGCAATGACTCTGGCGCCCGCCCGTAACATCATCAGTGTCGCCTGATAGCCGATCTTCAAGCGAGCCCCGGTAATCAGGGCAATCTGACCGTGAAGCGGAGCGGTCTGGAACCGTTTTTTATAATTGAAGTCACCGCAACTTTTGCACATGGAGTCATAGAAAAAATGCAGCCGCGTAAACTCAGCTTTGCAAACATAGCAATTGCGCGGAGAACTTAACTCTTGTTCATCAGGGTTTATCTCTGCAATTGCCCCGGATACTTGGGCCGGCGCTTTGAATACTTCTGCTGTACGTGCGCTGCGGATACCGGTTGCAGCCCGGGCGCGCCGGTCTTTCTCTGTGATGAGCTGGTGCCGGGCTTTCCGTACATCACGCCTGCGCTTCCTGATTTCATGCCGATCAGGGCGAGAGAGTTTTCCCGCGGCAGTGAGTAAGGCCACTCTCTGTTTTTCCGACAGGTCAACGAGCTGCTCGCTGTGTTCGGCGAGATGTTTGAGCAGCGCAATACTTTCATCAATTTTTTGCGGCGAAAGTTTGTATTTTTCTTGTGTTTTCATAGTTCGATGTTCTGCATAAAATGCATTGAGTCCTAAACTGTTTTTGTTGGTATGTTTGAAAACTGAGTAGCACGCCGGATGCGGGCCGTAAAGCCAAGTTTTGTGTTTTCAAAATACCCCTTGACACATCTTGTTTTGCACACAGCCGGGGTTAGGCTTTACTTGCACGGCAGAAACCGCACAGTCGTCTCCATTTCCTCCAATACCTGATCGAGCGCTGACAAAGTTTGCTTTACTTCCTCTTTTGTTGTTTGATGGGAGAGAGAAGCGCGAATGGCGCAATGGGCATCTTCTTCACTTTTGCCCATTGCCATGAGCACATGCGTTGGCTCCGGCGAGCCTGATTTACATGCCGAGCCGGAGGAAAGTGAAATGCCATGCTGGTCCAGGGCCACAACCAGAGACTCACCGCGCAGCTTGGGCAGCGTCATATTCAAAGTGTTGGGCAGCCGGTTTTCAACATGTCCGTTCAGAATGGCACCGGACAACCGTTTGCGAATCCCTTCTTCGAGTTTGTCGCGTAGAATCAACATCTCCTTTGTTTGGTGCAGGGAGCGCAAGGCCAATTCGGCAGCTTTGCCCATGCCGGCGATAGCCGCTACGTTTTCCGTTCCCGCTCGCTGGCCGTGTTCTTGCATGCCGCCGTGCACCAGTGGCTCGATTTTCACCCCCTTTTTTATGTAAAGAACGCCGATGCCTTTTGGCCCGTGAAATTTGTGCCCGGAGAGACTGAGCAAATCCACATTCAATTCCTGCGCATCTACTTTGATTTTTCCTGCTGCCTGGACAGCGTCCGTATGAAATAGTGCGCCACGTTCGTGCGTGATGGCACACATTTCTTTTATTGGAAGAATCGTTCCAACTTCGTTATTTGCCATCATAATTGAAACAAGAATTGTTTCGTCTCGAAACGCGCGAAGTAATTTATCAGGCGCTATCCAGCCGTTTTTATCGGGTGCGAGGTAGGTGATATCGTAGCCTATTTTTTCAAGAAAGCGGCAGGTGCTGAGAACCGCCGGATGCTCGATTTGCGTGGTGATGATGTGCTTGCCTTTTTCAGCCATGGCAAAGGCAACGCCTTTAAGTGCGAGATTATCAGCCTCGGAGCCGCCTCCGGTAAAAATAATGCTGCGCGGTCGCGCATTGATGAGTTTGGCCACCTGGCGCCGGGCCTTTTCGACAGCCTCTTTCGCGTCGCGACCAACACTGTGAATGCTGGATGGGTTGCCGTACGCTGTATCCAGGTACGGCAGCATTTCATTTTTTGCGAGCGGATGCAACTCGGTTGTGGCGTTGTTGTCTAAACAAATTCGTTTCTCTGTCTTGTTTTTTGCGGCATTGTTGTTAATTAAAATCGGGCCGCAGGCATCGACAGTACGATTCATTTGACGCTTCACTTTTGCCGAACCTTTTTCAACTTTGATTACATCCGCCAGAAGCGCTTTGTAAACCGGAAAGCCGGATATCTCGTCGTAATTGTTGATGTCTGTCAACTCATTAACGTTACATTCCTGCCATGCTTTTGGCCCGACTGGTCCGCCGCCACCCATGTTGCACTCAATGCTGCCACTGGCAATATCGTCTGTTACACGCGCTCGGAAGGCGACTGAACCGCGAGTGGTTTGGACATGCACCAGATCCCCCGTAGTGATGTCACGCTCTGCAGCGTCTTTGAAATTCAACTCAACGGCAGGCTCAGGGTTGTCTTTGCACAAACCGCGGACGCCGTGATGCTGCGAGCGAAAATCCGTGTGCGGCCGCGCTCCTGAATTAAACACGAGTGGGTAGTCTTTTGCCGTTTCAGGACTGGCAAGCGGTCCTTCTTTGGGTTCAGTATATTTTGGCAGCGGCTGGTAGCCATAGTCTTCCAAAATGGTTGACCAAAGTTCAAATTTTCCTGTTGGTGTATCGAAACCGGGCTTGCCGTCCGGTCGCAGGCTGCCCTTTTGCCATTTTTTGTATTCCATCATGGGAGTTGGAATTTTGACCCAGCCATTGGCATCTTTGATTTCTTCGAGTGAAAAACCAGAACCCTGGAGCACGAACCGCAGGAGTTCTTCTTCAGATTGCGGATAAAGGTGGCCATAGCCCAGGCGTTTAGCCAACTCTGCCATGATCAGGTAATCGTTGCGCGCTTCACCAACCGGTTCAATCAACTTTTCACGCAGCCTGAAAATAGGCCCGTAAACCATGTATGAATCGATTTCAAACATGGTGGTGGCTGGTAGTACAATGTCTGCGTAGGCAGCATCTGCTGTGAGCTGGCGATCGATGCAAACCTGGAAATCGAGTTTGGACAGTGTTTTCCGCCAAATCGGCGTTTGTGGCCAGGAAGTCAGTAAGGAAGCGCCATGAATGATCAAAGCGCGGATGCGGTAAGGGTCACCGTGCAAAACTGAATCCACAAGTCCGCTGGCGTGTGATTCGCCGCGATAGTCGCTGTAAATCGGTACTTTGTCCCGGGCCACGGCAAGGTCGATATTTGGGTTTTTTTGGTTACAACTGCGGTTGATTGGAAAATGGGTGTCCAGCATGCCCAGACCAATGCCGCCGGGCATATCGAGATGCCCGGCCAGCGAGAACAGGGCGAGTACGGCGCGAATTGCCTGAATGCCGCTGTTTGAATATTCGAGCCCAGTGTACATCACCGGGCAAGCGCCGGTGGCTTGACAAATGCGACGGGCCAGACTTCGAATTGTTTCTGCGGGAATACCTGTAATATTTTCTGCCACCGCAGGACTGAAGTGCTGAGTGTAGTTGCGAAGCTCATCAAATCCGTGACACCAGTTCTCGGCAAAATCCTCGTCGTAAAGATCCTCCTGCAGCATTACTTCAATCATGCTCAGGGCCAGCGCGCCATCCGTGCCTGGCCTGATTGGCACCCACTGCGCACCGGTGCGTTTGACCGTATCGGTGCGCCGCGGATCGATGACCACGATTTCAGCGCCACGTTTTGCCGCGGCTTCTAATCGTTGCATGTCCAAAGGCGGCGAATCGGTTGCCGGGTTTGCACCCCAGATAAAAAGAAGTTCGGCATTTTCCATGTCGTTAAACATGTTCACCAGCATGCGCCCCATGGTGACGTGCGGGGCGATCATGGCGAAAGAAACATAGCAGAGAGCACCAACCCCCATTGTGTTGGGCGAACCAAATGGGAAGAGAATGTTTGAAGCTGAAGATACAGCAACGTCTTTGGGTTGATACAAATCGCACAGCGAAAGCTCAAAAGCGCCACGGCCGGTGTAAACAGATACTGCTTCAGGGCCGGATTCTTTTTTGATTCTATTGAGGTTTTCGACTATTGTTTCGTAGGCCTCATCCCATGAAATACGCTCAAATTTATGTGTGCCTTTTGGCCCGATACGTTTCATCGGGTATTTCAGTCGGTGCTCGGAGTAGATTATTTCCGGAGCATGTTCGCCGCGACGGCAGATCATGCCGAGTGTATGCGATTTGTCAGGACGAATGTCTGTGATTTTACCAGACTCTTTCTTGACTTCCACCCAGCAACCTGCCGGACAAATACCACATATTCCTTTATGCCAATCGCTATCATTTTGCTTTTTATTGGTATCAGACATTGTTTCCCCTTTGTATCGTTCAAATTTAACCTCAAAAAGAATAGCCATCACATTTTAAAAAAACAACTAAAAATAAGGCATAAATATTCTCGCATAGAAAAACAGAGGAGATTGCCTTGACTTTGTATGTACTCGCAGCGAACAGTCATCATTCTTACAAAATATTTTTGGACGAAGCGAAAATTCTGATATTCTGAGCTGAATTGGTCTTTGCCGGTGAATTTTAATTGGTTTTTGTCTCCATAGAATACTTATTGCTAATTTATTTTTAAAATGTGTCGATACGGTCATATGGGAATCACAATATTTTATTGAGCATATTCAACAGATCTGCATTGTTTTAGATTTAGTTAACCTATGAGGAGAAATAGGAATTATGAGTAAGTCGCGAAAGGTTCTTGCTGCACTATTGCTGATAACAGCGACGGTGTGTTTTTCGTTTCACACTTCTTCACTGCTCCGCGCTCAGGCCCCTCCCCCGCCACCACCGATGGGGTTGCTCGGCATGCCTCCATTTTCATTTTTCGCTGCTGGCGACAGTGTTGTACTCCCGGTTGAAATCTACCCGGAAGTGCCTGCTGATTCACAAGTTACTGGTTTTGCAATGACCATCCGCAAACAGTCAAGTGATCTGACTTTTTTACCGGTGGACACGGCGAAGACAACGCTCGCTGGGTGGATTTTTGCTGTTACAACCAGTGCTGATTCCATCCGTGTAGAGGCAACGGCTCCGAGCGGTACGTTTTATGTTAAGCCTGACGGCCCACCGGAATTGTTATTTTGGGTCACAGGTCTTCTCTCGGCTGGACTTGCTGATGGTGATAGCCTGGAGCTTAAACTGGGTGATGTTTCTCTTGTTAGTCAAGGTAATGTCGTTGCGTTTCCGGATTCTGAATTTGTGCCTGTAAAAATATTTATCGGCCAACCGGCTCCACCTCCTGCGGGAGGAGCAGAACTTTTTGCTATTTTTGAAACTATGTCGAAGCCTGACTCCAACTTTGTGCTTGATTTCGGATTGATCAATTCAGTCCCGGCTGATTCTGAGTTAAGTAAAGTTCATCTGGTTGTCAAGGCAAACCCACCCGTTCTTGATTGGAATACAACAGGACATTTTCTTGCTCCTGAAATCAGTGGCTGGACCTTAACCACAGTTGCCGCGGGCGACTCGCTGACAATCGACTTGGAAGCGCCCTCCGGTTCCTTTCTTGTTCATACGGATGTCAATCCACTTGTACTTGTTGGTTTGACAGGAAAAGTGCAGGCATCTGCGCCTCCGGATAGTGTCGTTGATGTTATTCCAATTGCAGTCGCTCTCACTCGGCACGGTGTGGAAAATGTTGAAGATCCAAACATTGTTCAGCCTGGATTGGTAATTATGGACAAAGGTGGTGGCACGGGTCCACCTCCTGGAGGCGGCACAGAGATTTTTGCCTTTTTTGATGCTTTTTCCATGCCCGATTCCAATTTTGTATTGGATTTTGTACTGGCGAAACCATTTCCTGCTGATTCTGAATTGAGCAGAATACGTCTGGTGCTCCGTGCTGCGCCTTCGTTTATTGAGTGGAATTCTACCGGACATTTGCTGTCGCCTGACTTAAACGGTTGGACGATTTCCTCTGTCGCGGCCGGGGATTCATTTATGATAGATCTCAAGGCACCAACAGACAGCAATCTTGTGCATACTGACATGGGGCCACTCCCGCTTGTTGGATTGACTGGCAAAGTGCAAGCCGCGGCGCCACCTGAATCTGTGATAGAAATACGGCCCACAGGACTTTATCTCACAAAACACGGCGTTGAAGAAACTGCCGATCCAATAATCGTGCGACCGGGTTTATTGTTTCTTAAGAAAAGTGGCGGCGGTGGCGACCCGCCACCACCTCCTCCGGTGCCGCAACTGGCAACAACTGATGGCCGCACCAACCTTGGTTTATATGGCGGCACCGCCCTGGACATGGCGTTTGATGAAGTGAATGGAATTATGTTGGCAGCCATTGCCACACCACAATCTGTATTTATGTCTGCGGACAGTGGTTTGACCTGGACCCCGGCATTTTCAACGGATTCACTGGAATTTATTACGGACGGCACTGTGCGTGGGTTTGGTGGCCGCGGTATGCAGGTTCTGTCATCTGGTGGGTATTGCTACGCGCGCAACAGCCAGGAAGCCGGCCTGTTGACCGGTACTCAGGTTTCGACGGACGGCGTAAATTGGCGTACACTTATGGACGGTTATTTGGCTTCTAAATTACTTAAAGCAGAATTTGGCAGCGCAGCCGCACCAGGCCCGTTTGCTACTTTCGCTTTATCTGGTCATGGACCGGTTGCGTTGGTCGGTATTCAAAATTTTGTTTTCCGAACAGCAGACGCCGGTGTGACCTGGGATATAAGCGTGTTACCAGACGCCTCGGCGATTTCCTCGTCCAGTGATGTTGTAACGGCCCTTGCTGTTCACGGAGATGACCCAAGTGGTCAGGGATTTTACGCAACCTTGGGAGGTAGTTTTGACCGACCGGGTGATGCATTTTACCGCACCGTAGATGGCAGCACTTTCACACCAATTTATGTAGCTTCAGGCTCAGATACTGCCGATACAGTTCTTGGCTTTTCTTCGCATCCTCTGGCCAGTGACACTTTGTGGGCAGCAGTTCTATCGCAAGCAAATTCTGCCATGAATGGCACCTGGCGCTCTTATGACGCCGGCTTGACCTGGACTCAGATTTATATTTCAGCCAATCCTTTTATGGCGCCCAAAGTTAAGATTTACCAGGATTCAAATTATACCGGACCAGATAATATACGACTATTTCTGGTAGGAGAACAAAAATATTCAGATGATCTTGGTGACACCTGGGATGATTACACGCCACAAAATGATCCGTATGTAGATCGCGTTTCCAATGCGAATGCGGGCATCGGACATATTCCGAATACCTATATTTATTTCAGTCAAGGCGATGGCGCCCCGGCGCGCTCGACAACCGGGCTGAATGGTGAGTTTTTGTTCGTGCCAACAGGCATTGAAGGCGTCACCATTTGGGATATTGCCCAGGTTCCAAATGATATGGACAAAGTTTACCTTGCCACAAGTGTTGGCATTGCTTACACATCTGTATTTACTGACACAACCATTGCAGGAACAGCCAAATGGGGTACACCCTACGGGAATTATCCAATTAACCCGAGTGGTGGGGGTAATATGGGGTTTTCTGCAATAGAAATCGATCCACATAATACCAGCCATGTTGTGGCAGCCAATGGCAATGGTATTTTCATGACTGAAACAGGCGGGTTTACCAACTCAGACTGGCATTCTGTGGCTTATGGAGACGTCAGTGGATTGGACGAACCGACCTTTAAAGGTCAGGGTGGTGAAGTTAGCCAGATAACGTTTATAACCAGCGACAGTGTGATTGCTGCTTTGAACACGCAACATGTTCTTTATGGCGCCCTTATTTTGAGCACAGATGGCGGCCAAACCTGGGCCACGATGCCGCAAGCGGGAAATCATAATTTTCAAACTGTGGTCACGGCGTGGAACACTGCCAGAGACTCGTTGGTGCTGTTTGCTGGCGGCGGCGCAGTTGCTACCGATCCTGTCACTCACGCCTCAGCCATTGATACCGGTGGCGTGTACAAATCCTTAGATTGGGGTGCCAGTTGGTCACGCGTAGCAGTGACACCGAATGGTACATTTAATCCAGCGCCATTCCCTCTGCCGGTTAATGAAATGATGGCCAAGCCCGGAAGTCTTGATACACTTTACATGGCTTGCGGTGAAAACTTAAGTAATGCCATTGTGCGTACATTCGATGGCGGTCACACGCTTGAGTCTATTAGTATGATGGCAGTCGGCCCGCGCGAAGGCGCTTTTGAAGCGGTTGCCATTAACAAGCATCATCCGGATAGCATTTATTTTGCCATCCGCCGGGACATCCTGGTTTACGATGCGGTTTCAAATTCTGCAACAACGTTGTTTCGGGGGTACCCTGGCGAGTTGACGCACACTTTGCTTTATGATGAGCTTACCATGGGGTCGTCTTCCGGGTTTTATTCAGTGGAATCATCTGCGTCTGGCCCAGTATCTGTTTCTGATACCAAGTCGCTGGTTCCTACCAAAATCCAGTTGGCGCAGAATTATCCGAATCCGTTTAATCCTTCAACCAACATTCGCTTCAGTTTGCCGGTTGGTGCAGAGGTGAAACTGGAAATATTCAACATTCTGGGTCAACGCATTGAGCAGTTATTGGCTGGTAAGAGAGAAGCCGGTGAGCATACAGTGCTATGGAAGCCCAAAAGTCTTGCAAGTGGCGTTTACTTTTACCAATTGCGTGTAACTTTTGCCGATGGACGTGAACAAACCTTATCGAAAAAATTGATGCTACTCAAATAACCTTTCTTGTTATGAAAACCCCTGGCTGCGGCATCTCTCAGTCAGGGGTTTTTTATTTTTACAAATGAAGTAAACCAAGCAGGGCAATTGCAGGTTATGTTGGCGGTGGACTGGGACCGTCTTTGCTACCAAAAAGCAGCTTTGCGACAATTGGTCTTATTGTAAAATAGATAATCGTACCGGCAATTGGTGCAACCATACCCCAGACAAAAACGGCTCCCAACATGGCTCGCCACAGCATTTGAATCGCCTGCCAAAAGTCATTTCTGACTAAAGTTAAAGCCGCTTCCATAGAAAAAGCCATCTCGCCGGTACCCCAAAGAATATTTCCGGCTTGAAAGAAAACCACCATCAAAGCTATTTGTAAGGGATAGACCAGGAAATTGACAAGCTGAATTGCCGGCAGGTTAAGTCTGAGCAGAAAAACAGCGATTGTGCACAAAAGCGTCGTGGAACCCAGAATTGGAAACGTACCCAGCAAAATGCCAAAGGTAATGGTGAGGGTCATTTTCTCCGGGGTGACTCCCTGTTTCAGCAACTCAATTATTGGTTGAATGAACCGGTTGTTGAGAGTTTGTTTCCAGTTTGACATGCAGAATAAACTGACTTAATTTCTTTTATGCAAACTCAATCAGCAGTAAGGTAATAATTGTGGGTGAATTTATCATAATTGGGGAAGATCGGGGCTTCAGGCAAAGGACAAAATAAAAAACAGTTTGTTGTTTTCTTTGCAGAGACTTACTTCAAGGTAATTTTAAAATTGGTCTCCGGTTTATTAACCAGGAATTCGACATTGGAAAACTGGTTGTTTTCACGGCCCTGGTGCCAGGTCGCCAGAACAAATTTGTAAGTGCCTGGTGAAGGGAAAACGTATTTAAACTCGGAACTCTCTTTGATGCTGGCAATGGATGTCCAGGGGAAATCGACATTCAGTCCTTTTACCCAGAACAACGTCGAGTCAAAAGTTGTTGGTTGCCGCCAACTGATATCAATAATATCGATTGCTTCAGGCAGGACGTTGGCCTCAACCAAAGTGGCAACTTCATCACTAAAGCTGCTTTCATTACCGGCAAGGTCTAACGCTGTCACTGCAAAATACCATTTCCAGTTAATGTCCAGGTTGTCAATAAAGTAGTTCGTTACATTGCCCGTGTACTGAGTAAACGTGTACTGTCCTGGCGCAGTCCCGTAATGAATGCGATAACCCCTGATGTCGTTTTCCGGATTGGGATGCCAACTGATGTTAACTTTCCCTTGAGTGCTGTTTTGGGCCGATATATAATTTAATTCGAGATCTACTGGGATGGCTGGTGTAACGAGTGGGTCGGGGGCAACGCGCGTATCACTCTGAAAGCACTTGGCCGTCACAAAAAAACTATCCTGACACTGCTCAATTCCGTGCATAAAAACAGCGCTCCAGGTTTCTCCCAGCACAGCAACTCTCGTGGTTTCCTGCAGGTCATCACAGCCTAATGTTACGGCTGCGGTGTCGCAGGATGTACCAGGCGTAACGATTCCAGCAATAAGCGTAGAAACGGTGGTTGCCGATTGTGATGGACGCACTACCATTGTGACGGTGAGCGTTGCGGCCTGGCCATAAAGAGAGTTTCCGCTGGGGTTGAAAAAAACAATAAATCCCACCCAAATGAGCGCAACATGAGTTCGCCGGATTTTTTGCATCCACATGACTGTGTTCCCGATTTTGAATATTTCCTTGTTACATTTAAGAGATAAAGTGGTGCAATAAATTCTCTCATTTCGGAAAACAATAAAGAGCAGTTGGCTAAACATCATTAAATCCAGACTTGCAAATTGTTACGGTTTTTGTTGAATTGCAAGGATTATTGCCTTATTTTTAGATTTCACTTTTACACATAAAGAACTGTCAATCACTTTCAGAAAGAAAACAGGTGAACCATGAGCTATCAGTTTCAAAATCTAACCGTGTCGAAGTTGTCGGTTATTGGCGCCGGCCAGATTGGGCCGGATATAACATTGCATTTTTCCAAGGTATTTGTAAAGCATGGGGTAAAGTTGGTTCTGGTTGATATTGCTGAGGAGGCGTTGGCCCGGGCGAAAACAAAGATTGAAAAGAAGATTGACAAAGGCGTTGATAGCGGGGCCTTTAAGCCGGAAATGGCCGAGAAGATGAAGGCCGGCATTTCTTACACGCTTAGTTACGATGATATAGCTGGTTCTGAAATCGTTCTGGAAGCTGCAACAGAAGATGGTAATATCAAGGACGGTATTTTCAGGCAGGTTGAAACGATTTGTGATGACAATTGTTTGTTTCTTTCAAATTCATCGCACATGCAACCGGAGGTTATTTTTAAGAGCATTGTTAATAAAAGCCGCTGCCTGGTGACACACTATTTTTTTCCGGCTGAGCGAAATCCTGTGGTCGAAATCATCCCCTCCAGTGAAACGAGTACGGAAATAACCGAGACTTTGCTCGGCTTTTATGAATCCATTGGCAAGGTGCCGGTTGAAGTGAAGAGTTCTTACGGTTACGCCATTGATCCCATTTTTGAGGGTCTTTGCCAGACAGCGATTCTGTGTCTTGAGCGCGGCTTTGGTTCTGTAAAGGAAATCGACAAGGTCGCCACCGAGGTCCTTGGCCTGGGTGTTGGGCCATTCACTGCACTGAATTTGACTGGTGGTAACCCAATCACGGATCATGGCCTGGATGAAATGCATGATTTGTTGATGCCCTGGTTCAAATCTCCGCAGAGTTTGCGCGAAGCAACCAGATCCGGAGAAGCCTGGCCGACTGCCGGCAGGGGAGAGAATGTAGACGTCCCTTCTGCTCGCAAGACCGTTTTAGCTGAACAGTTTTTGGGTGCTTACTTTTCTTTAGCCGGCTACATTATAGATTTGGGAATTTGCGATGCCAGCTCCCTGGACATGGCTTGCGAGATCGCCCTTGTAGTCAAGCCACCGTTTAGTACCATGAATGAAATGGGCCTGGAACAATCGCTTTCTCTCGTAAAAAAGTTCTGTGCTGATCACGATGGATTTGTTGTGCCGCAGAGTATTGAACAGGCCGCGGTAAAAGGAGAGTGGAAGCTTTCCCGCATTGTGAGCAAAGTCGTCGATGGCGTGGCCGTATTTACAATTCGGCGGCCGAAAGTGTTGAACGCATTGCATAAAACCGTGATGAGCGAACTGCAAGCGCTTTTAGAAGCTGCAGAAAAAGACTCTGCAATCTCCGGCAGCGTGATTACGGGTTTTGGCACCAAAGCATTTGTTTCCGGTGCAGACATCAATGAGCTGGCAACTTATAAAACGCCGGAGCAGGGTTACCAGTCATCTCAGACTTTCCAGGCAGTTTTAAATTATATCGAAAACCTGCAGAAGCCGGTTGTGTGCGCGTTCAATGGTTTTGCCTTTGGTGGGGGCAATGAACTTGCCATGGCCTGCACCGCGCGAATCTGCAAAAAAAATCTCCCTGTGCTGGTTTGCCAGCCGGAAGTAAACCTTGGTTTCATTCCCGGTGCCGGCGGCACGCAAAGACTGCCTCGCCTGATTGGTCTTGAAAAAGCCCAGGAAATTCTACGAACGGGCAGACCGGTTTCTTCTGCCGAAGCGCTTAAGTGCGGCCTGGTTTTAAAGGAAGTTGATGGCGATCTGGTTGCCGAGGCTGTAACTTTGGTGCAGCAAATAAGTCAAGGAAATGTGAAAGTGACGCCTATTTGCAAAACACCTTTTGGCGCCGGCGAGCAAGCGCCTGCAATAAACATTGGTCACCTGAGCAAGCGAATTGATGAAATTTTGATTCAGGCAATTTATGACGGGGCTCAAATGAGTTTGCAGGATGGGCTGGAACTTGAGTCCCGGCTGTTTGGGGAATGTGTGAAAACCAAGGATATGTGGGTTGGAGTTGATAATTTTATGAAGAATGGACCCAGAGTGAAAGCAGAGTTTGTGCATAAGTAGTATCTTTGAATCGGAAACACCTTGTTTAGAATCGGTTGGTTGTATTGCTGGGTGTTTGGGATGGCTTGATGTTATCTCTTGGGATTCTGATGTGATTCTGGTTTTGCTCTACTTTTTAGCAGGACGTCTTTCTTGAAAATCAGAGCTGAATGTGGGTGGCGCTGCACCAGCTTGTTGAAACCGGTGTTTCCGAATGTTCTGTCAACGGCACCATATTTCCCGGGTGCCGTTGAGCCGGAATGTGGCACGCGGCAGCCAGTGGGAAATAGAAGGCAGTAGAGGATTGTGGAAATAATCGTAGCGAACAATTCTTCTGTGCAGCAAACGCAGCACTTTAATGAGCGATTTGTAGTGCTCGCAAGGACAACGCGCGATGAGATTTAAAACACTGCTTAAAGTCCTTTCAGGATCTCTTCACGCTTTCGACGGTATTCCCGCATGCCGACCAGGCCTCGGCCTCTGAGTGCTCTCAATTCTCGTAGTCTGACTTCGTTTTTGGGATCTATCATCTTTCCCGGTGTTTTTTTACCGGCTTTTTTCAGGCTACGACCAAGAAAAGTAGCTGCGAGAAAAACGGTTACAAATGAACCAAGGAAAACAAGGGCATTGAATTTTGGGGCAAAAATAATCGGCCCGGCCACAGCCGGCTCAACTTTTGGTGCAATGAACAGGTTGGCCAGCCCAAGGACCAGCCAAATTAGTGACAGCAATCTCAATAGCAACGTCATGTTTTGTTCCTCCCGATATTACAAATTGAGTGTTGTACTCACTCTTGATATAAAGCCTTATAAAGTTAAGTCTTTATTGCGTGTGACTTGAGATAAACAGGAACCACTGGTTTCGTATTGCGCTGTAGCTGCATATTACCTGCTCTCCGGTATCTTTTCGGATAACAAAAAGCTAACTGTGGCACATGCTGGTATCTAATGGTAAACAGAATCTATTGGCTATATGGGACGGTCAGTTTTTATTTTCGTAACGAGATTCCGGTTACAAAAAGAAAATACTTTTGTGTGATTTTTGCAAGTTATTTTTGGGTTTTTAATTTAAAAGTGGCAAGGCGCTTTGCCTAAAACTTAGTGGCTGACTCGCGCAGAAATCGAGAAATTTCGTCCGAGGGCATTCATGCCGCTTAAGTGCTCACGGTAGTTCATGTCCAGGATGTTGCTTACAGATAAATTTAGAGATATTGCCTGCGTAACCTCGCCACCTACCCTTAAATTCAGGCTGTACCAGCCAGGTGTACCGCCCTCGGGTATGCGTAAATCCAACTTGTCTTCGCTCGAAAGCCTTGCCTGTTTTCTCGCAAAACGGCTGTTTATTTCAGACCATAATTTCCCATATTGCCAGCGCAAACCAAGCAGCCCGGACAAGGGTGGAATGCCGGAAAGAGGCTCGTTATTGCTCAGGTCCTGGCCGGAGGAAAAAGTCAAATTAGCGAGTACGGAAAAGGAGTTTGATAGTCTGAATTCTGTTGAAACAGCCAGACCAGCGACAAAGGCGCGACCGGCGTTTTCTTTGTGGAATACCGCGAGTGTGTCACCTTCGTCTAAAATGAAGGCGGCGCCTTCGAAAAGTGCCGGTTGCCGCACAAGCAGATCGGTCAGGCGATTGTAGAACCCAACGACTTCTGCCCGCGCCCCAGCGAGATGCAATTTCAAGCCGGCATCAAAACTGAGTGATTTCTCCGGGTTGACCCTGGGATTTGGCACATCATAAAAACTGGCCCCTTTACCGGGCCCGATTTTGCTGGCATCGTCCAGGTTGGGCATACGAAACCCTTGCGCAATATTGGCAACCAACCCAAGTTCGTCGGTAATGAAATATTGCGTACCCAGGCTGGCGGTAAGCGCCGATGAGTTCTGCTCTATATCGCCAAAAAAGTCGTTGCTTTTTGGGTCGGAAAGAAAGGGCGCTCGTAGTTTGAATTTGCTGAAGCGCAGACCGGTGGTAAGATACAGATTGTTTAAGACCTGAAACTGATCCTGCACAAAAGCGCCAAGACTGAGAAATGACGAACCATTGGGAAACAGCGGCTCCTGGTCTGATGTTTCTTCCGTGATAGTATTGCGGCGTGTGGATTTTGTCGTTATATCATCGTGGTAGAGCTCGAATCCATAAACAAGATTGTGGCCTTTAAGGTATCTGTTTAGTTGAAGCTGAGCGCCCAATGTCCGGGTGCTGAATTGGTCGCGACTTAAGTTGACGCTGCCAAACTTCAGGCGCAGTCGGCGTTCGAATTGGCGGTGTGATGAAAGCGTTATATTCAGCTTGTCGAACAGAAAAGTCGGCGCATCGTAAGTGTATTTTATGTAGGCAAGATTTCTTTCCTGAGGTGCGAAAAAACGCAAAGAGTCTTTTCTGACCTCGACAACGTCGTAGCGCGGCACATCCTTTTGATGGTTTTGTTGATATGCCAGGGATATCTGCTGGTTGCCGGACATGATGAATAGGGCCCGGGCGCTGACATCATAGGCATTGTAGCCGTTTGGCGCCTGCTTTTTGTTTAAGTCTCGGCTGGTTCTTGAGTCGTTTTGCAGCCTCTGCATGAGTTCCCGGCCGCCGTTTCCACCTCGTTCAACATCCCCGAATGAACGCACAGCACCGTTAATCTGTAACCCGAATCTGTTATTGGCCAGCGACATGTTTGCATGGCTGGTTTTCGTGTTATCAGCGGTTGAAATGCTGCCCGCGACCGAACTGTTGAACTGCAGTTTTGCGTTGGATGAAAGATCCGGAGATTGTGTGATCATGTTTACCACGCCGCCCAGGGCATCACTGCCGTAAAGCACAGAAACGGGTCCTTGCACGATTTCCATTCTTTCCAGGGCGCCGGCGTCAACTGTGTTGAGGTATTGGGTGTTGCCGCCGCGGTAGGTGGCGTTATTCAGGCGAATGCCATCAACCAGCAACAGTAACTTGTTGGCTTTGAGTCCCCGAATGATTGGTGAGCCACCGCCTTGATTGGTTTTTTGAATGACGACGCCTGCTTCCTCGCGTAGAAGTTCCGGTGTCTGCTGCGCGTTGCGTTGTTGAATTTCACGCGGACTGATCATGGAAACAAATTGCGGTACAGCAAAAGTGCTTACCTCTGAACGTGTGGCAGTCACCGTCACATCTGACAGCTCTACAATTGTTGACGTAAGCGCGACGTCAAATTGGAGAGACTCGTTAGAGGCCAGGACGATGGGGGAGAAGTGGTATGTTTGATACCCTTGCAGCCGAACCGTTAATTTATGTTGGCCCGCAGGCAAGTTCGATATATGAAATTCCCCCCGCTCATTGGTGACATCGCCTCGATTTAACGCTGAAATGAATACCTGGGCATGCGCCAATGGCACTCTATCTTTCTTGTCGGCAATAACGCCGGTAATACGCGCTCCGTTGGCGCTTGCCATTGCGGCTGAGGCATTGAACAATAAACAGTGAAAAAGAATAAGGGTGATAAGTTTCGAAAGGGACTGCATTATTACGGTCATTTGTTATTATCAATCTGTCCTGATTTTCATTAATATTGATGCGACTTTAATAAATGAAGAAGTACCTTCAAAAAGTCAGTTTTGCGTGTTGGAATTTGCTTTTAAGCAACGCTATAAACAAGGCAAAAGCGGGTCAAGCAAGCTAATTTGTCAATCAACCCTTATGACCCGCTTTTGCAGCCTTACTGTCATTTAGTTATAGTTCGGCAAGAAAGAATATTTTTCCGCGTATTCCAGCATCTGTTCTGTGAAATTGTCCGGGTACTCAATGGTGACATCGACGATTTCTTCGCCTTGCATGACCGGCACCATTTTCGGGTTCATGAAACCGGAGTACGGCGCTAAATTGAGCTTTTCATAGCGTTCGAGTACTTCTTTGTGCAAATCATAATCGACTTTGACGCCATAATTTTCGACCAGATTTTTGGCGGCTTCATAATCTCCTTCAGCTTTAATGCGTTGGGTTTCACGCAGCAGTTGTCCAAATAAATCACGCAGTTTGAGAAAATCCCGGATAACAAAAAATGTTTTGCCATCTTTAGTTTTTCTTACAATGACGCTGTCGGCTAATCCCTTTTCGTAGGTCCACTTTGACACCCATTGTCGATTTCGCATATGCGATTCTTCAATGTTATCTCCCAATTTGAGGCGGCGCAACTGCGACATCAAGCCGTTGCGGATATAGCCGATGTACTCCGCCTTACCAACATCCAGGCTCGGCATAACGCCTATTTCAATCAGTTTCGGATCCATGAGATAATAAAGTGCAACCAGGTCGGCGCGACCTTCTTCCAGGGTTGAGGCATAGTTTTTAAGTGTCTCTTTTGGCGTGCCCACACCCTCATTCAGCTTACCGGATGCATGACCGATGACTTCATGCATATCCGTATGCAGGTTGCCGGCCAATGTGCCGTGTTGCCGTTGCAGTTCGTTTTGCTCCTCGTTATAACCAAATTCATCGAGCGTGCCACTGCCTTTGGAAACCTCATTGTAGGCATCTATCAAGTTACCCAGACTCACTGATTTGGAGCCGTGTTCAGAACGAATCCAGTTTGCATTGGGTAGATTGATGCCGATTGGGAAAGTTGGCTGGCTATCTCCGGAACCCGTAGCCACGGTAATGACGGTTGCGGATATGCCTGTAACGTTTTCTTTTTTGTGGGAGTCCATGATAGGCGAGTTGTCCTCAAACCACTGCGCCTGATCGCCAATGGCAGCAATGCGTTTGGTTGCCACCGGGTCGACAAATGACACGACAGATTCAAATGCGCCGCGATAACCCATGGCATCGCCATAAACTTCAATGAAGCCGTTGATGACGTCGATAGATGATTCGGTGTCCTGGACCCAGGCAATATTATATTCATCAAAA
This sequence comes from Candidatus Zhuqueibacterota bacterium, assembly GCA_029262005.1. Classification (GTDB taxonomy): domain Bacteria; phylum Zhuqueibacterota; class Zhuqueibacteria; order Oceanimicrobiales; family Oceanimicrobiaceae; genus JAJDAG01. The sequence continues at coordinate 4,754 of JAJDAG010000052.1, read as the reverse complement.
GTCTGTAAATCGCCGGATTTGTAGTACGCCACCAGTTTTTCCAGTGCGGCTTTCTGTTTGTCATTTTCAGCCACGCCTACAGCTTTTTCCAGCCAGAAAACGATTTTCTCGATGGCTTCACCGTACATGCCGCCGGCCTTCCAGACTTTTTCCTTAATTTTGCCGTTCTCACGTAGAAGCTTTGAATTAAGCCCGTAGGAAATTGGCCGTTGCTCACCCTTAACCATTTTGCGGGCATAGAATGCTTCAACTTCTTTTTGCGTGACACCCTCATAATAATTGTTGGCTGAACGTGCGATCAAATCAGCATCCGGATCAAGATTGACACGTTTTGCATCGAGTGTTTCATCGAAAATAAGCGGTGTCAGGCGCTTTGTCAGTTCCGCAAGGCTCTCCCCATCTTTGACCGGGAACTTGCCGTCACTGGAATTATTTACTAATTGCGCAAAATAGGCCTCGGAAAAGTCGGGCATCATTTTGCTGGTTGAATAGTGGTGGTGGATGCCGTTTGAGAACCAGACGCGTTTTGTGTAAACCATGAATTTCTTAAAGTCATCCGCTTCACGGTCACCGCCGTAGGAGCGGACAATGGCTTCCAAAGTGCGGCGAATGCTCAGGTTGTGTTTGTAGTTTTGATCGTAGATAATATCTTTGCCGGAAAGTGCGGCTTCATGCAGATAATACAGCAGCTTTTTTTCTTGCAGTGTCAAGTCCTCAAAACCGGGGACCTGGTAGCGCAAAATGCGCAGGTCAGAGAACCGATCGGCCTGATACTTAAAATCATCCTGAGCCTTGTCAGGCATTTCACACGCCGTTATTGACAGGATGATGGCCAGCAGCCCAAGCGTTAATTTGAGTTTCATAGAATGACTCCTCCGGAATTTTATTTGAAAAGGTTATGTGTAAATTGAACAGGCTAATATAAGACAACATTTTGAAGTATGCAACCACGGAATGGCGGGTTTTTGTCGGAGATTTTGGGGGATAGATGGTATTTTTTAATAAGGATATATCGCTGTCAGTTCATTACTTTTTTCTGAAAATTGGCAGAAAATGTTTTGGCAAGAAAAATTTGTTTTAAACCCTTTTCATACGTATCTTATTTAGAGTAAATTGGCGGCGTATCACGTCAGAAATGTCGCATGGAGCTGGTAGTCGGCAACCACCAAATTTTATGTTTTACCATTTAGGGCATTACGAAACACTTGGAATGAAAGGAGAGGGAAAATGAGCTTTGAAGAACTTGAAACCGCTGTAATGGAATTGAATATTGAAGAACGAGCAGCCCTGGCTGAAAAACTTCTTTTGAGTGTTGACGCTCCCTCAGATGCTGAGAATTTGAATTTGTGGATAACTGAAGCAGAGCGTCGGTTAAAGGAACTTCGCGAAGGTACAACCGAAGAGGTTCCATTTGATGAAGTATTCAGACGCGCCCGAGCAGCGATTTCATGACAACAGCCACTTTCCATCAGGAAGCGGATGCCGAAGTTACCGAAGCATCTCAAGTATTATGAAACCAAATCTGCCGGACTTGGTTTTTCATTTCTCATGGAATTGCGAGCGTCCCTTGAACAGATTGTCGCCACCCGAAAGCTTATCCGTTTGTCAGCGAGGAAGTACGCCGGAAAACCTTAAGGCGTTTTCCATATAGCTTACTCTACGCCGTTGAACCTGGTGGCAGGATTAGGGTCGTTGCTGTTGCCCACCAGAAACGGCGCCCGAACTATTGGCGCTCACGACTCTGACATCTTTTTCCAGGTTCTGTGCTGGGCTGAAAGTCGGATCAGATAATTGAAATACTAAAAACCTCCCTAATCTATCTTTTTTCTCCCATTTCCTTGTCATTTTCTGACGCCGGCTCTGCGTTTGAACAAGAAGGATTTCCTGGCTAAATAAGGATTTGAAAAAAAGTAAAGCCCGGCCTCTGGGAAGACGCCTGGCTTTCTTAGTGTGCATTGATGCAGAGAAGTGCTGGGCGCAAAAATACGAATCCGGCCTACTGGACTTTTTACCCAGTCTGAGACCGCCGAAGCGAGAACCACTAACCATTTGCATCTTTCCTGCAGATTTCTAAATTGAAATAAACATCTCCCCAATGTCATGAGGACTGCCTTGCTTGAATCTTTGTTCACTCTGGAAGCGCTGGGTGGCGCAGCAAAAAGCCTGATTACCAGCATACTCAGCGGCAAACTCAAAGCCAAACTTTCCAGCCTTTCCCAAACAACGCTCGATGCGCTTTTTGAGAAAGCTGCAAACCAGTGCTCAATTGAGCTCAAACCGGAAAAACGCGAAGCCCTGCGCCAGGCGTTTCGGCAGAGCAAAGTCAACGATCAGGTGCTTGCGTTCCAGGAATCCCGCATTCTCATTAAAGATGCGTTCTTTGTTGAACTATTCGAGCCGATTGTCGGTAAACAACATGCCGAACAACTTGCCAGCGATTTATTTACGCAATTGCGCAAACTCATCGCCAAAGAGCAGCCCCTGCAAAACGAAATTTCTTCTTTGTATTCCGAGATTATCCTCGACTTGCTGCAAAAGCAGATGGCCGTGCTGCAGCAAACTGGAGAAGACGTCGCTTCCATCAAAGCGACTGTTGGGCGGTTGGAAGCCTTGCTGGAAAAGCGCAGCGATATTGCCGGCAGCATCGGCTCTACTGAGATTGCACCGCTGCCGATTGATTTTGTCAGGCCGGAAACCACGCTGGCACAGGTGAAACAAAGCAACAAACGTGTCGTTTTGTTGTACGGCCCGCCGGGCGCCGGCAAATCCGTGAGCGTGGCAACTTTGGCGCGCGCAGCGCAGGAACAAAAGCAGCTGGTTTTCTGGTACCGCTTCCGGCCGCTGCTGGATGACCATAACTCGGTACAAAAAAAGCTCACCGCCTTCTTGCAGGCAGAATTGCACAGTGACGAAACCAGTCTGTCCCTGCTCTTGCAGCAATCCCGCGCCTTGCTGGTGTTTGACGATTTGCATTATGTTGCGGACGAAAAACTGCAGCAGCTTTTAAAAACTATTGCCGCCATTGTGGCTGAAAGCGCCAACTGCCGGTTGCTGCTCACCAGCCGGGGACAATCCGGTTTTTTGCCGGCCAATTTAAAGGCGCTGAACATAGCCGGATTGAGTGAAACTGAAACCGAACAGTTGCTTTGCCAAACCTGGAAAATGGATTTGACGCCAAAGCAACTGGCCAACGCCAAAACTCTGTTTAAAGGCAACCCGCAATTTCTGATTTACTTTCATGAATGGCAGCAGGGAAAAGAAGCGGACGCAGCCCAATTAGATGCTTATTTTAAAAAGGCATTTGATACGGACGAAACGCTGCACCACTACCTGATGCAGGAACTTTACGAAGCCCTTGGCGGCGCCGACAGCGACCTGAACAAATTGCTGAAAGCCGTGGCCTTTTACCGGGTGCCGCAGAGCAAGGCTTTTATTGAACAACTGCACGGGAATTTGGGCGGCCAAAATTTTACAGATACATTTTACGATTTGCACAACCGCAGACGCCTGCTCAGCCGCTTGCCTGACAGCGACCTTTACGATTTGCACGACCTGTTGCGGCAGTTTTACTATGACTGCACGGAAAAACGCATTGCCGTGCACAAGTTTACTGCAGAACTCTATCATACGCAAAGCCAGCAGAGCCGTGAAATTGTTGATTTTATAGAGAGCGGCCACCACTTTGCCAAAGCAAACATGTTTGAAGCGGCTGCGAAGCAAATGCAGCCCGTGACCCACTATTGCATGGTGCGTGGATTATACTGGCAGATACTGGCCGATGTACTGGCAAAGCTTAAAATGCCGGAGATCGCAGACTCTGACTTAAGAGCCGAAGCCCTTTATGACCGTGGTAACCTGAAACGTGGGATGGGAAAGTGGCAGGACGCGCTGATGGATTTAAACGCCTGCCTCGATGCCAAACCAGAACACCACGGCGCCCTGAACTCCATTGGCTTGGTTTATCAGGACAAGGGCGAGTGGGATAAGGCACTGGAATATTACCACAAATCTCTGTCAGGTCAGGAGCAGGTTGGGGACGTTCACGGCATGGCGCAAACTTATGGCAATATGAGTCTGCTTGCTTTTGAAAGAAAGGAGAGCGAAGAAGCCATTCGTATTCATCTGGCGATACTTCTGCTTTTTACCAAGCTCGGCGCTGCGCCACCGGTGGCGCAGGCCAGAAGTGTTCTCGGCAGTTTCCACCAAAAGATGGATGCTGCGGAGTTTGAGCGCATTAGTCAGGTGGTTTTAGAGGAGATGTTTACAGAAGGCGTCAAATGGGGCCGTCACCAGGTGGTTACCCCGGCAGAGGCGCAAGCAATGCTGCAGCAAGATTAAAACTTCGGGTGGGTGGGGGGCAGGCAGGTCCCCGCAGACTGTGGCGGCCACAGATTTTTCTCGCTCCCACCGCTCGTGTGTGGCAATGCCGGCCAGCCACACCATTGCTTAACAGAGACTCTCCTGTCAAAAAAGTCCTTTGGCGTCATTCCGAACAGCGGGTTTCTCAGCGTTGGCGGAACCTGCTTTAGCATGGGGCGAAGTTGCAGCAATTACCCACGGAATTGAACCGCAATAGTTATTCTTCGGCAGATTTCTCACGCCGGCAAAAAGCACCGGGTTCGAAATGACCAGACTGTGTGAAAACGCAATTTTCAAACAACCTTAAAGTGGCGTGTTTTTTATTTTGCCTTTTTAAGTTTTTTATATTTGGAAAATCATTTTGGGCGGCTTAAAAAGATTGTTATAGCAGAACT
>JAJDAG010000051.1 GCA_029262005.1 Candidatus Zhuqueibacterota bacterium | reverse complement strand
ATTTTATCCTGTCAATCCTGTTAATCCTGTCCAAAAAAACTACTCCCGTATCTTTTTCAAATCATCAATACCGGTACAGCCTAATTGTATCATACAATTTTTCAATTCATCGATGAGCATTTCGCAAGTATGAGCGCCGCCTTGCTTGCCAAGCGCCGCAACGCCGTAAATAAACGTGCGACCTAAAAACACAAAATCTGCACCAAGGCTGATGGCCTTAATAATATCCAGACCGGAACGAATGCCGCTATCAAATAAAACATGGGTCTTGCCTTTAACGCTTCTGACAATTTCCGGCAAAACGGATATTGCCGCGGGTATTGCATCGAATTGTCTGCCGCCATGGTTGGAAACGATGATGCCATCCGCACCTAGTTCAACCGCGGTTTCAGCATCTGCCGGATGTGTAAGTCCTTTTAAAATCAATGTTCCTGTCCACTCGTCACGCAATTCTTTGAAATAATCCCAGGAAAAAGTCCCGCCAAGATTGCTATTAACATATTCTGCCACTGCGGCTTTGCTGCGGGCGTCTGTATATTTTTCAATGGTCTTTAATCGCGGCGAACCATTTCTTAATGTAGCAAAAGTCCAGGAAGGATGTGTGAAAATATCGAAAATCATCCTCGGAGTCATACGATGCGGCATTCGCAGCCCGGCTCTTTTGGTTCTTTCCCGCCTGCTTGGAACAGGCACATCCGCAGTTACCACCAGGGTATGAAAGCCGTTGTTTTTTGCCCTGCTGAGAATATCCGCTCTTATGGCTTTTTCCTTTGGCGGATATAATTGAAACCAGCCCATATTTCCAACCAAAGGTCCAATTGTTTCAGGTGTTTCCGTGGCAACGGTACTCAGACAATAGGGAATTGAATACCTGGCTGCTGCCTGTGCTAAAATATGTTCTGCCCGGGGCCACATAAGACCGGTGAGGCCGACGGGCGCGATGCCAAATGGCGCCCCATACCTTTGTCCCAACAACTCAACGGAAAGATCCGGAACAACCGCACCTTGCATGGGCCTGGGTGTGAGAATGATATCTTTGAAAGCGTGCCGATTCCTTGATAATGCATGCTCATCGCCGGTGCCGCATTGTAAATATTCCCATGACAAATGGGGCATTCTGCTTTTTGCCCGCTTCTCCAGGTCGATGCTTGCAGGGTATTTTTCGAGGTATTCGCTTGGATAATTTTGCATAGAATTAGGAACCCTTCGCTAGGATGAATCATTCATAAGTTTTGCCACGGAGTCACAGAGAGCACGGAGAAAACAGATCATAAAAACAATAGCCTGAAATATTATGAATCTCAAAAATGGCACCAATTATTACCTCTGTGCTCATCTCATATTTTAGATTCATTTATCCGTGTTCCATCTGTGTAAATCAGTGGCTTAATTTTTTATTCTTATCATTCCCCCACACGAGACAACGGAGACCCTTTTTGACTCTGTGCTCTCCGTGTCTCTGTGGCCAACATACAATTCAAAATAAAATACAAACTTATTCCACCCTCCGCAAGAGCGGGAGGAAATCTGTTACGCCATAAGCCTGAAGAAACAGTCAGGGCAAAACATGGCGCAAATTTCATTAGTTTAATTTGATTGTTGCTTGGGATTTTGCTACGTTTTACAATTGCGTTAAAAAGCTGATTGCCTTAAAAAACGACAAACCATTCAATGATTAAACACAAACCAAACAGGCGAAATGAATACTGATAAATTTGAAAAGCACATTCTGTGCATTGGCGCAGGCTATGTGGGCGGCCCGACCATGGCCATGATTGCCGCCCGCTGTCCACAATATCAAGTCATCATTATTGATATCAATGCAGAAAAAATCAAAGCGTGGCAAACTGACGACCTGCCCATCTATGAACCAGGTCTTCTGGAACTGGTAAAAACAGCCAGAGGCAAGAACCTTTACTTCTCCACCGAGCTTGAAGAGAATATCAAAAAAGCGGATATTATTTTTGTCTCGGTTAATACGCCGACAAAATCTTTTGGAGAAGGCGCAGGCAAAACCGCTGACCTGCAATACTGGGAAAAAACCGCAAGAAACATTCTCAAAGTATCGGTGTCGGATAAAATAATTGTTGAAAAAAGCACCCTACCGGTTAGAACAGCCGATGCCATGGAACGAATTCTCAACTCAAACGATAAGGGCATTCATTTTGAAGTTTTGTCCAATCCGGAGTTCTTGGCAGAAGGAACGGCTGTGAACGATCTTGAGAACCCGGACCGGGTTCTCGTAGGCTCCCAGGAAACCGCACGCGGTCGCAAAGCGCGGGCAACAGTTGTTGAAGTTTACGCCAATTGGGTTCCTCGGGAAAAAATTATCACAAGCAATGTTTGGAGCGCCGAACTGTCCAAACTTGTAGCCAACGCTTTTCTCGCCCAGCGCATCTCTTCAATTAACAGCATTTCGGCTCTTTGTGAAAAAGCCGAAGCAGACGTGCACGAGGTCGCCAAAGCCGTAGGCGCAGACACTCGGATTGGCAGTAAGTTTTTGCAGGCCAGCGTTGGCTTTGGTGGTTCCTGTTTTAAAAAGGACATCCTCAATCTGGTCTATATCTGCGAATCTTATGGGCTAAAAGAAGTCGCTGAGTACTGGGAAAACGTCGTCAAAATCAATGAATATCAGCAACGGCGGTTTGTGCAGACCATGACCAGAGCGCTTTTTAATACCATTACCAATAAGCGCATCGCACTGTTTGGCTGTGCCTTTAAGGCCAATACCGGCGACATTCGCGAATCGCCGGCCATATATATTGCCAAAAAGCTGCTGCAAGAGCAAGCCCGGATTGTTCTCACAGACCCCAAGGCCCTTGAAAACACCCGGCAAGAACTCGGTGATCTGGCTCGCAAATTCGACTTCGAAGCCGATCCGTACAAAGCCGCTATGAACACACACGCCATTGCAATCATGACGGAATGGGACTTATACAAAACACTCGACTACGAGCGTATTTTTCAAAAAATGGAGAAGCCGGCTTTCATTTTTGATGGTCGCAACATACTTGACCACACCAGATTATTCGAAATCGGCTTTAACGTTTATCCTCTGGGCAAAGAGCCGCTAACCCACTTTTGATTTTTGAATTTAAAGGGGCTCACAATTTTTTAAAGAGGACTTGAGGGAAGAAATGTCGTTTAAATCACCCAGCTATAAATTTGCTTTTATTTTAACACTGATCATTCTGGCCAACTTTCCACCACAAGTCCGGGCACAGGAAAAAGCATTCGAGGTTTCTGTGTCAAAATATTTGATGGGCACGTTGGTAGAAGCAACTGCCATCTACAAAGATATTCGCGCTTGTAAACAGGCATTTTACCATGCTTTCGTGGAAATGGAAAGAGTCGAAAATCGACTGGGATATAACGAAACCAACAGTGAAATTTCGGAAATTAACCGCAATGCCGGGCGAGCTCCCGTGAAGGTCAGCACAGAAACATTTGCCATACTCGAGCGCGCGAAAAGCTACGCCCGACGGCTTGACGGTGTGTTTGATGTGTCCATTGGTGTGGTCACCGAGTTGTGGGGTTTCAATACCGAGCGGGAAATTAAAATTCCTAACAAGACAGTTCTTGACTCGCTCCTGCGCCTGGTAAACTATGAAAATATTGTTTTGAATTCGCAGGACACCACCGCCTATTTGGTGCAGAAAGGCATGAAAATAGATCTTGGCGGCATTGCCAAGGGGTACGCTATTGACAGGGGTGTGCAAGTCTTGCGGGAACAGGGTATTCAAAACTTCTTAATCAATGCCGGTGGAGACATTTATGTTTCAGGAAAAAAGTCCGCCAACTCGCCCTGGAACATTGGAATTAAGCACCCGCGAAAAGCAGATGCACTTCTCGCAAAGTTCGAACTCAACAATTTTGCCGTTGCCACCAGCGGAGATTACGAACGCTATGCAGAAATCAACGGTAAACGCTATCATCATATTCTGAACCCGAAAACCGGTTATCCCGCCGGCCTTTGCCGGAGCGTCTCCCTTTTAGCCGCAACAGCCGAAGAAGCGGATGTGCTCGCTACTTACTTTTTCATCACCGGCCTACTGAGCGACCATATAGAATACCTTGAACAATTCGTCCTGATGGATGCCACCGGCAAAGTTCATTTTGACTCCACGCTAGTGATATCACACAAACTGTCTGTCTTCGAGTGAAACCGACTTTCTACCCCGATGGAACCGGCAACGGTACAAAGATACCATCCTCAGACTCGATGGAATAATCTTTGAGTTGATTTGGTACTTAATAATAGAACGTCAGACATTTCCTCCGAAGGCAGGCCGCACTATTGGGCCTGCCTCCTGCCTTTTGGGCCATAATATGTTTTGAAAATTAAACTCAACTCCCTATTTTAGCACTTGGCTAAAACTCTAAGTTTGCCGTCATTCCGAACCCGTTATCCCGGGTGAGGAAGTTAAAGCCTGAATATTTCTCTAAAATAAAAACAATTTATTGAAGTCAATGTGCAGTTGCGTTGTCAAATTCGGTCCAAAACACAAAGACGCGAGTTTTCGAGCAAACACTATTTTACCCCTTTTTGTTTACGTGCCAGGATAATTCAATGGATGAAATTTTGACGAAACACCATACAGTCACGGGCTTCAGAAACCCAAGCACAAACATTATTCACGGCCTTGGCGCTTTAATGAAATGGCAATTTAGCCGCAAAGAAAAGTCGCCTGAAATTGTCACTGAACACGCAAACGGTTCTCTGCCGGAATCTGTGGAGCCAGACCTTGAACGCATTAACAATCCGCCCGGAGATGCAATTCAGCTGACCTGGATCGGGCATTCGACATTTCTCATTCAGGTTGCAGGCGTAAACATCTTGACTGACCCGATTTTGAGTCAACGCTGTTCGCCGGTTCCCTTTGCCGGCGACAGCGGATACTGCCCCTACTTCAAAGAAATTGGTTCAAGATTCGGGCAGATGAGCGTTTCGATGATCCCAATTGGCGCTTATCGGCCGCGTTGGTTTATGAGTCCGGTGCATGTTGACCCTGCGGAAGCCGTGCAAATACATAAAGATGTGCGCTCAAAAATATCCGTAGCAATGCATTGGGGCACTTTCAGGTTGACAGACGAACCCATGGGCGAACCACCCGTTTATCTGCGCCAGGCCATGCGTGCAGGAAACCTGGCTGATGAAACATTTATCGTGCCAAAATTAGGAGATGCTTTGTTGGTTTGAATCAACATTTTCTTTGTCAGGCAAAGAGCAGACTTGCTAATTTCATTTTTTTCACATATTATTAGCCATAGTCATGGATGTTCAACATGGAAAAGCCAACCAGTTAATTGAACTTGTAAACAAACACGAGCCAGGAGAATTAATGAAAAAGATCAAACGCAGAGACTTTATTAAAGCAGGATCGCTGGTTGGAGGTTCAACGCTGATTTTTGGCTGTGGACAAGATCAGCCCGGCGACGCCCCTGCTGTGCGCACTCGCCAGAATTTTCAATGGAACCTGGTTACCACTTGGCCACCGCACTTTCCGGTCATGGGCGAAGGGGTAGACAAGCTGGCTGAATGGGTCGATTTGATGTCGGACGGACGACTAAAAATCACGGTTTACGGAGGCGGCGAACTTGTGCCGGCATTGGAGACATTTGATGCTGTAAGCCAGGGTATCGCTGAAATGGGTCACGGCGCTGCTTACTATTGGGCTGGAAAAATTCCGGCGGCGCAATTTTTCACCGCAGTGCCTTTCGGCATGAATGCCCAACAAATGAACTCCTGGCTTTACAGTGGCGGCGGCCTGCAGCTTTGGGAGGAACTATATGCGCCATTCAACCTCGTACCCATGCCCGCCGGCAACACCGGCATGCAAATGGGCGGCTGGTTTAACAAAAAAATAAATTCCCCCAATGACCTGAAGGGCCTGAAAATGCGTATTCCAGGTCTTGGCGCCCGCGTTATTGAAAAAGCTGGTGGCTCACCTATCTTGACTGCAGGCGGTGAAATATACACCAATTTGGAACGAGGAGTTATCGATGCAACTGAATGGATTGGCCCGTACCATGACTATCTGATGGGTTTCCACAGAATCGCGAAGCACTACTATTACCCGGGCTGGCAGGAGCCAGGGCCGGTCTTAGAGCTTACGGTCAACAAGCAAGCCTGGGAAAGCCTGCCTAAAGATTTACAAATGATAATCAGAGCAGCCGCTGACAGGTCCAACATCTTAATGTTGGCAGAATTTGAATCAAAAAACAACGCTTATTTAAAAAAGCTCAAGTACGAAGAGAAAACTATTATTGAAAAATTCCCCAATTCTGTTTTGTCGGCATTGCAACAACACGCGCAAGAGGTTGTCGAGGAAATGACTGAAAATGACGCACAGGCGAAAAAAATCTACACTTCGTTTGATAAATTCAGGCAGGACGTTGGCGACTGGGCGAAAATTTCAGAAAAAATGTATTTTGATTTTGAAGAAATTTAGCCTGAAGACCTGTTAAAGCAGGTTGGCAATAATTGAGTTTCGCCATGAGCAAAAAGCAATGAACCCAGGCATGTTGTTCCGTGGCAAAGTAGTTGAGATTTCTAATTTCCTGGTATATTCGGCTCGCCATTCTAGGGTTAAGCAAAAGCAAGCAGTTAAAGTTCATCTATCCTTGGAACCGGACTTGCCAACACAGGGACTTTTCTTTCAACAGGTGTAAACGCGCCGGTCATGTACTCATTCTTATAGGCGACGTACCTCGCAGCAGCCTCCTGAATCCGTTGTACTTCCTCATCTAACAAAGAGCGTTTTGCGATTGCCGGAACACCTGCAACCAAAGAACGCGGTGGCACGCGCACACCTTCCATCACCAATGATCCCGCTGCGACTACGCTAAACTCCCCGATTGTCGCACCATCCAGTATTTGTGCACCCATGCCAATCAAGCAACAATCCTGAATGGTACATCCGTGCAGAATCGCACCGTGACCTACCGTCACATCGTGGCCAATGCTCAGGGGCCATTTTTGATATGTCACATGCAGAACAGAGCCATCCTGGATATTGGTTCGGTCGCCGATACGAATCGTATTTACATCACCGCGAATAACGGTTTGAAACCAGATACTTGATTCTTTACCTATTTCAACATCACCGATGATGGTTGCATTTTCGGCAACAAAGACGGACTCAGGAATTACGGGAGATGTTTTCTTGTACGCATAAATCATAAACCCACCATATTTTAGTAAACTGCAAATGAGCGGAAGTATCTCTGAAAACCAATCCCATTACACCATGCAATAACCGCTTCCCAAATTTATCGTCGCGGCTCTTTTTTTCTAAAATCTATACCATTAGCTGCGCTCACCGCACGCACAATCGCTTCGGAAACAACCTGAGCAGCGGCACTGCCGATGTTCAGGGCATTTGCCTGCTTTTCACCAACTGAGAGCGCGAAAATCAAGTCACCATCCAACGGCGTATGACACGGACGAATGGTTCTTACAAAGCCGGCGTGTGCCATGGTCGCCACCTGTGTGGCTGTTTCCTTGGTTAACGCAGCATCGGTCACCACAACAGCAAGCGTCGTGTTTGTTTTTAAATTATAAACAGGGGAGCCGGTTGACCAAATTGCTTCTTCAGCATCCACAAAACTGCCGGTTTCCGGATTGCGGGCACCCGCGATAATCGAATTATCCTCCGGATTCACAATATTGCCAAAAGCATTGACCACCGCAAGTGCTCCAATGTAGATATCGCCATACTTTGAACATGCAGAGCCCTGGCCGCCCCGCATGGCATTCTCAGGCCCAAGCACCTTGCCAACGGTGGCGCCAAGACCAGCGCCAAAAAGACCATTCGGCGGTGGTTTGCTGCATGCGCTCAGCGCTGCCTTATACCCCATCTGTTTATCAGGCCGGATTTTAGGATCGCCCTGATGCAGATCAAAAATAACAGCGCTAGGCACAATTGGCACGGTCGTCACACCAACATCGAATCCACGGCCCTGCTCTTCTAAATATTGCTGAACACCACCGGCAGCGTCAAGGCCAAATGCGCTGCCGCCGGCAAGCAGAATCGCATCGACTCTCGGCACGAGGCGAGCAGGTTTCATCGCCTCTATTTCACGAGTGCCCGGAGCCGAACCACGAATATCGACACCCGCAACAGCGCCATTGTCCGGAAGGATCACAGTACAGCCGGTCAGGGCGTCGTTATTCTGAGCCAGACCAACTTTCACACCGGGGATATCACAGATTGAATTCAGAACGTGAGTCATACAAACAGCTACTTGCTATTCTTGTCTGCGCCTGATTTAAAGAATTGAAATCTTTTCATGATGGGGACACGACGCGAAGGCAGTTCTACAATGAGACTATTATCATTAAAGAAGAATAAATCACCGATCATAAGCCCAATTGAGCTTCGCAAAGGCTTCCAGTTATCGCGATACGCCTGGGAGTCAATTCTAGTGCCTTCACGGCCTTTGGCCACCACGCGAACCCGTTGTGGGTATTCACGATTTATCATGAATGGGGAATGTGTCGTGTAAATAAGTTGATTCTTGATAGCCAGATCTTCCATAACCTTGGTGAGATCCTTTTGACCAGCGGGGTGCAAATGGATGCCCGGCTCATCCAGAAGAAAGAAAAACTCATTGGCCTTTGCCTCAAAAGTCTGGGCAATAAAATTAATATAAAAGGACAAATACCAGCGAAAGCCCAGGCTCCGAGACTCGGGCGTGTCATAAACTGTTGTGCCATCGGAAATATCTATGTACAAAACCTTACCATTGACATTCAGTTTAATCTCAATTGTTGGCTCTTGTGACCAGACGCGACGTACCTGCTGGGTAATAAGCCGACTGGCTTCTTCACTGGCGCGGCGACCTCGTGTAGAATCCTCAAATATGACCTCAAAATTATCGTGAAGGCCGCCAATCTTAAGCAGATTTCGCTCAGTATTATGACTTTTGTCTCCGTTGAGTAAAGTTGCCAAATCAACTCGATTTTTAATCAGTGAAATATCATCAAAATAGAGGAATTTGGGAAGGTAATCAAGCAAACGCTTTATGTTTGAAACCTGTATTTCCTCATTCTTCACAAAAACGTGATAATCGGAAAGTGCAGATCCACTTTTCATCACTGTAAACGTTTCGACATCTTTGAATACTTCAGAAACCGGCAGCAAATTTCGTCTATTTTCCCGGGAAAGATTACAAAAATCGATGGTGATTTCAGGACATTTCCCCTGATAATAATAATCGGAGTACTGGCAAGTCATTGCGTTACTGAAAGGCGCGTTGGGTCTGAACGATTCAATTGCACGCAAAGTATTGGTTTTGCCGCTCTCATTGGCGCCAATCATTACCGTCACTTTCGGGTCGACAGGAAGTCGCAACTCAAAAATGGACTTGAAAGCTTTAATATTTATTCGTGAGATAATCATATCAGAGGCCAAATATAAGAACGATTCGTACGCCTGTCAAGAGGTTTTATTAATTTTGCAAAAGGACTATTCCGGTTGGACATTGGCGCAGTGCTTGAGATGTACTGATAGAAAATCCCGGGAACAGGTAAATGAGCTGGACGAGCAGAAGACCGAGCTCGTCCAGCAAAGTAGCGCATGTGTGGCAAGGAAAACCTTATCAGGCTTGGCCAACACGTTATCAGTGATTCTCGATTTCTTCTTTCTTAGACTTGTTCTTATTAAGGTCCTGCTTGCTGGTTGAACTCTCGTCTTTTTTGCGACCAATTTCTGTAAACTCAAGCCCATCACCCTTTTTCTTCACTTGAATTCGACTTCCATCGACGAATTTTCCGCGCAAAATTTCTTCAGCCAGTGCATCTTCAACATATTTTTGAATTGTACGACGCAAAGGCCGTGCACCGTAAACCGGATCAAAACCCCGCTCTGCAAGATATTCCTTGGCGCCTTTGGTAAGATCAATTTCTATTTCACGATCCTCGACTTTACTGAGCATTTCGGCAATAACAATATCGATTATTTGAACCATGTGTGATTTTTTCAATGAATGAAATACAACCGCTTCATCCACCCTATTGATAAACTCAGGGTTGAACAGTCGCTTCACTTCTTCCATTACTTTGCCACGCATTCCCTCATAATCTGATGTTTCGGAGTCAAAGGCAAAGCCAATGCCGGCGCCCTTCTTAATCTCTCTTGCACCAACATTTGAAGTCATTATCAAAATAGTGTTTTTGAAGTCGACCTTACGACCAAGACCATCGGTTAACTGGCCGTCGTCGAGGATTTGCAAAAGAATGTTGAATACATCCGGATGCGCTTTCTCTATTTCATCAAATAGCACAACCGCATAAGGATGGTGACGGACTTTTTCGGTAAGTTGTCCCCCCTCTTCATAACCAACGTATCCGGGAGGCGCGCCAGTGAGTCGAGACACTGAAAATTTTTCCATGTACTCGGACATGTCAAGCCTGACAAGCGCCTCATTGTCCTCAAACAGATAGCGGGCCAATACTTTGGCCAACTCTGTTTTGCCAACGCCGGTTGGTCCAAGAAAAATAAATGAACCAATGGGTCTGTTGGGATCCTTTAATCCGGCGCGGGTTCTGCGAATGGCCTTACTCAAAACTTTAATGGCATCATCCTGGCCGATGATTGATTTCCTGAGCTCATTCTCCATACCGAGAATTTTTGCAGATTCTGATTTCGCCACTCGTTGGACGGGGATTCCGGTCATCATCGCGACGACTTCAGCAACGTCATCAACAGTGACTGTGGCTAGAAACTCATCCTCAGTCTCTTTCCAGCGCCTTTTTGCAGTTTCCAATTTTCTATGTAAACGCTTTTCCTGGTCGCGCAAAACGGCTGCGCGTTCGAATTCCTGTTCCTTGATTACGGAATCTTTTTCCTTGCGAACTTCCTTTATTTTTTCTTCGAGCTCAGTAATTTCCTTTGGCACAACAATATTGGCCAGATGGACTCTTGCCCCGGTTTCATCTAACACATCTATTGCCTTGTCCGGCAAAAACCGATCGGCTATATAGCGCTCCGACAACTTCACGGTAGCTATAATCGCCTCGTCATCAAACCGGACTTTGTGATGCTGCTCATACCGTTCCTTGAGTCCTTGTAGAATCAAAAGAGTCTCATCCGGTGACGGTGGATCAACCACAATTTTCTGAAAACGTCTTTCCAGCGCACCATCCTTTTCAATGTGCTGCCGGTATTCATCCAAAGTCGTCGCGCCAATGCATTGCAGTTCACCCCGCGCCAGGGCAGGTTTAAACAGGTTAGAAGCATCAAGCGAGCCCGAAGCGCCACCAGCGCCGACAATTGTGTGCAACTCGTCAATAAATAAAATCACATCTTTAGCCCGCTGCAGTTCATTCATAACCGCTTTCATACGCTCTTCGAATTGACCCCGGTACTTTGTTCCGGCAACGATGGCACCCAAGTCGAGCGTCACAACACGTTTGCTATGCAGAATTCTGGGAACTTTCCGTTCCATAATTCGCAATGCAAGCCCTTCGGCAATGGCTGTTTTCCCCACACCTGGTTCACCAATGAGTACTGGATTATTTTTCTTTCGCCTGCTCAGGATCTGCGCCACACGCTGAATTTCTGTGTCACGCCCGATAATCGGATCCAACTCACCTTTACGAGCAAGCTCGGTAAGGTCCCTGCCGAAATGATCCAAAGCGGGTGTTTTCGATTTTTGTTGACCTGTAGACTCCCGGCTGGAGGGAGCACCACGAAGGATGTTCTCCAATTCTTCACGAACT
This sequence comes from Candidatus Zhuqueibacterota bacterium, assembly GCA_029262005.1. Taxonomy (GTDB): domain Bacteria; phylum Zhuqueibacterota; class Zhuqueibacteria; order Oceanimicrobiales; family Oceanimicrobiaceae; genus JAJDAG01. The sequence goes on along the minus strand of JAJDAG010000051.1, from coordinate 2,181 downwards.
GTATCGTAGGTGACATCGAATCCAAGCAGCACTTGGGCCGCAACGCCATCCTTTTCCTTTACCAGGGCCAGCAGTAAATGTTCGGTACCAATGATATCAGATTTATATTTTTCTGCCTCTACATAAGCCATTTTCAGAATTTTCTCGGCCCTTTTCGTAAAGGGAATGTTGCCGATGGTCATTGTTTCGCCGGAAGGTTTGACGGAGTCCTCAATATATCGCTTGATTTCGTCCAAATCACAACCGAGGTTACGCAAGATTTCAACCGCAATCCCTTCGCCTTCCCTGATTAAACCCAACAGCAGATGTTCTGTACCAATATAGTCATGCCCTAACCTGAGAGCCTCTTCCCTAGAGAACTGAATAACCATCTGAACTCGACTAGAGAAATTATTCTTCATTTTGATGACTCCACTTTAATATAATGTTCAGATTTTCTAATTCTATTTACGACTGTTACTTTTATCATTTTCCGATTCTTTTCAAATTCTCTTTATATTTTGACGAATAAACTCGGCGCGAACAATATCGCGTTCTTCTTCGGATAAATCCTCTCCATAAATTTTCAAGAGATGTGCGGGTTGTAAAAGCATCATGAGTTGGTTTATGGCAACCCTGCCAAGCCCCTTAATCAAGCCAACCTCTATACCAAGTTTTACCGTGGACAAAAGGTTCATAGCTTCCAGAGAACTCATCAAGCGCGCATTTTGCAGAATACCAATTGCCCTATACACAGTATCTTCCAATTTAATAAAATCGTCATCTTCCACTCTTGTACGAGCCTGCCGTTCCAACTCAACTATTTGTTTTGCTGTTAAATATATTCGTTCTATTACACTGTCTTCAGTCCGCCCAAGTGTAAGCTGGTTCGATATTTGGTAAATATCACCAACCGGCTCCGTACCCTCGCCGTAAAAACCCCGAACAGCGATTTCCTGTGACGGCAGTCCTTTAATCACTGCGCTGACCTCACGCCGAAAACTCAGGGCAGGAAGATGTACAAATACCGAAACTCTGAGACCTGTACCAAGATTTGTAGGGCAAGCTGTTAAGTAACCATACTCTTTTGAATAGCTAAAGTTCAGGTTTTCTTCCAGCTCATCATCCGCACGACTGACCAACGCCCAGGCGTCGTCTACCCCCAACCCGGCGACGATACACTGGACGCGAAGATGATCTTCTTCGTTGACCATAACACTGAGGGTTTCGCCTGCCTCAACAACAAGAAGAGCCGGGACATCGCTTTCAATCAATTGCGGACTGGCAAGCCGGCGCTCTACATAATATTTGCAATCCCATTCAGACAGTTGGTCTATCTCCACATACGACACATCTTGAAAACTGGTAGCCTCAGCACAAGCGTTTTGCACTTTTTTAATGACATTTTTAGATTCCGATTCCGATGCCCGACTCGGAAAACGACAGCCCTGCAAATTGCGCGCCAGCCTTACCCTGGTTGAGATAATTGTATCAGAAAATGCATCCTCCTGAACCAACCAACTGCCAAAATTCCATAGAAGACGGCTGATATCATGAACAGATTCACCCCCTGCAGGTGGCCGCATTTGCCCACTCTGTGATTGAATTCTATTCACCTGAGAATTCCATCGTCTTCACCTTGCGTATCATCACGGCCTGCGTCGCGAACAAGGTCTCGCAACTCCGAAGCCAGTTCAAAATTCTCGTTTTTTATTGCCTCACGCAGATTAAGTTTGATCCGGTGCAACTCCTGCTCATCAATGCATTTCCTACTGGACCTGGGCCGATTTCCAATGTGGTGGGCACTGCCATGAACTCGGCGCAAAACCAGGTCTAAGTCTTCACAAAATGTCTGGTAGCAAATATCGCACCCTAACAAGCCTGTCTTCTCAAACGTTTTCCAACTCAGGCCACATCCACGGCAAGTCAAGTCCCTTGCAAATTCATGCTCAGTTTCCTCATCTCCAATTAATTCGGTGACAAAATCGCCAAAAATTTGAGGTAAAGTAACCATTGGGTTTTCCACGCCCTTTTGCTCAGCACATGCTTTACACAAATTAATCTCAATTTTTTTTTGATTAATTACCTGTGCTATCTTAATAATCGCCTGACTGTCTTCGCACAATTGGCACAGCATATTACATTATCTGGTTAAGTTGTTCTTTGCTGATACGCCCATCAAAGATCTCCACTACTTTGTCG
>JAJDAG010000006.1 GCA_029262005.1 Candidatus Zhuqueibacterota bacterium | reverse complement strand
GAACTCACCGCCGAGGACATGCTTGCGGCCAGTGTCCAGTCGCGTGGGGCTTCCCCCAATCTGAGCTACTACGCGTTCACGGCCACGCCCAAAAGCAAGACCCTGGAATTGTTCGGCCGTCTACCCGACCCCGCTGAGCCGCCATCGAAAACCAACAAGCCGCGGGCTTTTCATGTCTACAGCATGCGGCAGGCGATCGAAGAGGAGTATATTCTCGATGTGCTGAAGAATTACACGAGCTACAAAGTAGCCTACAACCTGGCTCAGAAGATTGCCAGCGCAGACATCGAGGTTGACAGCAAGAAAGCCAAGGTCAAGCTCGGGCAATGGGTGCGTCTGCACGACTACAATATCGCGCAAAAGGTGAAGGTGATCGTCGAGCACTTCAGAGGCACGGTGATGGGGCTGCTGAATGGCCACGCCAAGGCGATGATCGTCACGGGCTCGCGCAAGGAGGCCGTGCGTTATAAGCTGGAGTTCGATAAATATGTTCAAAAGAATTCATACAGCCAACTGAGCGCCATGGTCGCGTTCTCGGGGGAGGTGACCTTCAGCGCCACGGATCCACACGCCGAAGGGCTGCTCGGGGAGAAGTTTACCGAGAACGGCATGAACCCGGACCTAAAGGGGCGGGATATGCGCAAGGCCTTTGACTCGAACGACTATCATGTAATGATCGTCGCCCAGAAGTTCCAGACCGGCTTCGACCAACCCAAGCTCTGCGCCATGTATGTGGACAAGAAGCTGGGCGGCCTCGACTGCGTGCAAACCCTGTCGCGTCTCAATCGCATCTACCCGGGCAAGCAGGAGACCTATGTGCTCGATTTTGTCAACGAGCCCGCGGATGTGCTGACCGCCTTTCAGGAGTACTACCAAACAGCTAACTTGCTTGATGTCTCAGACCCGAATCTTATCTGGGATCTGTTTGACAAGCTGCGGGCTGCAGATATATTCTTGTGGACCGAGGTGACGCGGTTCATCGAAGTTTTCTTCGTGAAAAGCAAGAGCAACGCCGCCATCAGCAATGTCTGTAAGCCAGCCGTCGAACGTTGGCAGAAGCGCTACGAACAGGCACAGGCTGATTACGCAAAGCACAAGCAACGCTTTGACCACGCCAAATCTCTGGGCGATGCGACTTCCATCGCTAATGCGGAGGCGGACATGAAAGAATCAAAGCTGGCGCTGGATGCTCTCGGGATTTTCAAGGCGGATTTAATGGCGTTTACGCGCTACTACGAATTTATGTCACAGATCGTCGACTACGACAGCCACGACCTGGAGAAACTGAGCATCTACGCGCGCCATCTGGCGCCTTTGCTGCGTGAGAAAACGCCCGATGACGATGCCATTGATCTGAGTTCGGTGCAGTTGAGTCACTATCGCCTATCGAAGATCAAACAGCAGGATCTTTTGTTGGTCAAGGATGGGGCAGGCACGGGTCTCTACCCCGCAACAGATCTCGGTACTGGCAAGGCCAGGAGCAAAGAAGAGGAATGGCTGTCGCAGATCATCACCCGCTTGAACGAGCTGTTCGTAACCGACGGCCTGACCGACCGGGATCTGATCAACTATGCTTACACAATCCGCGACAAGATCAGCGAGAACGAAAGCGTGATGCACCAGATCGCCAACAACTCCCCCGCGCAGGCGCTGCTAGGTGATTTTGCGGGCGCTTTGGATGCTGCGGTGATGGAGAGCAGCGACGCACACCAGAGCCAGATGATGCAATACCTCAATAGTAAGGAATTGCAGGCAGGTTTTCAACGCGTGGTGTTTGATATGCTGCTGGCAAAAAGAAAGGCGGAGACGCCGGGTGCCTTGGACATAAAAATTTGAAAGTCGTGTGGCACGTGGTTTTAACCCGTGCCTAACAAAAAAATGAACAGCGATTGTAAAAGCGCCCGTTTGATTTCTGATTTTTGTGCGCCGCGCGAATTCAGAAAAGGCAGCAGCACAGTTGCCCGCGTTTTTTGCAGCGCGTTATTCTCGCTCGCCCTGGGTTTCTACCCAGGGCGCAATTAGAAAGGGCTTCTGCCCCAACTTGAGCCAGAAAAACAATACAGATTTAATAAAAGTGCATGCCCATGATGTGGACAGAAGTCCCAATTTATTGGACGCCCCGGGTGGAAATCCAGGGGAACAGAAATTCACACGCATTAATTTTGGAATTTAGCGGATTGTTTCTTGCGAAGCAGTCCGCAACTAATCATACACAAACCGTTGCAGCCAATTCTAAATCAATATGAAAATGAATTTTATTCTGACCTTATATCTGTGTATTAGTATAACTATGCTCGTCGGGGATGTCCCACCACTTTGAAATCTAAAAGGCAATCCCCAACGCATTAATAAAACAGGGACTCTGTCCCCCCAATAAAGGGCGAGCTAAGAACGAATAACAGACAACGAAGCTATGGGACGTTATAAAGTAATTGGCATTTATTTCACCACACAACCCATTGTTGAATGGAATAAAATTCCCTGTTCATTTGTCCGTGGGGGACACCTTGAATAGCAGTGCACGGGGGTGACATATCCGCCACGAGCGCACACTACTGGCTTGCAAATGGAATTGACAGGTTTAATGGTAGCAGGCATTGGATTGATTTTTTATTAACCGTAGGACAAGAAAAGGAAATATCAAATGAAAAATCTTAAGATTTTCATCATTGCATTGGCAACAAATTTATTGTTAGGTTGCGGAGCTTGCAAAGCACAGGAAACAACAAATCAATCCGAAACAGCTGAAAGCAGTAACGATGTTGATACTATTGAGCAAATATTTCAAAAGTCGATGAAAGACATCGAAACTACAAAATACCACGAGTTCATAGACCCGCAAAGCGGTTTGGTACAGGCAAGGTTTCCTATCCCGAAAAGTTGGAAAGTTAACCATATAGACAATCCTATTTACATAAAGGGGCTGAACAATTTAAGAGTTTATAAAACCGAAACCAGCCAATATACCTGGAGCAATGATCCTATGATGCAACAGACTTTGCAGATGAGTGGACAAATGCTCGCACGGCCTATGAATATTAGACAAGTACTAAGCCAATTTTTGCAACCAAATATTGAAGCACAAGGATACAAATTTCTGAAAAGTTATGACCTTCCAGAAGTTTCCGGGTTTTGGCAACGACTTTTCAATGCAATGCCCAACACGGGTACTCAGCGCCAGGTAGAAGCTTTGGGTACCGAATGGAAAACTCCAAAAGGGACTAAATCTCTAATTGTGTTAGTGCGATATCAATTTACAAAGCAACAAACAATATTATGGAACATTCAAACCACAGAACTTGAAACTGAACCAGGGTATTTTGAAAAAGCTAAAAACGCCTACTTCTATTCTGCGGCAAATGCCCAAATCAACCCACAATGGATACAGTACGCGAATGGCCAATTGATGGGGAATATTCGAAAGACTAATGAATTTTGGAGAGAAGCCTCGGCTCAAAGTGCAGCGGCGCATAACCAACGCATGAATGCCATTGCCACTCGTGGAAAAACAGCCACATCAATTGGTGACACCTACAGCAACATTCTCGATATTTCTCACAAGGGTTATCTGACCCGAAGCAATATTGACGATTCAGGCCACTCAAAGACGGTTCGAGCCATACAAGGAACCAACCTGATTGGTAACCACGAAACCGGCGAGCATTATTCGGTCCCTTCGGGTTCTAACTATTACTGGGTTTCTAAAGATGGCATCTACTTCGGGACAGACAATGCATTATTCAATCCAAATACCGATCGCCAAATGAGAGATAAAGATTGGACTAAATTCGTTGTTGAGCAATAATCTTTATAGGACAATGTTACTCAAAGGTAGTTTCGTAGGGTGGGCTTGTTTCTTAAGCCCACCATTTTGCACTATCCACTATAATCCGGTAAAACACGGTTATGTCAAACAACCATAGGATTGGCAATGGACGCGCTTTCATCGATATTGGGAGCTTGGGTATTGTGAGAATGAGTGGGGCTTGTCCGAAAGCGCAATTGAAACGGGTCATGATTATGGTGAATAGAAAAATGGTGGAGAGGGACTCCATCCTGCCTAACTTTGGGCTCATAATAAAGAAAGCGGTCTGATTTAACACAAAAAATCACCTCTTTTTTCCGATTCTGTTGACATTGTGTCGTTTTTTCATTTTTTTAGGGTGATGCGGTGGATGCATGATGCTGAAAATGTTCCCCGGAGATATACCCACCTTCGAAAAATAAGATCTTATAAACCAGGTTCTTTCCGAAATATCTGAAAATAGAATGGATCATGAGATCTTTAGAATACTATGTTATGCCTTGTAAAAATAGGAAGCACGATGAGCTTTTATGATGACGCAGAAAATGTCAAAAAATACATTGAGATGTGCGAAGACTATGATGGGAATAATATCTATCAGTTACTGGGCAAGCACCTTTCTCTGAACTCAACACTGCTTGAGCTAGGTTCAGGTGGCGGACTGGATATTGAATATTTAAAGAACGAATATTCAGTTACAGGTTCGGACTTATCAGATGAATTTTTGAAAGTTTGCAAAAAAAAACATCCGGAAATTTCCTTTCTAAAACTCAATGCACAGAAACTTGAGGTAAGTAAGACATTTGATTGCATATATTCAAATAAAGTACTTCACCATCTCACCCAAGACGCATTAAAAAAATCCCTTCAGCAACAGGTAAAAATCTTATCTCCGAATGGAATTATTGCTCATTCGTTCTGGCTGGGTGAAGAAAATGAAATGATGAATGGTTTGTTGTTTACTTACTATAACCAAGAAGAATTGCTCGGTATAATTTCTGAATCATTCGAAATATTATCCACACTGAGTTATAAAGAATTTGAAGAAGGTGACTCAATATTCGTGGTCGCTAGATTAAAAGAGATTAGAGCTTAGTTTTGTAGGGTGGGCTTGTTTCTTAAGCCCACCATTTTGGACTATCCATTATAATCCGGTAAAACACGGTTATATCAAACAACCACAGGATTGGCAATGGACGCGCTTTCATCGATATTGGGAGCTTGGGTATTGTGAGAATGAGTGGGGCTTGTCCGAAAGCGCAATTGAAACTGGTTATGATGATGGTGAATAGAAAAATGGTGGAGTGGGACTCCACGCTACCTAACATATAAATGAAAATCTGCACAACTTTCTTACACGGAGGCAACATGTTAAGCAAAGCAATTTACACACTTATTTTGTTTTTCTGTTTTTCAAACAATCTATTTGCGCAAACAAATGTAACCCAATGGCAGCGCACGGGCGGCCCGCTTGGCGGGGATGTCAACGAAATCCTGATCACAGATTCCGGCGCTCTCATTGCCGGCACGCGCCTGGGCGGGCTTTACCGCTCTTCTGATGCCGGCCAAACCTGGTCATTAATCCCGGAAAGTACCGGCGCGCCTTTGCTTTTTACCGGCGTGTGGGACTTAGTGAAAAATTCACAAGGTCATTTGTTCGCGGGCACGAACCGCGGCCTCTACCGTTCAACAGATGATGGCGCGACCTGGCAGTTTTTTGATGCCGGGTTGGTTAACCGGTTTATTGAATCGATCGCCATAAACTCTATAGACGTTCTATTTGCCGGTACCAGAGCAGGCGTGTTCCGTTCGGAGGATAATGGTGAAACCTGGGTTGAATTCAACAACGGTTTGACCAATACAACTGTAACTGCAGTAGCGATTAATTCTTTGGGTGATGTTTATGCCGGTACACAAAGCGGTATCTTTTTTTCCAATGATAATGGAGATAACTGGTCGGAAAGAAGCGCCGGTTTGGTAGGGAATAAACAAATAACAACTCTTTTTATTACGCCGGAGGACACTTTATTGGCTGGCTCCTTTGACGGCGGCTTTAGAAGTGATGATTACGGTATAAACTGGAAGCGTGTTCTCATGAGCGGTACCTCGCTTTCTTTTGCTCGTAATTCAAGTAATGTGCTGATTGCGGGCACGGCTGGCAGTTTTGTTCTCCGCTCTATTGACAACGGATTGACCTGGGATGCCGCAACTGGCTTTTTAAGTTCGGCAGGCTATAAGGATCTTGTCTTTAGTGAATCGGGCGAATTGCTTGCGGCAACTGCGCACTATGGCGTTTTACGTTCGGGCGATAACGGTGACACCTGGTCACGAACCAATACAGGACTATTCGCATTAGATGTTGTTTCCATGAGCCAGTCAACACAAGGCAGCATATTCGGGGCGACAAGCGACGGTTTATTCAAAACCACCGACGGCGCTGTTACATGGAGCAAAGTTGAGACCTCTAGTTTCGGTATTACGACCACATTTGTCGCCGATAATAATGCCGGGCGTTTGTTTGCAGCATTTGGCGTTCTCGCTATCTCGGATGACGATGGGGATACCTGGTTTGTTGCCGACTCCAGTCTAACTGCCTTATCCCCGACTTCTATTGCATTTGGCAGTGGCAGTGATGTTTATGTTAGTTTTTGGAACCAGGCGTTCAAGTCCGATAATAATGGCGACACCTGGACGGAAATCTCAACCGGCTTACCAACTTCTGGTGTGCAGGCATTGGGGGTGAGCGGCACTGGAACTGTCTTTGCCGGCACACGCAGCAACGGCGTCTACCGCTCCGTGAATGCCGGTACGACCTGGGTTGAAGTCAATAACGGCATCGGCCAGAATTTCGATATGACTGCGTTTCTGTTTCAGCCGAGCGGTGATGTGCTGGTATCCGGCTTTGATGGTGTTTTTCGCACCATCGACAACGGCGATACCTGGGAGAAGCTGGGCAATGTGCCAACGCTGGGGGTCAAAGACCTGGCGCGCGATTCAGCGGGTAACCTGTTTATCGCCAGCAGAGGCGGGGGCGTTTCTTTTTCCGAAGACGATGGCCTTACCTGGAAAAATATCAACAATGGCTTGTCACATCTTGACGCACGTGAACTGCTTATAGATAACCTTGGTAGGTTGTATGTCGGCACTCGTGGCGGTAGTGTGTTCAAAACACAATTTACCCCAACCTCGGTGGCGCAAACTCGAGGCGGGCTTCCGGCGACCTTTGCGCTCGAGCCAAACTACCCGAATCCATTCAACCCGGAGACCCGGATTCGCTACCGGCTTGCCGCGGCTGGTGACGTCACCCTGGCCATTTACAACGCGCTTGGCCAGTTCGTGCGGATGTTGGTGAGTGGACGCCAACCTGCAGGCGAGCACATGGTCACCTGGGACGCCCGGGATGGAGCGGGAAAACAAGTGGCGAGTGGCGCATACGTGTGCCGGCTGTCCGTCGGCCAGCTCGCTCAAAGCCGCGAGATGATGCTGATACGGTAGAGAAGTCAGGCTTCAAACAGCCACCAATGTGGCATATCAGGCGCATTGACATGGACGTTTACGACAGGGCGTTTTCCGGCGCTTGGTTCAGCTATAGCGCCAGTTTCTTTTTTTATACTCTTTGTCGATAATTCGCGCCGGTCATGCGCAGTGTGCATGCCACTAAAGAGCAACTCACAACGAGAATCCTTTTAGCGGAGTCATTTTTCTTTCACCAAATTTTAGTTTTGTAGTATTTCAGCAAAAAATGTGGTATGATATGTATTCTTATATTTTTTGCTCGTGCGAGAATACTTTGCAAGCCCTTGTATGAAGTAAGGAGTTCCGTTCTATGAAAGTCTTTCTAACATTTCTGCTCGTTCTCGTTTCCCTGGTTTCGTATGTGATCGTATCAACAAAACTCGGCATCTTCCAACGCTACCCGGTCGTGCATTTTGTTATTGCCGGTATCGGCGTTGTGATATTGCTCCGCCTGATGTTTCAGCATTTCACCCTATGGCGGCTTTTGGCGGTCGCTGCCAGCGCAGCTTTAGTCGGTTTTTTTGCATGGTGGACATTGATCTATTCAACTTATACGTTTACCGAGACATCTGTCAATGCGGGCAAGCAATTGAATGATGGGCTTTCAAACATCGCCTTGAAAACGGCTGGTGGCGCTGATTTTTATTTCGGTGAAGAAATTGCCAAACAGCCGATGACTTTGCTGGTTTTTTATCGGGGGATTTGGTGACCGTACTGCCACTACGAGCTGGGTCAGCTCGAAAAAAACAAAGATGAATTTGAGCGCAGAAATGTACGTATTCTGGCCGTTAGTATGGAGTCGCCGGATTTGGTGCAAGCGATGGCAGAAAAAACGAACGCGACTTATGAATTTTGTTCTGATGAAAGCTACACCTTAATCGATTATTTTGGCGTGCGCCACAATGGTGGTGGACCTGGTGGGGACATTGCGCGGTCGGCGAGCTTTCTGGTCGATCAAAACGGCAAGGTGCTGCGGCAATTTGCAACGGACAACTACCGCGTCAGGCCGAAACCCGGGGAGATTCTGGAGGAGATCGATAAGCTTTCTGCAAGATAAATTGTATTGTGAAAGTTCGAGGCTGCGCTCTGCTGGCAGATAAAAAGAGAAGAGTATTTTTCGACACGGAACTTATGCAGCAGAGCAAAAACAAACGCAAAAGGGGAATACTATTCAGGAGTATGCTATGAAAAGAACATTGATATGTCATATTATAAGCTGTCTTCTTCTGTTTTACTGCATGCAGAGTAAACAAGCAGCCGCACAATCATTTAGCAAGGAGGTATTTGCGCAAAGGCGTCAGCAGCTCATGGACAAAATGGAAGGTGGGGTTGCCATATTCAAGAGCGCAACAGTTGCCAATCGCAATAACGACGTTGATTATGAGTACCGGCAAGATAGCGACTTTTATTATCTGACCGGCTTCGAGGAGCCGGAATCAGCATTTTTGCTTATTCCCGGAGCAGAACAGGAGTTTGTTATGTTCGTACGACAGCGCAACCCGGCAATGGAGAAGTGGGCCGGAAAGCGCTACGGTGCCGCAGGAAGCATGAAAGTATTTGGCGCCGACACAGCCTTTACTTTTCATAAGTTTGAAGAAATGCTCCCTGGATATCTGCGTGGCAAGAGTAAAGTCTATTACAGTATGAATGACGAAGAGTTCAACAACAAACTTCTTTCGATGATGAAGCGTCGCCGGGGAAATCCACCGAAACACTTGATAGACCCATTGCAATTTGTGCATGAGATGCGGCTTATAAAGAGTGCCTATGAGATCGATTTGCTGAAACGCTCAATTGGGATCACCGGCGATGCCCACCTTGAGGCCATGAAAGCGACTGAGCCCGGTATGTATGAATATGAGATTGAGGCGATCATTGAATACATTTACCGCAGGAATGGCAGTCCACGTGTTGGTTTCCCTTCAATCGTTGGTTCAGGCCTAAATTCAACGGTATTGCATTATGAGACAAACAACCGGCAAACCAGGAGTGGTGATGTCGTCGTTATCGATATTGGCGCTGAATTTGGGTACTACTCTGCGGATGTTACACGCACCATCCCGGTAAATGGGCGGTTCAGCAAAGAGCAAAAGGAAATCTACGAAATTGTCCTGGCGGCACAACAGGCAGGCATTAATATGATAGCACCCGGTGTCAGAACAAATGAAATTAGGGAAAAAATCGCGGAGGTGGTAAAGAATGGTCTGTATCGTCTGGGGTTGATTACTGACCTGGACAGTAATTGGCAGTACCGCATCTGGTATCCGCACGGCCCATGCCACTGGCTTGGTCTGGACGTGCATGACGCAGGCAGCTATCGTGGAACAGACGGAAAGCGTAGCCGCATTCTCGAGGCAGGTATGGTGACTACAGTTGAGCCGGGTATTTATGTTGGAGAAAACAGTCTTGATAACCTTTTGCAACTACGCAAACAGTTTGGGCAGGATGTCCAGGCAGAAGAAATTAATAACTTTATCGATAAGGTGAGGCCTGTTGCGAATAAGTATACTAATATTGGCATCCGGATTGAGGATGACGTCCTGGTTACAGAGCGCGGGCGTGAGCTTCTTTCTGCGAAAGCTCCAAGAGAAATCAAAGCAATAGAAGATATGATGAAAAAAGCCAGTTTTGTGAACAAATAACCGTTGTATATTCATTGCATTGCTTTTGCTGGCGCCGAGGCAAAAGATTTGACACTGAGGTACCACCTGCCTTTCGGCCGTACCTGACACAAATATACGAACAAGCATCATGTCAGAGAATACTACATCAAAATATCTCCCGATTCTGACATACCAAATGCCACGGCACTAAAGGCAATGGCTCCTGGCCGGACTACCGGTCTCAGGAGAGGTCAACTGCCCCGCAGGAACGGCATAAATTCTCCCTATTACTATTATCCTGCTGGTTTTTGTTGCATTTAGTCAATTTTTCCTTGATTGCCAATGAAAGTATTGTAATCTTGGGGTGTTATCCAGATCTGTAGAAAAGATACGTTCCCGGCGACTGCGCATGGTGGATGTCCGCAGGCAAAGCCGCACCCATCCAACGTGCTCGCGGGTCAACACCGCGATTAGACCCGCAGTTGAGAAGCAACGGTCTCTGCCGAATTATTAATCCTGGTCGCCGAGGAGAGCTTCCGCGGCCCCGACCAGAGTTGCGATAACCTGGGGGTTTTCAAGAAGGAGCAAGGGTTGTCGGCTTGAGACCCAGAGGCGCAGGGAAATCAGACTTATTCTCACTCTCACTATAGGGATGTGTGGAACAATGCGAAAGACCATAAAAAAAGACATTCTCTTTTTTGGTGTCCCGGCGCTCACTGTCTTCTTGCTGGGGTTGATCTTCAGCGGCAGGGACGGGTACGACGGACTGGTCGGCACCATCTGGTACCTGATCATGCACCCGGAGAATCTGCGTCTGCTCTCAGTATGGAACATTGCCGGCTTGTCCCTCTGCATCGTTGGATTGAGCATCGCCATCGTCGCTGCATGGACCCTCAAGCGGTTTTACTCTTCGACTCTGGTGACGAGAGAGGAGCATCAACTGATGACCCATGGCGTCTACCGGCTTGCGCGACATCCCCTCTACTTTGGCGTTCTCATCGTCATTTTGGGCGTGCCGGTGTACCCCCCAAGCCTGTATGGCTTCTTGATCCTGTCACTCCTGATCCCGATTTTCCTCTTTCGAATCAAGATGGAGGAGGAAATGCTCATCGAGCACTTTGGCGATGAGTATCAAACGTATCGAAAGACCACGAAGAAGCTGATTCCGTTTCTCTATTAATGACGGTTTGAGAAAGAGACCGTAACTACAAAAGGGTGGGAATGTGAAAAGTGGCCTAACCTAACTGCGCACGCTGGATGTCCGCAGGGAATGCCTGCTCGCGGGTCAGCGCCGCGATTCATCCTGACTCCAGGCTGGTGTCTTTACGACGAAATATCGGAATCTATGCCTGGCATGGCAAACATCATGTTACCCATATTACCAGCCTGCGTGAACGCCAGGGCTGGAATTGATCTCACTTTAAATAACGAGGAGTGGAAATGAAAGTACTAAAATTTATCGGTATCGCAGTACTTGTGCTCGTTGTTGCATTTCTGGCGATAGGCGCGTTAGTGCCGTCATTTGAATACAAACATCGCGTTGAAGTAAACGCGCCAGTCGAACATTCCTGGGCTGTCTTTAGCGATCTTGAGAATATGGGGAAATGGGTGGTCGGTTTCAAGAGCATGGAAAAACTCAGCGGCAATGACAATGAAGTCGGATGCACGTACAAGCTTGTATTCGAAGAAAACGGTCGCGTGATCGAGATGGTTGAAGAGGTCACAGCCATAAAGGAGAACGAATTAATTGCGTTCAGCTTTGATGCCGACCCGGTGGTTTCTAATATTGAGGTGCATTTTAACCAGATTGAAAACGGCACCGAAATCGTAGCCATCAAGTTGGTACAGGGTAAAAATATTTTCTGGAAATCTTTGCTTTGGCTTTCGAAGTCTAATATGATGAAACGTGGAAATGAAATTTACGGAAACCTCAAACAACTCATTGAAGAAACGCCAATGTCTGAACCCGAAGGTATGACAGCGACCCAGTCCTAAGTATTTCTGAATAATGGCTGTCCCAAAGCATACTGAATATCCGCAGGCAAAACCCGCACCCATCCATCGTGCTCGCGGGTCAGCGCTGCGATTAGAAGGTACAGAGAAAGTACAAATGACAATGAAGCAGATAGATGCGTACCTGGAGCGCATTGGATACAGTGGGCCGCGTGAGGTTTCAGTTGCTACCCTTAAGCAACTCCATCTGGCGCACATGCTTTCTGTGCCATTTGAGAATCTCGATATTCATCTTGGTCATCCGATTGCGGTCTCGCTTCCATCCCTTTATGAAAAGATCGTACAACGTCGGCGAGGTGGTTTTTGTTATGAACTCAACGGACTTTTTGGGTGGTTGCTTGTGGAACTTGGTTTTAAAGTAGCTATGTTGTCGGCTCGTGTTTTTAACGGCAGCCAACCTGGACCTGAGTTTGACCACATGATTCTGCTTGTCAAGCTGGAAGAGCATTTGATTGCAGACGTAGGGTTTGGCGATTCGTTTCTGGAACCGCTTTGGCTTAATACGCATGAGACGGTTCTTCAGTATGGTAGCTCATACCGCCTGGTGGGATCTGAACCTGCGATGGTGCTTGAGCGTCGTCGAGACTCAGATTGGGAATCACAGTACGTCTTTTCATTAGTCCCCCGTCGACTTGCTGAATTCAGTGCTATGTGTCACCACCATCAGACATCTCCAGAGTCCCACTTCACGCAGAAAGCGGTATGTTCAATGGCAACGACCAATGGACGAATCACATTGGCGAATGGGCGCTTGATTATGACAACGGCAGCGCAGCGAGAAGTGCTGGAGGTGACGAGTGAAGAAGAGTACCAAAGCCATCTGAAGGTGCACTTTGGAATAACTCTTGGCGAAGGTGAGCGGACCGACAGACTCATGCATCGGGGCTGTAGCTTCTAACTCTGCATGAACTGACGCGAAAGCGGATGTCGTTTTTGAATTCCCGGGAGTTGCACAGATTCCGGGTTTGTCTGTTTCAGGGCATTGGCCTGGCGCCAGGCCCCAATGAAAAGAATCCGGGGATATCTGTGTAAATTCGGGGCTAACAAATACCCGGCTATCCGGGGTCAGATATTATCCACACGGATCAACATAGCGCCTTTTACACGATTGGACATTCTATAATGAACATTTATATCGTTCCCATACTGATTTCAGGTATTCTTTGTACTTTGCTTTCGGTTATTACCTGGATGTTTCGTAGACGCGAGAACATCAATCGTGTCTTTTCTTTCTTTACTCTGACATTGGCATTAGACAGCTTTGCTTTCTTTTCGTGGTTCCAGTTTGGAAGTATCGAAAATATCGATACCTGGATGAGGATTACTTTTACAGCAGGTTTTCTCGTACCAACAGCATTAATATTTTTCTTCTTTGCCTTTACCGGGTATGATAAAAGAATGGATACCCGGGTTCTGGGAATTAAAGTAAGGCACTTTCAAATTTCCATTCTTCTATTCATCTTTGTTTGCATGTTGCTTGCTCAGTTTACCAATCTATTGATTAAAATCTCTGAAACTCCTAAAGATATATGGGACATGGAATTCGGCTTTATTGGAATATTTATGTACCCTCTTTTTGCTGGAATCTTCTTCTATTTATATGTTATGGTTTTCAAGAGTTACAGAATTACCGAGAATAAACCGCAAAAACGCTTTATTCTTCTGCTTGCCCTCGGCACAGTAGTGTGGCTTCTGTTTGGTTATGCAGGGGCAGTTTTTTTCTCACCTTCAACTGAGGCGTACCAGTTCATCAATTATATCGGAACAGGTATGATGGCAATATTCTATTTTGTGGCAATTTTAAACTATCAATCAGACAAAGTATACGAGCTGAATCTCAACCTTGAGCGTAAAGTTGAAGGTCGAACCCGGGAATTAGAACAGAAAAACCTGGAACTTGAAGATACTCTCAATAAACTGCAGCAGATGCAAAAACAGGTTATCATCCAGGAAAAAATGGCCACCCTTGGCCAATTGGTAGCGGGGTTAACCCATGAGATCAACACGCCGATTGGCGCAATTCGCAGCATGAACGATACCAAGTCAAGGGCTGTTATGAAGCTGCAAACAGCTCTGGGAAATGGTGCTCCTGATACTGCCGGAAAAGACCACGAAATAAGAAAAGTGCTGAAGGTTATTTTAAAAGCAGATCAATTAATTGACCAGGGAACGGAACGATTACATGAAATCATAAGAAATTTGGAAAATTTTGCCAGATTAGATGAAGCCGAGACGGCAATGACGGATATTCATGAAGGTCTTGATAGCGTTCTGGGATTAATCAAACATGATCTGCTTACAAATATTGAAGTCGTACGCGAATACAGTGAAATACCGCCTTTTGTTTGCCATGCACGAAAACTGAATCAGGTTTTTTTAAACATATTAAAGAATGCCTGTCAGGCAATTGAGGATAAGGGGCGAATTACAATCACCACAAGCCTGAAAAATAACATGGTTCATGTGGCAATTCGTGATACAGGTAAGGGCATTAATCCAGACGAACTCAGAACGATTTTTGACCCTGGTTTCACGACAAAAAATTCAGTTGTTAGAGCGAGCCTTGGGTTGTCTATTTGCTCCCAGATTATTCAAGAGCATCATGGCAAAATTAATGTTGAAAGCCAGCCGGGAAAAGGGTCCGTCTTCACTGTGATTATCCCAACGGAATTCTTAAGGGATTCTAATTCCAGTCTACAAAAACAGATATTGACGAGATAAAATAACGCATTTACAGTATAAAAATAGCTTGGATACAGTTATGAAGTAAACAATATCCATGATGGAAATGTATAAGCAATCGTACTACGGAGGAAACGCATGCAAGCAATTGTATACACAAAATACGGACCCCCGGATGTTCTTCAGCTCAAAGAGGTCGAAAAGCCTGCCCCCAAGGACAATGAAATCCTGATAAAAGTTTATGCGACAACAGTTAATCGGACGGACTGCGCACTTCGAAAGGCTGTCCCGTTCGTTTCAAGGTTTTTCACGGGTCTCATAAGACCCAAAAAGACCATACCGGGGACTGAGTTTGCCGGGGAAATAGAAGCAGTTGGCAAAGATGTAACCTCTTTTAAAGTTGGGGATAAGGTATTTGGATTTAATGGCATCGGTTTTGGTGCTCATGCCGAGTTTATGATTATGCCTGAGGAGGGTTTTATCACAACAATGCCGGCAAATATAACCTATGAGGAGGCCGCTCCCAGCACTGAAGGTGCGCACTATGCTCACAGCATGATTAGAAATGCAAATATTCAGAGCGGACAAAGCGTCCTTATTAATGGTGCAACGGGTGCCATCGGTTCAGCAGCAGTCCAGCTTGTAAAATATTTTGGCGCAGATGTTACTGCAGTCTGCAATACCAGGAATGTGGCATTAGTGAAATCGCTGGGAGCCGATAGAGTTATCGATTACACAAAAGAAGACTTTACAAAAGATGAGCAAATGTATGATGCCGTTTTTGATGCAGTGGGCAAGAGTTCATTTAGTCGTTGTAAACCATTATTAAAGCCGCGTGGGATTTATATTTCATCCGATTTGGGTTATATGGCTCAAAATATATTCCTGGCGCTCGTTACTCCGATATTTGGCAACAAGAAAGTCATGTTTCCTATTCCTTTGCACAGAGATGAAAATATTACTTTGTTTAAAAAGCTTATTGAGGCAGGCAAGTTTAAAGGCGTAATCGATAGATGCTACCCGCTAGAAGAAATTATCGAGGCTTGCAAATATGTCGAAACTGGGCAAAAAACAGGAAATGTCGTCATAACTGTGGAGCATAATAACAAGACCTGACAGGAGGGGTAATTATGAAAGCAATTGTATATCAAAAATATGGGTCCCCCGATGTTCTTGAGTTAAAAGAGGTAGAAAAACCTGTTCCCAAGGACGATGAAGTCTTGGTAAAAGTCCATGCGGCATCTATAAATGATTGGGACTGGGGCCTCCTTCAAGGTACTCCGTTCATAAACCGCGTGGAAAACGGTTTTCGAAAACCCAGGAAATACAAGATACTCGGCTGTGACATAGCAGGGCGAATTGAAGCAGTCGGTAAAAACGTAAAGCAGTTTCAGCCAGGGGATGAAGTATACGGGGATCTTTGCATGTGTGGATTCGGCGGTTTCGCCGAATATGTATGTGCTCGCGAAAATGTGTTGGCGCTGAAACCGGCCAGTATGACCTTTGATGAAGCAGCGGCAATACCTCAGGCGGCAATGCTGGCTGTACAGGGTCTTCGTGATATAGGGCAAATTCAATCAGGGCAAAAGCTTTTGATTAATGGTGCTGGCGGGGGAGTCGGTACTTTTGCAGTGCAGTTAGCCAAGTTAGAGGGCGTAGATGACGTGACAGGCGTTGACAGTTCAGGAAAACTGGACATGATGCGAGCAATGGGTTTTAATCATGTCATTGACTATACAAAAGAAGATTTCACTAAAAATGGGCTGCGTTATGACCTGATTCTCGATAATAAGATGAGCCGTTCGGTATTCGATTACATGCGTGCATTAAGTCCGAATGGCGTTTATGTCACAACCGGAGGGTCAATGGTCCGTCTTCTCCAGGCTTTAATCCTTGGGCCGTTGATATCGATGTTCAGTAAAAAGAAAATACGTCTCGTAATATTGAAACCAAACAAAGATTTAGCTTACATGAACCAGCTTTTCGAAACTGGTAAAGTCAAACCTGTGCTGGATGGACCCTTCAAGTTAAGTGAAGCACCTGAAGCTATGCGGTATTTTGGAGAAGGAAACCATAAAGGGAAAGTGATCATAACTTTGGAACATAACAAAGAAACCTGATGCCTGAATAGTTCGCAGCGGAGGCGGTGTTTAGTGTCCGTCTGCAACGATGGGTTGAACTGAGGCACGCTGTGCAGTTGCGTGTTTGGATTTTAAATACGCTCGCGTTTGACATAAGGAGTCCTCGGCCGCCATATTTTTCATCTGATATTGTTGACTTTTTGTTTACTGGTTTTAATGTTTAATAACGCGGAGGTGAGATCTATCCAGTGTTTCCTATGGATGATAAAGCGGCTGCATGTGGACAAATATCAGGATAAATCACTGTTTAGCATAGAGCATTCAAGCAATAAAATAACTCCATTTCAGCAAACAGTCGAATCTCCAATTGTCACTTTTGGGGGCTGTAAAAAAAACAAAAAAACTTCTTGCATTATTCAATGTATATACATATGTTGTTCAAACAAACAATGGGAATGTAAGTATATGGGTATCAGCGAAGAAGTAAAACAAACGAAGTTTAGCAGTGAATATGAAAAAATGGCCATTAATATGATATTCACAACCAGTTGGCTCAATACGGTGATTCTCAAGAGGCTCAAGCCATTTGGTATTTCCCCACAACAGTACAACATACTTAGAATTCTTCGAGGTCAGCATCCTAATCCCGCGACCGTAAATTTACTTCAGGAAAGGATGCTCGACAAAATGTCGAATGTTTCTCGGCTGGTTGAAAAGTTGCGGATGAAAGGATTCGTGGAAAGAAGGACTTCCGAGTCAGATCGGCGCGCATGTGATGTGATTATTACTGAAGAAGGTTTACGTGTATTAAATGAAATTGACAAAACACAGAAAGAGTGGGAAGAAAATTTCAAGTCTCTTTCAACGAATGAAGCGAGAGAGTTCAATCGTTTATTGGACAAATTGAGAGAGTAAATTTTTTTTGGGTAATATATGTATAGACACTAAATGTTTAAAGCGATATTTCCGTATAAATAAGAAACAAGTTAAACTCAAAACAAAAGGAGACAAGTCATGTCAAAGCCAGCTTTACTCATAGTCGGAGCAACTGGGAACAATGGTACTGCAACCATACAAGCGCTGTCGGCGGGGGATAAAAAGGATATGTTTACCATTCGCGCCGGCGTGCGTAGCGAAGAAAAAGCTAGCGCTTTAAAAAAAGCATTTCCAGGAATCGAAACAGTTAAACTTGACCTGGATAAACCCGAAACGCTTGATCCCGCATTCAAGGGGGCACGAAGCGTTTTCTTTATCCTCGGGAATAATGAAAATAGAGAGGAGCAAGCAAAAGCTGCCATCGACGCTGCTAAAAGATCCGGAACCGTCGAGCACTTCCTTTTTTACTCTGTTTTTGGGGCTGAGTACAAAGCCATCCTATTTGCCCGGCAATTCCGTGCCGCGGAAGAATATCTAGAGGCTTCCGGCTTGAGCTGGACCCATCTACGAACCATCTTTTTCCAGGAAAACTTCTTCGGCTGGATAGAAGGAATCAAAAATGGTGCACTCTATCTCGGAATTCGCGACGGTAAGTTCGCTCCACTGAATGTGGGCGACATCGGTGAGATGGCCACAAATATTTTAACAACTGAAGGACACCACGGAAAAGCTTATAACATCACCGGACCGGAGTTACTCGATGGTCCCGTAATGGCAAGAATCTTTTCAGAGGTTACGGGCAAAGAGGTAAACTATATCTCTCCAGATAAGGAGACCACCCTGCAATCACTTTTAAGTCAAGGTTGGCCGGAATGGCAGGCAAAAGGATTATTAGAGTTGTTTGAGGTTTTCGCAACAAATCAAGCGGCTGTTGTATCGCCTGATGGTGAAAAGTTGCTGGGAAAAAATTAACGACTTTAAAAGAATTTGTGAGTGCGAATAAAGCGGCGTTTGTCTAAATCATAACAAAAATTAGAGCAATCAATTAATTACACCTTACCAAAAGTAAAAGGAGATTCATATGCTTTACAAAAAAGTATCTACCGTTTTCATCTTCGGTCTGTTTTTCGTGAGTGCAGTTTTAGGCGCTGACACGTATCAAATTGACTTAACACATTCTTCGGTTGCCTTTTCTGTCCGCCATCTCGTGATTAACAAGGTGAAAGGCAATTATAAACAATTCTCCGGTACGATTATCTATGATGAAACCGATGTAGCCAAATCGTCGGTAACGGTAACCATTAAAACGGTCAGCATCAATACTCAGGATGAAGGCCGGGACAATCATCTGCGCGGCGCTGACTTTTTTGACGTGGAAAATCATCCGGAGATGGGCTTTAAGAGCAAACAAATTTCGAAAAAGGGTGATGGATTTGTTGCAGTGGGTGATTTCACCATGCGCGGGGTTACAAAGGAAATAAGCGTTCCTTTTGAGATTGTCGGCAAAATTACAGATCCCTGGGGGAAAACCCGCATCGGCATTGAAGCAAGCCTTACACTGAATCGCCAAGACTATGGTGTCTCCTGGAGCAATGCTATGGATAATGGTGGATTGGTTGTTGGCAATGAGATTAAAATTGAACTTAATGTCGAGGCCGTGAAACAATAACTCGTTAATTTGCAAAAAAATATGCGGAGACAGAGGTTACGCTCTGTCTCCGTAGATGTTTAACCAATAACAGCTTTTAATAATCTATCCTTACATTCTGTGACAGATCAAACATGTGTTAGCCCGAATAAGTTTGAGTTGCGATAATCGATTGTTTGGAAACACATTCTATCACTTGGAACCCCGCAAATCACCTAACTCTATTCCGCATTTTGGGGGGACAATTGAGCGACCTTAAAATTCAGTAAAATAAAAGCCCATCTGTTGTCCGCCGTCTTTTCCTTCTACTATAAACTTTACGCCTACCCATTTTATTATTTCACTTGACTTTGAAAACAGTTATCGTATATTCAATTCATCGATTGAATAATCTATTTATAGAATAGGGGTACTTATGACAGGTCGAGAATTCAAAGATACAGTTTTTGAGCAGTTTGCGAAAATAGCTCATGCTTTCTCCAGTCCTAAAAGGTTGGAAATCATCGATATTCTAGCGCAGGGAGAAAGGGACGTCGACTCATTATCGCGACAGGTGAATATGACCATCGCGAACACCTCCCGCCATTTACAAGCACTAAAGCATGCAAGACTGGTTGAAAACCGTAAAGCAGGCGTCCAGGTATTCTATCGTCTTGCTGGAGCTGAAGTGCTACATTGTTATAATCAGTTGCAATCGCTGGCGGAGAAGCGCAGCGTTGAAATCAGGGAAATTGTCAGGGTGT
The DNA here is from genome assembly GCA_029262005.1 of Candidatus Zhuqueibacterota bacterium. Lineage (GTDB taxonomy): Bacteria > Zhuqueibacterota > Zhuqueibacteria > Oceanimicrobiales > Oceanimicrobiaceae > JAJDAG01. The sequence continues at coordinate 5,521 of JAJDAG010000006.1, read as the reverse complement.
TCTTTGAGGACCGGGATGGCTTGGAACCTGTATCAAAGGATGAGCTCTGGAAACGCATGCAAGATAAGGATGTGATTGTGTTGGACGTACGGCCTTCAGAAGAATATAAAAATGGCCATATCGCCGGAGCGCTATCCGTTCCGCTTTCAGAATTGAAAAACAAGCTGAAGGAAATTCCGCAAGACCGCCAGATAGTCGCTTACTGCCGGGGGCCGTACTGCGTACTTTCTGCGGAAGCTATGGAAATACTGAGAACCGCAGGTTATCAGGCAATAAGATTGAAAGAAGGCTTGCCGGAATGGAAGGAGGCTGGGCTGCCTCTGGGGGAAATGTAGCGCATTCGAAGGAGAAACAAATCATGCTCAAAAGGCTAACTTATTTTTCAATAGACCATCCTAAAATGGTGGTCATCTTCACGCTAGTTCTTACGGGCCTGTTTTTATTCCAATTCCCTAAAGCCCACATCGACACCGATCCGGAAAATATGCTGGAAGTGCATCAATCCGATCGGGTTTTCTATGGCCAAATTAAAGAAGACTTCGGCATTCGAGACCTGATCGTTTTGGGCATTCGTGACGACTCCGGCATCTTTCAAATCGAGACAATGGCAAAGATTGCCCGTATCACCGATGACATCCTGAAGATTGAAGGGGTCATCGTCGAGGACGTCATAAGCTTCACAACCACAGATAACGTAACCTCCGAGGGTGGACTGTTGCAGGTGCGCCGGATAATGGAGACGGTGCCTAACTCCAAAGAGGAGATTGACGCCATCAAAGCAGGGGTCTACGATAACCCGCTGTTTGTAGAGAAGATCGTCTCGAAGGAAGGGGACGCGGTAGCTCTGTATATCCCCATTCAGAAAAAGGATATGAGTTACCGCATCTCAAAAGAAATTGAGTCCATCGTGCAGGAGCAATTAGGCAAGGGACAAAACTACTACGTTGCAGGTCTGCCGGTGGCGGAGGATACGTTCGGTTTCGAGATGTTCGTGCAGATGGGCATCCTGGCGCCGCTCATCGGCATGGTGATTTTTGTACTGATGTTCCTGTTGTTTCGCAAACTTTCCCTCGTCGTCTCGCCAATGATTGTGGCCATGTTCAGCGTTGCCTGGGGTATGGGCGCGTTGATCGGCTCTGGCTTTACAGTACACATCATGAGTTCCATGATTCCCATCTTCCTCATGCCCATAGCAGTGCTCGATTCCGTGCACATTTTGAGTGAATTTTACGACCGCTATCCAGCGCTTCGTGACCGGAAGCAAACTCTGATGGCGGTTACCGACGAACTTTTTACACCCATGTTTTATACATCGATTACCACGGCCGTTGGATTTGCATCTCTAGCTCTGGCCGATATTCCACCCGTTCGGGTGTTCGGGGTTTTTGTGGGCTTCGGTGTCATGGCTGCCTGGCTGTTAACCGTGACCTTTATTCCGGCATCCATCAAAATTCAAAAAGTGAAAGGGAAAGGTTAATGCCAGGAAAATATCATGACAAATTTCTTGAGGAAGGTTTTTATCATATATATAATCGCGGAATTAACAAGGAGATTATTTTTCGGTCTGAGCGTATTTATCTTTTTTTCTTAAGACAATGCGATCTTGAGTAATAAATCAACCAAGGTAAGAAAAGAAGAAATTACAGAATGGTTTGGCAGTAAAGCGGATTTTGTTGAATTTCATTTAGAAAATATCAAATATGAAAAAGTCGATAAGTTTCTATTTGCGTATTGAGCATACTAAACGTTTACTAAACCCTCAAGGTTTAGTAAACGTGCTTTTGCTTTTGTTTTTCCTGGCATCAGTTACTACGGGTCCACTAAACGCACAAGAGTTGGAACTGCATGGCTTTGTCCAAACCAACTTCTCTTTACGAATTGCAGATGCCACCGAAATTCGCACCCCTAAGGGCGACAAGCTGCCCGATTATCTTCTCGGTGATGAACGGGTGCAACTGGAATTCACGCGCTTTGGAGAAACTTCACAGCTCTTGGGTAAAATCGATGTATTCTATGATGCCATTGAAAAACGAGCGGACTTCGATGTGCGCGAGGCCTACATCGATCTTAACATGGGAAAAGCCGATATTCGGGCTGGGCGCCAGATCATCACCTGGGGAGTAGGCGATTTGCTGTTCATCAACGATGTGTTTCCGAAAGACTGGGTGGCTTTTCTCTCCGGACAGCCTTTGCAGTACCTTAAATTTGGCTCCGATGCCATCAATGTAAACTTCTTCCCCAAGTTTGCTTCGATTCAACTCATTGCTATCCCGTTCTATCAGGCAGACATCTTGCCGCGCGGTGAGCGGCTGGTCGCTTTTGACCCGTTGCCAACCATGACTATCCGCAAGGAAGTGCAACCCGAGCAGACCTTGGAAAATACGCAAATCGCTACTCGATTGTATCGTTATCTAGGCAATTTTGATGCTTCGCTCTATTTCTATCGCGGATTTTGGGGCAGCCCGCCGGGGATGATTGTTGACGTTGACGAGGGCTCGCTGACTTTCACGCATCCTCGTCTCAACGTGTATGGCGGAAGTCTGCAAGGCGCGTTTCTAAATGGCGTGCTGAGTCTGGAGGCGGGCTACTACGACTCCCGTGATGACTCAGACGGCACCAACCCCGGGATTGAAAACTCGCAAATCCGTTTTCTGACAGGTTGTCAGCGCGCCCTTGGGGAGAATTTAACTCTGGGCTTCCAGTACTATGGGGAACGAATTCAGGAATATAGCAGCTATGAACGCAATCTTCCCGCCGCATTCCCGCCGCGAAAAGAACTGCGCCATACCTTAAGTTTGCGGATCACACAACTTCTGAAGTATCAAGCGGTGCGGCTTTCTTTTTTCGCATTTTACAGTCCCAATGAGAGGGACTATTACATGAATCCGGAGATTCGATACGAGTTGGGAAATGGTTTATGGGCAGCGGCTGGTGGCATTGTTCTGGGTGGCGAAAGAGACCATACTTTTTTTGGTCAATTTGAAAAGAACGATAATGTTTATATGGTATTGCGTTATGGCTTTTGACAAAAAGTACTCATTCATAAATGAAGACAGAGGAGTAACTTCAAAGGCTCTAAAATACTTGGCAGTTGCTTTATCGTGCTGTTCTGTCTTCATCTTTCTTAACTGCGGCAACCAGGAATCCAGCCAACCGAACGATCGAACCAGCCAAATTCAACCGCTGACCAAATATTGGGAGAAGGCTATTCCCAACCAGGAAATTCCCGAAAACCTGGAGTCCCTTTCCGCTTCTGAGTGTGGGGAGTGTCATGAAGAAATCTATCGCGAATGGCAACAGTCCAATCATGCCATTGCCTTGCAGGATCCACAATTTCAGGCAGAGTGGGCAAAGGACGATTCTCTTTGGGTCTGCCTCAACTGCCACACGCCGTTGCAGAATCAACAGGAGTTTATTATTTTGGGCAAGCGGGGTGGGGATTATTTCCAACCGGCGCAGCAGGCTAATCCGCACTTTGATCCTGAATTACAGGCGGAATCCATTACCTGCGCCGTATGCCACGTGCGAGATGGGGCGGTGATCGGTACTCGCGGAGACCTGGAAGAAGCACCACATAAAGTTAGAAAAGATCCCCGTTTCTTGTCGCGGGAATTTTGCCTGACCTGTCACAATATCACCGACGTTTTAACCCCGACCCTGGTGTGCAGTTTTCAATCCGGTGATGAGTGGGCGACAAGCCCTTACCCTGCAGCAGGACAAGATTGTATTAGCTGCCACATGCCTGTAATCCACCGGCCATTAGTATCCGGGGGCACAGCGCGTCAGACACGGCGCCACACCTGGGTCGGCAGTGCTATTCCAAAATTTCCAGGCGAAGATGACATCGTCGAAGGCTACAAAAGCGGGTTGGATGTGGTGGTACATTCGTCACCGGAGATGCTTACCGCCGGCGACAGCAGTTTTCTCACGGTCTCCGTTACCAATCAAAGAGCGGGGCATTTCCTTCCCACCGGCGACCCGGAATATTTCCTGACAGTTGACCTCCGCCTCACTGATAAACAGGGAAACACCGTAATAGACACAACTTTTAGAGTCGGTCAGGAATGGGAATGGTGGCCGGAGGTGCGAAAGCTCGGCGACAATCGGCTGAAACCTTTAGAACAGCGAAATTACACTCTTGCAGTCGAGACTCCGCAGGTGGAAGAAAATTTTTATTGGGAAGTAATTATTACTTACCACCGGATGACGGTCGAAAACGCCGCATTAATGAATTTGCTTGGCAAGTATCCTATTGCAGCCATTATCTACCAACGAAAATTGAGGGTTCGGGGGGGGACAGATAAAGTGTTATGATAAGAAAAATGCACGGGTAGAGAGGTAATATTCTAAGGAGGATTGAAAATGATTACTGTCATTTTGAACGATGCACCCTATGGCACAGAACGTCCCTACAATGGACTGCGCCTGGCCATGGCACTTGCCAGAACCGGAGAAGAAGTACGGGTGTTTTTATTGGCAGATGCTGTGTTTTGTGCCCTGGGAAATCAGAAGACACCAGATGGGTATTACAACATCGGCCGAATGATTAAAGGCTTACTCAAACGCGGCGCTCAAGTTCATAGCTGAGGCGGTTGCAGCGATGCCCGTGGGGTATCGGACGCACAATTGATTGACGGGGTAACAAAAAACAATATGAATACGCTGGCCGAATGGGTCAAGCAAAGTTCAAAATCATTGGTATTTTAGGGAGGATTTTACAATGGAAAATTTATATGAAGTTCTGAAATTCCTACACATCCTGAGTTTTGTCTTCATGGCCATTCCGCTCTTCAACCTTATCGTCGTGAATGAACGAACGGTGATGGGCACTGGTTTTGTCTATGCCACAGACCGCTACATGGAGAACATCATCCGTCGCGGCGCTTCGCGCTGCTATGTGTTTCAAAGCAGCGTATTGGTAACCGGGATTTTTCTTTTGTTTTCCGGGCCCCTCGGCATCGAAGCCCTGTGGCAGAACTGGGTGGTGCTGGTGAAAACACTGCTGCTGTTTTTATTGATGGGGCTGCTATCTTATGTTCATTTGGGTGTGCAACCCAAAATTGAAGGCTTGATAGCCGCACTCAAACCAGACGAACCTGCTCCTGAGAATTTTGCAGCTCAATTGAAACCATACCGGGTTCGACGAAAACGGCTGGCAACATTCTGCTTGTTTGTAGTCGTTACCACGATCATTTTGGGAATGCAGGTTTACGATACATATAGTCCGATGATGACAATTGGTTTAATTTTACTAGCGGCGCTGTTTGCCTGGCGGGCCAATAAGACATTGATGCGGTTTGGATGGATTTAAGAGGAGAAAATACAACCACGCAATTTCAGCCTATTATTTTCTAAGCAATTGAATTTTTCGCTTGACCAATAACATCCTTTTTAACTGTAATTGAAATCAGGAGAAGAAATTGGTATCTCAAAATAGGTGAATGAGGGCGATCATATCTTTGAAGCTTTAATTGTCTGTTTTTTAAAACTCTGTGCTCTCTGTACCTCATGTTGTCAACAG
>JAJDAG010000050.1 GCA_029262005.1 Candidatus Zhuqueibacterota bacterium | reverse complement strand
AGGATAGATTCTGGTTAGACTATAAGTGATGGTATTTTCTGAAAAAAGTGTAGTATAGTCATTTTCATTCACAGAAGCCTGCATCTTCTCCAACTCATCCGCATATTGCGTGGGAATCCAGCAAGACAGATAAGCCTGACCGTTGCTGTTGGTGGTGCCGTATTCCCAGCAGTCGTAAAAATCCGGGTCGAACGGATCCCCATACTGCGTGGTGACCCAGAGTTTAACATCAATGCCCGCCAGAGGCGCGCCGTTGTGGTCGTAAACAAAAAACTCGGCATGGTAGCCGTAGGTACCGCCACCGCCGGCAGCAAATAGTGAAGGGCGCGAAATTAGAAATAAAATCAGACTGAATACCCATAAAATCCGTTTCATTTTTAACTCCTTATCATTTAAGTATTTTTTTTAAGTTTTCAAACATTTTAGTAAAGCACAGTAAAAAATCGTCTTGGTTTGGAATTGATTACTTCAATAGTAAAAGTTTACGCCGGGCCTTAAAATCCCCTGCCTGAATCTGATAAACATAAAGGCCGCTGGAAAGAAGTTGCCCCTGGTCGTTACGGCCATTCCAAACGACTTTATGACTGCCGATGCTGTAGGCCCGGTCAGCAAGGTTGCGCACCAACTGACCAACTGTGTTGTAAATGTGCAGCTTAACCTCCACAGCCTGCGGAAGATCAAATTGAATTTGTGTTTCCGGATTAAAGGGATTGGGAAAATTCTGATAAAGTTGAAAAGTTTCCGGTAAGTTGTTCGTCCCAGCCATTGCCACCATTCCTTCAGAAGACAACTTCTTTATGGTGACCCCGTTCAATTCTTCGGTAAAGAATTCCTGTGCATCGTTCAAGTTGTCTGCAAAGTCACTAACCTGGGGTGCTTGCGCGATGGTTACCGGGAGATGCACCATTTCACCCGGCTGCAAATTAATGGGGCCGTAACTTAATAGAAAGCGAAAATCACTCGGCTGTTCCGGGTCAGTTCCATTCACATTTCCTTGCAAATATGAATACATGTCGGCCTCATTTTGCGGGTCATCTTCAGCTGGCCACCAGGAAACTATTGGTTTGGCCACTCCTAAAATCATCGCCCCTAAAAGCGGATTCTCACTTCCTGTGATACTGCTGTCAAAAATAAACGGCGCCTTGCCTTTGAGGGCAAATCCTACTTTGTCGTTTGCAGGTGAGTTGCGGTTGTCTTTGTCCGGTGCATCCACATCCGACCACAGACCAACGTAAACACCGTTGAGAGCCGGGAAATCTGAATCCAGTGAAATTGCATAATCCACCAAAGCAAATCCCGCGTTTTTAAAACCATATACAGTTTGCGACACCCGTAGCCCGAGAGGAGTATGTCCAGCAAACGCGGTTAAATCGGAATATGAGGTGGTGGTAATTTCCGCAACTTGAGAAAAGCCGGTGTTGGTTTTGGCAGAAAAGGATTTTATCTTAGCCGTCCACTCTGAACGAGATACAGCAGAATTGCCCGTTACAAGCGATTTTCCCTTTGAATTAACCGCACCAACCCAAAGGGCGAATTCCGCATAGTAGTTCACGTAATTGGTAAATGCCGTATCTTTATTGGCGTGGCGTGCAGTGCCAAAAACACCAAATGCACGATTAGGCAGCTCCAACCCACCCACCTTGGCTTTACTGTCCGCCAACACTTCCTGACCGATTACGAATATACAGGACAACATGAACAGGATCACCAACATCATTTGGGCCATCTGTTTCATCTTCATGGCTTACCTCCGTGTTTTGGGATCAAAACAAAAAACCTGAGCGTTATACATACATTGCAAACATCCAGGATTATTAATTATTTGTAAAGCTTGAGATACCCTTGACAAATTTCCTTTTGAGAGACATAACAAAGCAAGCTAACTTGCACCCTCTTATTAATTAGATATAGAACTGGTGCTTATACCTGTCCACATATATAATTTATTAAGATGCATGACCTCATTCCTTGACACATGATGTAAGGTAGGTTCTTTCGATGGGGTGTAGGAATAATGGGTCTGTTATGAGACATCTCAAATTTCATACCACAATCAGAAAATTGCGCAATTATCGCCTAATTTATTGATTTTTAACCACGTTCTTTACTGATACTGGTTTCATGTACAAGTAGTAAACAGCAAAGGCACAATGTTAGGAAATTCTAAATACGACAAAACTAAATCAACATATTCACATTCTTGCGAAATGACTCTCGTTCCGATAGTTCGGGAACGAGAGTCCGCGGCTAACATAGAAGCAAAATCTTCATCTGGGAATCACTGCTTTCACCTCGGGGCTGAACTTTTTTTTAAACTTGTGGTTTACTTCATAATATTTTCCATATATTAGCCAGGCCCAAACCAAATCGAGCCTGTTTTATTGGCGAGAAATCTGCTGCGGCGCCGCTCCGGGAATTTAGATATTCATCGTATGGACAAAAAACCGGACGTGCTGTAAATTTAAATCAGAAAAGTCAGGACTTACTGCGTTCTCAATCATTCAGGACAGAATGCTCAGAAGAGATTTTCTTAAAAAAACGACGTGTACGCTGGGCTTTGGTATTTTTAATTCCATTTCACGCGCTTCCTCCCTGGCTCACGATTTTGACTTAATCCTTGCCGACGCATTTATTTTTGATGGCACCGGCAAAGATGGTTTTTTCGGCAATATCGGCATTCTGGGGGATAGAATCATCTCCATTGGCACCTTAAAAGATGCACGCCCATACCGATTGATTAATGTCGAAAGTCGTGCGGTCGCGCCGGGGTTCATAGACCTTCACTCACACAGTGACGACGAATATCTGCTCGACCCAAGAACAGAGGGAAAAATAAAGCAGGGGGTAACAACGGAAATAGTCGGACAGGACGGCTCATCCGTGGCGCCTCTTTCTCTTGAGATGCGTCAGAACCTGAATCTATCTTATCAAAACGGCTATGGCATTTCTGTCGATTGGTCGGACTTCAGAGGATATTTTCGGCGCTTGAACAAACAAGGTATTTCAGTAAATATTGGTACAATGATAGGACAGGGCACGTTGCGGGAATATGTCGTTGGCAGAGAAAACCGGCCTGCCACACGCTCGGAAACAGCTCAAATGAAACGCCTGGTGCAACAAGCGCTCAGGGCCGGCGCACTGGGCGTTTCTACAGGCCTGGAATACACCCCGGGTGGTTTTGCTTCGAGTGAAGAACTTATCGAAATATGCAAACCCATGCGGCGCAGCGGTGGCATTTACGCCACCCACATGCGCAATGAGGCTGATTATGTGGTTGAAGCAGTGGACGAAGCCATTGCAGTGGCCAGAGGCGCAGAAGTCCCCTTACACATTGCCCACATTAAATGTATGGGCAAGCGCAACTGGCACAAAACAAAAGATATTTTTGACAAAATTAAGCAGTCGCGCCAAAGGGGTGTATCAGTCACAATGGATCGCTACCCTTACACTGCATACAACACGAGTTTGAGTTCGTTGTTTCCGATTTGGGCGCGCAGTGGTTCACGTACCGACTTTGTCAGGCGATTGCAAAACCCGGAAATACTGCCGCAAATCCGACAGGAAACGATAGATAAAGTCAAAATGATTGGTTCCTGGAAGGCCGTCATGATCACCGCAGTTGAATCCTTACAAAATAAACACCTGGAAGGCAAACGGGTTTCAGAGGTTGCGGGTGTGGGTTATGAGGAAGCGTTTGAATTTGTGCGCCGCCTCATTATCAAAGAAAGTGGCGGTGTTGATATGTGCGGCTTTGCCATGAGCGAAGAAAACACCGCCGGCATCCTGGCCCACCGGCACTGCATTGTTGCCTCTGATGCATCGGCCAGATCCACAACAGGCATCCTCAGTCATTCCAGCCCTCACCCCAGAACCTTTGGTACATTTCCACGCGTGCTTGGCAAATACGTAAGAGAAATGAGCTTACTGCCCCTATCCGAAGCCATTCGGAAAATGACCCGGCTTCCTGCCACACGCCTGGGCTTGAAGCATCGCGGATTAATACGGGAAGGATATTTTGCCGATATTGTTGTTTTTAATCCAGACACGGTTAAGGATAATGCCACTTTCGAACAGCCACACCAATACCCGACAGGTATTAATTATGTTCTTGTAAATGGCGCCGTTATTATTGAAGGGAACAGACACACAGGCGCGACAACGGGCCGGATATTAAAGAGGGGAAACAACGCACAAAATCATTGATTCTTAACGTTTGAATTGCTACTTTCACAGCCGAATTTAGACACTGCATGTGTACTGAACGACTATTTACTTTAGTGTAATTATTTCAGGCTCAAGCCGCTATTTTCATGGCGGTTATACGCAAAAAGGACACTTGAAACCATAAAAACTCTGGAAAACGACTCAAAGCAATAATGGAGAAACAGCTATGAAGACGTACCTGGTCACAGGAGGGGCCGGTTTTATTGGCAGCAACTATATTCATTATTTGCTTGGTAAATACAAGGACGTTAACGTCGTAAATTTAGACAAACTGACTTATGCCGGCAATCTCGACAACCTAAAACAGGTTGAAAATGACCCACGCTACAAGTTTGTCAAAGGCGATATCTGTGACGAAAAATTGGTAAATGAACTGATGGCTGACGCGGATGTGGTGGTCAACTTTGCTGCAGAAAGTCACGTCGACCGTTCAATAGGCTCACCGGACGATTTTATTAAAACCGATAATTTCGGTGCTTTTACTTTGCTTGAAGCAGCACGCAGAACACACATCGATCGTTTTGTGCAGATCAGCACCGACGAAGTATATGGCAGCATTGACAACGGTTCCTTTGTTGAGACCGATCCACTGATGCCTTCCAGTCCTTATTCTGCATCCAAAACCGGCGCCGACCGCATCGCTTTTTCATACTTTGTCACCTATGGCGTGCCGGTACTCATCACCCGCTGCTCGAACAATTATGGCCCGTTTCATTACCCGGAAAAACTCATTCCCTTATTTGTTACCAACGCAATTGAAGACAAAGACATGCCGATTTACGGTGACGGCCTTAATGTTCGTGACTGGATTTATGTTGAAGACCATTGTGATGGTATCGACTTTGTTTTGCGCAATGGAGAGCTTGGCGAGGTTTACAACATTGGTGGAGGAAACGAAAAAACCAACCTCGAAATCACCGATTATGTTCTTAAAAAACTCGATAAACCGGATTCACTCAAAATATTTGTAAAAGACAGACCTGGCCACGATCGCCGCTATGCCATCGATTGTTCAAGACTGAAAAAGATGGGATGGAAGCCCAATTACGACTTTGAAGCTGCAATGGACAAAACCATTCAATGGTACGTCGAAAATGTGGAATGGTGGAAGAAAATCAAAAGCGGCGAATACATGGAGTATTACAAAAATCAATATAATAAATAGTATAGAGTGCTCGCATCACTAAAAGGGATTTTTACCATGCATACTCTGGAACAAAAGTTACAAGAAAAAAGTGCCAAAATTGGTATCGTCGGTTTGGGCTATGTTGGTTTGCCGTTGGCAGTGGAGTTTGCCGGCAAAGGATTTTATACTCTGGGCATAGATCTTGACCGCGAAAAAGTGGAAAAAATCAATAGCGGCCGCAACTACATCGACGATGTGGACAGCAACCGGGTTGAAGCGCTGGTTAAGGACGGCACACTCGAAGCCACAACCATGTACGGCCGCACCGGTGAGTTGGACATTATTTATATCTGTGTGCCGACGCCTTTCACGCCAAACAAAGAGCCGGATATTTCCTACATTGAAGATGCGACAATGCATATTTCTGAGCATTTGCGCAAAGAGCAGCTCATTATTCTCAAAAGCACGACATTTCCAGAGACAACAGAGAAGGTGGTGCAGCCTATTTTAGAATCGACCGGCCTGAAAGTAGGACAGGACTTTTATCTGGCTTTTTCGCCGGAACGCATCGATCCGGGCAGGACGGATTATACGACCCACAACACACCGATTATCGTTGGTGGCGTCACGGAGAAATGCACGCGTTTGGCCTGCCAGACAAACGAACAAATTATCACTAAAGTGGTACCGGTTTCATCCCCACGCACCGCGGAAATGTCGAAGTTGCTGGAGAATATTTTTCGCAGCGTCAACATTGCATTGTTGAACGAACTGGCACAACTTTGCGACCGCATGGGCAACATGGACATTTGGGAAGTGGTGGAAGCGGCCGCAACCAAACCGTTTGGCTTTATGCCGTTTTACCCGGGGCCAGGCATTGGCGGCCACTGCATTTTAGTGGATCCTTACTACTTAAGTTGGAAAGCAAAAGAATACGACTTTCATAGTGATTTCATCGAGTTGGCAGCTCGAACAAACGAAAATATGCCGTTCTACGTGCTTGATTTAATCATCCGTTCCCTGAGTTCAAGCGGTGTTGCGCTCAAAGCGGCAAAACTTCTTTTTCTGGGCGCCTCGTTCAAAAAAAATGTAGACGATATCAGAAATTCTCCGGCTCTCAAAATCATGCAACTGCTCCTGCATCGCGGGGCCGAGAACCTACTCTACAATGATCCGTTTGTGCCCAAAGCAAAAGTGAACGGGTGCCACCTGGAGTCGCAGGAAGTGACTGATAAGCTGCTTGGCAGCGTCGATGCCGTGATCATTACCACTGCCCACGACCAGTACGATATGGACCGCATCGTGAAAAAAGCGAAATTGATTATCGACACGCGCAACGCCACGAAGGGCATTCTCGAAGGCGCTTCCAAGATAGTAAGACTTGGGAGTTATAAATAGTGCCGGTATCGTTGTTGTTTCGGCAGAATTGCAACATTCCTGGTACATTACCAACGGTCACGAAACTTGAACGGTATACTAGAAAAGTTTTTTAAAGTTCTTGGGGCGTTGCAAAAGCATGACGTGGACTATATCCTGATAGGTGGAATGGCAGTTTCGCTGTATGACCTAACTAGATTCACAGAAGACTTGGATATCTTTGTCAAACGAGATAAGCCAAATATAGAAAAACTCCAAGAGGCTTTATTCAGTCTTTACAAAGATAAGAGCGTCTTTGACATTTCACTTGAGGAACTTTCTAAATATCCCGTCATTCGCTATGGTACTCCGGATAATTTTTATTTAGACATAGTGGACAGGCTGGGTGAAGCGATCAAGTACGATGATCTTGAGTATCAAATTATGGAAGCGCACGGAATCAAAATTCCTCTTGCTACGCTTGAAACCTTGATTCGTCTCAAACAACACACATATAGCCCAAAAGATAAATCGGATATTATCATTTTAACAGATAAGTTGCGGAAGAAGAAGTGATTTACAAGTACAAAACATTTCAAGATGCGCAGACACATTTGGATGAGTTGTTGCCTAAAGATCCACTTGAGGTGCTCTCAAGAACCTGGGAGCTGGCTGAAGGCTTGCATAGCAGAAAAAACGTACAGCGCGGTATTCTTAAGTTCAAGACAATTCAGGAAGCGAACAAACACAAAGAAACCTCAAACTAAGAATGAACGCGAACAGAAAATATGTTAGCGTGCCTCCGCGTTAATTAACGGTTCCAGAAACCGGATAAACACTGATAAAACGAAACGGAAGCGGAGCAGGAGGCTCAGGGAATTTCTCGTTTCAAAACGTTTAACTCTTTTGAGCCAATGAAACCAAACAAAACGCTGCAACTTTGTCTGATATCGCTTTTCTGCTACTCAGCGCTGTTTTCGCAGACGCCGGACGGCTCAACAACCAGCCGCGGCAACACCACAAAAAGCAGCCGACGCGACTTTCGCTTACCTTTAAAGCAGTCTTTTCAGGACAAAGACAAGCGCAGCCTGCTCAAACAAAGGGAAGCTGATTTCAAGCTGGAGATGCAGGCACAAGCGCTTGAAACCGCAGTCGATCCACAACAGTACCGCGTTGGCCCTGGTGACCGGTTTATGATCAGCATTTGGTCCACGCTGGAAAACAGCATTCCGGCAAGCGTAACGCCGGCCGGGAAACTGGTCATTCCCACCATCGGCGCCATTGAAGTTGATGGCCGCACTCTTGCTGACGTGCAGGAACGGGTCAAACAGGCCGTTTCCCGCAAATATCTTAACTCAGAAATTTCAGTCGATTTAGTCATGGTACGTGGCATTCGGGTGCATGTAACCGGCCATGTGCTCTATCCCGGTTCTTACTCATTTCCGGCAGTGCACCGGGTCGCAGACGCCATTGAGATGGCAGGTGGCATGACTTCCTGGGCATTCGAGCGAGGCATTCAAGTGCGCCACGCCGATGGCACCAGCGACAATGTGGATATGCATCAATATAAAAAACTCGGCAGTCTCGAAGCCAACCCCTATTTGCGCGGCGGGGATGTCATTTTTGTGCCCTCGATCAATCTCAACCACCCCACAGTGCATGTAGAGGGCGCGGTAAATGATCCGGGCATTTATGAGTTAAACGGGCAGGAAAAGCTGAGGGACTTTTTGCTGCGGGTCGGCGCTTTCAGCCGGCGCACTGAACTGAAATACGCGTACCTGGAAAGAAAAACCGGCGAAAACGGCAAACCGGAAATCATTGCTGTGAGCAAATACCTCGAAAGCGGCAGCAACGGCCAGGCCGACTTGACTTTACAGGACGGCGACGTGCTCAATGTGCCACAGCGATTAGAGGAAGTATATGTAATCGGTGCTGTTCGTAATCCCGGTCCCTACCCTTTCATTCCAGATTTGAAAGCGGTGGACTATGTGGGCATGGCCGGAAGCTCAGAAAACGCCGCCAAACCCGGAAGAACAAAAATCGTGCGCAGAGGTAGCGACAAACAACTATCCGCTCTGAATCTGCCGCTGAATCCGGGAGATGTTGTTTTTGTACCGAGACGAGTGGAGTTTGGTGTTAGGGAAATTACCGCCATCATCGCCACGGCTGCCAATTTGTTGATAGCAGCGAAGGCGGTGAAAATTTTTTAGGGAGGGTTTGGGCCGTTTGTAAATTTCGCCGGACTTTGCTTACGTTGTTAAATGGTCTCGACTCCATTTGCTGACATACATCTTGTAGTCCAAGGTTTTGATTGGGCTCGGAAGATTTGAAATTTATAGGTGCGGCGACTACAATACTTTCTACCCAAAAAGTGGCAGAAAAATACTTGCCAGAGACTAAAGAAGACAATTTGTAAATAAAATTGTCCGCCTGGAAAAGATATAGATGGGAAAATATTCGAAGCTGAGGAAGAAAATTTTTGCGGGTGGTGCTGACAATAACATTGAGTTTGCTGCGCTCTGTCAGTTACTGGTTCGCCTTGGTTTTGATGAGAGAGTTAAAGGCGGTCATAACATCTTCACTCGGGATGGCATCGATGAAATCATCAATCTGCAACCCAAGGCAAGTAAAGCCAAAGCGTATCAGGTCAAACAGGTTAGAAATATTCTGGTTAAGTACCGGTTAGGAGAGTCCAATGTCGATTAGGTATGAATTGATCATCTACTGGAGTGAAGAAGACGAGGCCTTCATCGTTGAAGTGCCGGAATTGCCCGGGTGCATGGCAGATGGCGAAAACTATGAGCAGGCTGTAACCAATGCTCAACAGGTCATTAAAGAATGGATTGAAACTGCAAACGAACTCGGCCGTCCCGTTCCTAAACCGAGGGGACGATTGATGTATGCATAATAATCCAATCCTAAGCAGGGCGTTGTGAATTGCGAGAATGAATTTACAAGTCATGGTAGCTAATTCGTCAGTGCAAACTGAACCAGTCGCAATTGCAGTCTGGACAAAGAATGCACTGTCTTTCTTGAGTTAACCGATGGTCGTATTTTTGGTTTTCCTGCGGACCGTTTCAAAACACTGAAACAGGCAACCGAAAAGCAACTCAAAGAGGTTAAGCTGCGCCTGAACGGTTTTGCCTTGAGATGGGAGAACCTGGATGAAGACATACCAGTGCCGGGTGTTATCATAGAAAAAGTTTAAAACGACTTGTTTTGACTGAAATTTGACGTAAACACATTTAGAGATAACTACAGCATATGGAAATGGAAAAAAACAGAGCAAACTTAATTGAGTATATTTATATAATCGGTAAGTGGCGCAAACTTATAATTGGCACTTTTCTTATTATGTCCATTCTCACGGCAGCATACTCGCTATGTATGCCGAAGACTTTTACAGCGGGAATATCTATATTAAATCCTACGGATGATGAAATGGGCCTCGGATTGTCATCGCTGCTTTCAAGTCTGCCTTTGTCGGGCCTTGGAATCCAGGGAATTTCTGAGGCAACTTACACAATTATTGCGATTCTTAATAGCCGAACCGTCATGGAGGCGATTGCAAACAAGTACGATCTCATGACTCGTTACGGTGTTGACGACATGGAAATAACAGTTAAGGCCTTACGTGAAAACATGGAGGTTATACTTAACGAAGATTTGACTATTGGCCTATTAACATCCGCTTCAACACCATATTTCTCCAGCGAAGAAGAAAATAATGAGGCCAGACAGATTGCTAAAGATATGGCTAATTCATTTATTGCAGAGTTGGACAGAATCAACAAACAACTCAAAACCCAAAAGGCTGGTAGCCAAAGAATCTTCATTGAAAAACGATATGAGCAAAACCTTACCGACCTCAAAAAAGCTGAAGAAGCGTTACGAGCCTATCAGAAAAAATATGGTATCATCGCCTTACCTGAACAAACTGAAGCAACCATTCAGGCGGCGGCGAATTTAAATGCAGAAATTATTGCCAAAGAAATTGAAGTGGCAGTAATGAATAAATTTGTCAGTGGGTCGCACAACGAATTGAGTAAGGCACGGCGTGAATTGAGTGAACTCAAAAGAAAAATATCTGAAATGAAATACGGTACGGGAGAGAAAGACCAGTCTGATGTGAAACTATTCCTTCCTTTAGATCAAGCCCCTGACCTAGGGCTTCAATATGTCAGATTATTCCGAGAGATAGCTCTTCAACAAAAAATCCTGGAATTCATCCTGCCACAATATGAGCAGGCCAAAATACAGGAGGCCCGCGACACACCCACCGTGCAAATACTCGATGCAGCCGTCCTCCCAATAAAAAGAACCAGTCCTAAAAGATCGATTATGGTTCTTGCAGCTGGTTTTGTAGCCGCAATACTGAGTATTATTTTTGCTTTTTTGCTTGAATATGTAAGAGCGTTAGAAACCAAACGTAAGGGTGATTACGCTAAACTCCTAACCGTTGGTCAGGAAATTCGAGGGGACGTCCGCAGATTACTAGGCCGCAAATAAGCTTCAACATCTACCTTTCTTTTTCTTACGACGATGCTTAATCAACCCAAAGAACGTCCTGCTGTTACAGTTGCGAAAAACTCTGTATATATAATCGGAGCACAGATACTCTGTAAAGTGCTGACGTTCTTCTTTTACATCATCATTGCACGATATTTTGGAGACGAAGCACTTGGGAAATACGCTTTCATTCTCAACCTAATCGGTATGTTTATAATTACAACCAACTTCGGACTGGACAATTTGATTGTCCGGAATGTAGCAGTAAATCACTCAGATGGCTCAATATACCTGGGCGACACTCTGATAATCAAATTCTTCATGGCTGTTCTGGCAATTATAACCCTTCACACAATCATGCCAATTACAGGCAAGTCACCTGAAGTACTCCGTCTCGTTTATTTTTATTCAATCGTGTTGTTTACCGAAGGAATCTCGACAGCAATAGAAGCAATCTTCAATGCGTTTGAAAAACTGAAATACATCGCAGTTATTGACATTACCGTAAACGTCCTGAAACTCGGCATGGGTTGGCTAATAATAATAAACAAACTCTCATTAACACATTTAGTGGCGGGTATTACTCTTCTCAGTGGGATAAGAACATTGACGGCTTTCGCCATTTACAAATATAATTATGGTAATATCGTATTTAACCTCAAATTCGATCGTCTCAAACAACTACTTACCTCCGCCTATCCGTTTGCGTTTATGGGGATAATTGCCGTAGTTTACTTTCGCATCGATTCTATAATGTTAAGTCTAATGAAGCCAGACGAGCAAGTAGGTTGGTATTCGGCTGCATTCAATATACTCGCTGTACTCACGTTTATTTCCTACGGATTTAGCCGGGCTCTTTTCCCTTTGTTATCGAGACTCTACAGAGAATCGACCCATGCCTTCCTGAAAGCCGGAGAACGATCTTTCAACTTTCTGATAGTAATTGGCTTACCTATTTCTTTGTGTATCAGCTTACTCGCCGACAAGATCATTTTGCTAATATATGGAAATGATTTTGTAAATGCCATCCCTGCACTAAGGCTTTTAGTATGGACAGTTCCGTTAATTTATATGAATGCACCACTGCTACGAATTCTTTATTCGTCCGGTTTACAAAAAGTGGCAATGTCCATAGGTTTTTTGACTATGCTGTTCAACTTAACATTAAATTTTTTATTGATTCCAGCCTACGGTTATATGGGAGCCAGCTTTTCGACCCTCCTTTCTGAAATCATAACTTTTTTCTTATACTATATTGTTATTTATAGACGCTTTTCCTACGCGATCAAAATTAGCGCAATGACGCTGAAAGCGCCAATTGCATTTGGGGTTATGGGTGTTTTCATGTATTATTTTCGAGATTACAACTTGTTTTTGTTGATTTCGCTATCGGCAATTTTGTATTTGTCCTTGCTCTATTTAACAAAGGCTTTTCAACAACAAGATTTACTGTTAATCAAATCTGCCTTTTTGAAACGCCATAAGAATAATCCATGATCGAGCTCTCTGTAATTATCGTTAATTGGAACCTGTGCGAACTGATAAAGGAATGTATTCATTCTTTGCATTCCACTATCAAAGATATGACTTTTGAAATAATTGTGGTTGACAATGCTAGTTCAGACAACAGCGTCGAGATGTTGAAACAGGATTTCCCTGAAGTAATAACTGTCACTAACAATAAAAATATTGGCTTTGGCAAGGCGAACAACCAAGCCTGTAAAATGAGCCAGGGGAAATATCTTTTGTTGCTGAACCCAGATGCTACAGTCTTGCCAACTAGCGTTGAAAAAATGCTCCATATACTCAAAACTCAGGAAGAAGTAGGCCTTGTCGGTCCAAAGATACTGAACTCTGACGACACCATACAAAAGGCCTGTTTGAGAAAATATCCTTCACTTATTCGAGAATTACAATACCTATTGCGACTCGATCGCTTTCTAACTGATAAACGTCTTCTTACATCTGGACTTAATTATGAAAAGGCACAAGAGGCAAATGTGATTTCCGGGTCATGCATGTTGCTCAGCCGAGATGTTTTCGAGCAATCTGGCAGATTTGACGAACGGTTCTTTATGTATGGTGAAGATGTGGATCTGTGCAGGTCGGTTTGGGAATCAGGATGGAAGGTGCTCTATTACCACAAAGCCGTCGTACAGCACAATGCTCACAGCGCTTCCAAAAAAAGCAAGCAGTTTTCACCTGCTGCAGTCGCATGCAAAAGTATGTACCTTTATTTCAAGAAACACGAGAAGTTTCCAACTGCCCAGCTTTACAGAACCCTTGTTTTTGTTACAAGTTTAATATGGTTGATTGTATTTACTCTGAGCCTGCAATTCATGAAAAGAAAACCCATTCGCTCTTTGAGCATGTATCATGATTATCACAAAATGATATGGGCTATTTGCGGTAATTTCTGGGTGGCAGAAGAAAAGGAGGCCTCGTGAATGTAACAAACAGTCAAGCATCATTGGATCGCGTAGCAATGGTAACGAACTGGCATTTTTTTTGTCTCTTGTTGATTGAATGCTTTGCTGTTTACTTACTGTTTTACCACCCCCTCAAACTCTTTGGTACACTACTTATACTGATTGTTTCAATTCTAATCATAAGCAAACCAGTGGCAGGGCTGTATCTGTCCACAGCCATCGCCTATTCAGGTGTCGCATCCAGCTTGCTCCAAGGGTTGCTTCTTCCGGTGATCCTGCTGAGTTGCGTGTCCGCAATATTCTACCTTCTCGAAACTAGGGCAGAGGGCTTGCAGAAAGCCACACAAAACACACTCTTTCTTCTTTTTGCAACAACCATGCTTCTGTCATTTACCTATGCCATGGATCTCACCATGGCCTTCGAATCCTTATATCAATTCACAAAGTACTTTATCTTGTATCTTTTACTAATCAATATAATTGAAACCAGGGATTCTCTAAGAGGATTGCTTTGGGTCCTAACAATAACCGGTATTCTAATGTTCGCATATGGCATATACACATCATTCATTGCAAACAGCCTGTTGCAAAGTGCAAGAATGACCAGCTTCATAGAGGATCCAAACTCCTATGCCATAAAGTTAGTACCAGTAGTAGCATTTTCATATTGCATAAGCAAGACAGAAAAATCCAATATCCTCAAAATGCTTGGATACATCATACTATTGAGTAGCATTGCCGCAATCATTCTTAGTTTTTCACGGGGAAGCTTGCTTGGCCTGTTGGCCATTTTTATTATTCTTGGCGCAAAGGAACTCAGAAAGCCGCATGTTGTGATCGCCTTTGTAATAATACTCATTGTTGCAATAGCGCTTGTCCCTAATGAACTCTTATCTAGCCGGTTTACCAAAATAGGCGACATTACGATGGACAAATCCATCGTTCAGCGCTTGAAACTACTTAAGGGTGGAGTTCAGATGTTCCTTGAGCACCCAGTATTCGGTGTTGGTATTGGTAATTTCATTGTACATTCAAGAGATTATACCCACACGATTAACGCCATGGTTGCTCACAACTCTTATTTGCATGTTGCAGCAGAATTGGGCATAATTGGTGTTAGTTTTTTTATTGCCATGATTTTAACAACTCTCAAACAACTTAGAACTATTTACAGCTCCATAAGTCAAAACAACGATCGCTTTTTGCATTTCTACTCTTTCTGTATTTTTGCTGCCTTTATGGGTTTCTTAACAAACTCTCTGTTCCTGTCAGAGCATTTAAATGTTGCACTATTTAGCATTGTTGGTATGACTGTAGTTTTGTGGAAACTGGCCGCCAGTCCCGCAAGAGAAATACAAAGATGAACGGTCGCATTAAAATCGCCTATGTCATAAACAACCTAAACATAGGTGGGGCAGAGAAGCTACTACTTGAAACAGTCAGACGCCTCGATTCAAGTAAATATAATATCTTTGTTTACTCACTCCTGCCTGGAGACCAACTACTTCCAGAATTTAGAAATACTGGATGTAGAATTGTTCTGCTAAATCTAAAACACAAACGAGCTATCTCGGGACTGTGGAAACTATACTATGGATTTAAGTCTGAACAGGTGCAAATTGTTCACACACATTTGTGTGAAGCAGATATTTACGGCAGATACGCAGCACTGCTCGCCAGAGTACCAGTTATCCTGTCGACAGAACACACAATAGAACCATGGAAGCAAAATCCGAAGACACTTAAAAGCAGACTCAGGATAAAATTGGATAAAATTGCCGCGAGACTCACCACACGAACCATCGCTGTTTCAGACAATGTCGAAAGCTTTATTGAACAATATCTAGGTAGTACCGTCAAAAAAACATTGGTTATTCGAAATGGTATAACACTGCCGGAGGCAAGTCAAATCACTACCAATCGAAGCCAAAAACCGATTGTTCTCGGCAGCGTTGGGCGTTTAGCCCAGGCCAAAGGACATAAATTCTTGCTAAAAGCGTTTTCCGAGATTAACAAAACAAGACAAGGGATACAACTTCATATTGCCGGTGATGGTCCCCTAAAAAATGAATTACTGGCACTTGCTAAGAGCTTGGGCATTAAAAAGAATGTTTGCTTTCTTGGTACGCTAAAAGACATTAACAGTTTTTTAGAGAAGATAGATGTTTTTGTATTGCCATCGGTTCAGGAAGGAATTCCTCTTGCTTTACTGGAAGCAATGGCAGCACAAAAACCAGTCATTGCTTCAAAAATAGGTGGTGTTCCAGAAGTGATAACCCACAATGAGAACGGACTCCTGGTTAAACCTGCCAACGTCAATGCACTGATTGAAGCGATTGACAAGGCAATTCGTAGCAAAAACCTGAGAACTAAGCTTGCCGCACAGGCAAAAGCAACGGTAGTCAAAGAGTTCAACATAGTTAACACTATACAACGACTGGACCGATTATATGACCAATTACTTTTTGAGTTTGCATTGTACCTGAAAAATGGACACCTCAAATAACGAAGGTTTGAAAAAAGAATTCAAATCATTATTATTAAATTTACCAGGAGGTGTTTTATGAAATCAAAATTATCCCCCAGCAAGTATGACGCTTCATTTAAGCGCGA
>JAJDAG010000049.1 GCA_029262005.1 Candidatus Zhuqueibacterota bacterium | reverse complement strand
AGACCTTATGCTGCCCAAGGTTATGTGGCTTTCGCGCCACGAGCCTGACATTTTTGACCAGGCGGCTTATTTTTTAAATGCCGGTGATTTCCTAGTCGGCAAATTGACCGGTGAGTATGTTACAGATCCGAACAACGCTTTGAAATTTCATTATATGGTTACGGAGAAAAGCTATCCTCTTACCCTGCTTGAGTCTTTGGGTGTTGACGCGCAAAAACTGCCACGTGTGGTGGAGATGGGAAGTAGTATCGGTTGTGTTCGGCCTGTGGTTGCGCAGGAATTAGGTTTACCAAACAACTGTGAGGTGGTGATTTCTACTTACGATGCACTCGCTGCTGTTAGTGGGAGCGGCGCCTTTGATGTTGGTGATGCAGTTGATGTGTCCGGAACAGTAACGAGTTTTCGGGCTGTGACAAACCATCATTTGTTCGATCCTGAGAGCAGGATCTATGTTTCTCCGTACCTTGGTAAGAATCTATGGCTGGCCGGTGGTTCCAATAATCTGGGTGGCGGAATTATCGAATGGTTGAATCAGTTGCTGTTTTCTCAAAAAGAGGATCCCTATGCTGAGATGGAACGGTCGGTTCAGGGGCTGCCCCCTTGCCCGGGTGGGTTAATTTTTCTTCCACATCTGCTCGGAGAACGGGCGCCAATCTGGAACCCGGACTGCCGGGGTGTTTTTTTTGGACTTAATAGAGCACATGGAGAGCGGCATATCGCGCGTGCCGTACTCGAAGGCGTTGGTTTCTCAGTGCGCCATATTGCCCATGTTTTGCAGGAACTCGATGTTGAAATAAAATCTGTTACAGTATCGGGTGGTCTCGTCAGGCTCGACGTCGTAAACCAGATCAAAGCTGACATTCTAAATGTTCCGGTAAAGAAGCTCGGGAACTTTGAAACGACTTCTATTGGGGCCGCTCTTATAGCATTGGTTGGAGCCGGTGTGTTTGAAAATGGTATGGATGGGTTTAAAAAGTTTTGTACGGTGGACAGAGTTTTTGAGCCTAATCAAAAACGCAGCCAAATCTACAACGAATATTTTGGACTATATCTTCAAGTTTATAATTCTCTTAAAGATGCCTACAAAGCTCGTGCAAATCTTATGAGTGGGTTCCAAAAGCAAGGAATGAACGAGCTCGTCCTTGCAGAGAACTTATAAAAAGACGGTTGGCAGAAGAGTGAACAAAGTAGCGACCGAATTCCCTTCTAACTGGCGCATACACTGCGCAACAGAGATTCATTTTGGTTATGATTGCCTGGTAGAACTTGGCGAACTGTGTAAGATTTATGGCAAAACAGTCTTGCTTGTCACCGGCAAATCGGCAGTGCGAACGGGTTTGGCTGATAGATGCTTGCAGTTGTTAAATCAAGCAGGAATATCGACCGGGCACGATGATTCCATTTCGCATGATCCCACTATTCACCAAGTTGACAACCTGGTGGCGAAAGCTAAAAATAGATCTGTTGATGCTTTTGTTGCAGTTGGTGGAGGTAGCGTAATTGATGCAGTGAAAGCTGCGAGTGTGATAGTTGTTCAGGGCGGTCTGACCGTTGACTATTTGAGTAGTTCTAATTCTGTAGGAGAAAAAAGTTTACCGGTAGTGGCGGTACCTACCACCGCCGGAACAGGTTCAGAGTTGAGCAAAGGTGCAATCATCACATGGCCGGAAAAAATGTTGAAAGCCGGAATTCGGGGAAATGCCCTATTCCCGAAAGCCGCAGTAGTAGATCCGGTACTGACAATGACTTTACCGCTCAGCCAGGTAAAAATCACTGGTTTTGATATATTTACCCACGCTGTCGAAACGTGTATTTCCCGGAAGGCGAATCCCGTTACGGAAATGATTAGCCAGGAGGCAATAAAGGCTGTTTGTCATTGGTTGCCTCGGGCCATACATAATCCTGATAACAAAGAGGCGCGTTACTTTTTGTCACTTTTTAGTATGCTGGTAGGCTTCAATCTGGCCAATTCTTCAACATGCCTGCCGCACCGTTTGCAATATCCGCTTGGCGCGCTCACCAACAGTGCGCACGCTGTTGGTTTGGCAGCGCTCTATCCTGCATGGATTAAATTGACTTATGCTGCTTCAAGGCACCGTTTTGACATGATTGCAAATTGGATGAGCGAAGGCATGGATATTAAACCAGGGCAAAGTGTGCAGACATTGTTGCATGAATTTATGGCGAGAATCGATTTTTCCCCGAGCCTGACTGACTTGGAAATATCTGAAGAACAGTGCTCACTCATGGCTGGCATGGTTTCCGGTAGCTTGCAGAATGATCCCTGGTGGCGCAGTGGCGCTGACTTGACACAGCTGTATTTAAGAGCTCTTAAACATAGCGGGTAATTTATGAAAGGTTTAATTTTGGCAGCAGGGAAGGGGCAGCGCATTTCGGAAATAACAGATAGTAGCCCCAAAAGCTACCTGGAACTCTGTGGTAAACGAATTTTAGATCACCAACTGGATGCCCTTGGAAGTATCGGTGTCAGTGAAGTGATTATGGTCGTTGGCTACCGCCACAAACTGATTGAACGTGACTATGCAGGACAAGGAATTACCTTTGTTAGAAATCCTTTTTACGAATGCACAAACGTTCTGGGTTCTGTTTGGTTTGCCCGGGAACATTTGAGGAATGGTTTTTTCTTTATGCACGCTGATACGTTTTTTGAACCATCGATACTCGAAGATCTTCGGTTGGAGAGGGGAGAAAGCGTTCTCTGTGTTGATAAAAAGGAAGAGAGCGTCCCCGAGGAAATGAAAGTAAAAGTGAGTGATGGGAAAATTTATGAAATCAATAAGGGGATGGATTGTGCTGCTGCATTTGGCGAGTTTATCGGACTTGCTAAATTTGATCGTTCGGTAACCGCAAGGTTGCTTTGGCACATCGATAATCGCATCGAGAATCTTGGTCGTCGCAACGACTTTTTTGAAGCTGTTATTCAAGATTTGATAGATGAAGGCAAAACTGTGAGTTCGTTTGATATTGGTAACCGGGTGGCAATTGAAATCGATTTTCCGGATGACTACCAACGGGCAAAGAAGTTGGTTGAATCATTGATGGTTTGTTGATTTGACTGTGCTTAACGGAACAGATTTATTTCGTAGCGCAAACGGCCGGCAGAAGGCGATTCCTGCTTTTGATGTAGCCGGTGGTAATGTTGACATTCTGCACGCTATTTGCCACGAACTGGCTGTTAAAAAAGCTTGTGCCTTTCTGGCTTCAACGCCAGCATCCATTCTGGCTTATTTGGGCTACAATCACTTTGTTGGAGCTGTTGAGGATGTCTCCAAGCAATACGGAGTTGACGTGGCAACCCATCTTGATCATGCAACCGAACTCGGGGAGATTGATGCAGCGCTTTCTGTTGGCTTTACCTCCATCATGTTTGACGGCTCCAGGTTGCCTTTTGGATTAAATCTTGAATTGACACAAAAAATAGTGGAAAAAGCCCATGCTCTGGATATTTCAGTCGAGGCTGAGCTTGGTACTATTGCAGGAAAAGAAGATAATGTAGCAGCCCCTGCATCAATGTTTCCGACTGTTGAAGAATCGCGACGTTTCGTGGCTGAAACCAAGGTTGATTTTTTTGCCCCGGCAATCGGTACGTGCCACGGGTTTTATAACAGGGCCCCCAACATTCAATGGAACTTGGCACAAGAGCTGTCCAGCTCACTGGCAACACCGATGGTGTTGCATGGTGCGACGGGCCTAAGCCCCGGAACGGTTACAAGGCTATTGAAGCTTAACTTTGCAAAAATTAATTTTGCCACCGGTATTCGGGCAGCATTTTACTCTGGTGTCAGAGAGAGAATTAATCAGGGCAATGCATCGATGAAGCCGCAGTCTTTTCTTGAGTCCGGCAGGAAATCCGTTGCCAGGTTTGCTCGAAATATTCTGGAGCTTGTCGTTTAGATTTATGCAACAAACAGTTAAGCCCTGTTTGCTCTGACTAAAGTAGAGTCCCCGGTTAATTTCATACCAAGGAGAGGTAGTTAAATGATTAACGTCGGTATTAACGGTTTCGGCCGCATCGGACGCGCCATCTTTCGCATCAACGATAAAAATCCGCAGTTCAGGGTAACGTGTATTAACGATATTGATTCTGATGTCAATAATCACGCTTATTTGTTGAAATATGACTCTACTTATGGCAGGTGCAGCGCGCATGTAGAAGCATCGGCAGAAGCGCATGAAATGTATGTTGACGGCCGTTGCATTCATTTTCATTCGCAAAAAGACATGGTGGATGTGCCCTGGGCCAAGCATGATGTTGACGTGATTATTGATTCAAGTGGCGTTTTCCAGAATGTTGTTTCCGGGCGTAAGCTTGTTGCAGATAAAAGCGTGCGCAAAGTTATCGTGACCCACTCACCGGAAAGCGGGGTGGACCTCACGCTTGTTTTTGGTGTAAATGAACATTTGTATAAACCTGCCAAACACCATGTGCTCAGCTCGAGTATTTGTGATGTCAATGCAGCCGCGCCAGTGCTTTCGCTGTTGGAGAAAAACTTCGGGGTTGAAAGTGGTTATATTACCACGCTGCACCCGTGGTTGTCTTACCAAAATTTGGTCGATGGCTCGGTCCGCTCGATTTCAAGCCCCGGCCACTATTGGAAGGACTACTCGCTTGGCCGAGCCAGCACATCCAGTCTGATTCCAAAGAATACAACGTTGGGCAAAGCGCTTAAACCTGTTCTACCTTCAGTTGCCGACCGGCTTGAAACCATGTCATTTAGAATTCCAACCGGCATCGTTTCTGCCTCAGACATGTGCCTGACGCTTAAGAAAAATGTTTCTGCCGAGGAGGTCAACGCACTGTTCAAAATGGCTGCTAAACAAAACTCGCGCATTGTCGGTTATGAGGAAGAACATCTCGTTTCCATGGATTTTATGAAAATTGAGCAGTCCCTATTTGTAGATGGACGTTGGACCCGGTGCAATGGTGGCCGCACTATCAAACTTGTGCTTTGGTATGATAATGAGTGGGGCTATAGTAATCGTGTTGTCGATATGGTGACATTCCTGGCGAAACAGTTTGAGCTGGCCGCGACTACGACCAACGGTTCAAAAAAATCGGTTGCCGTACATTCTTGATGTTGGGTTCTTTGTTGCTCTGCAAGTGGACAATTGTTAGCGTGTATGAAACGGATTGTGGACTGTCAAATTTTCAATCCTCTGCTCGTGCTGTAAGTCTTCTGAATACAAAATTGAACAGTCCGCTTGAAGTGCCGCAGCCACTATTATAGAATCGTAGAATGAGAATTGCCATCGTTCCATTACTTCCAGAGAGCGAGAGTAAAGCTCTATACTGACAAAGACCTCACACAACGGCGATAAAATGGAGCGCAGGTATTTTTCACAATCCGGTGTTGAAAGGGGGGCAGTAAACTTACGAGTCGCAACGTTTATAAATTCCTGGATAACCTGGTAACTGATACAACCAGTATTATCCTTTAAAGCAGTTTTGATGAGTTCATTTGCCTTTTTTTGTTTCCTGGGGTTTGCAGAGTCAAAGGCGTAAACAAATATGTTTGTGTCAAGGAAATATTTATCGTTCATTCATTTCGTCCCTGGTAAAAGACTTACCGGGATTGGCATAGCTCAATGACTTCATCAAAACGTCATAATTTTTCAAATTATGGTCACTGCTTACATATTGCTGGAGCCATCGCCTGAAAGTTTCGTTAAGGGTCGTATGTTCTCGGCGCGCCTTTTCGCGGGCCTTGTGAATGAGTTGTTTCTCGGCACTCAAGGTGATATTTTTTAACATAACGCTCTCCGCGAATGTTTACGTGTACACTGCTTTAGTGTACACGTAAAGTATGGAAATTCAGTTTCATAGTCAATCGATAATTTAAGTAAATGCTTTGAATGCCATTGAGTTCAAGGAAGAATTAAAGTAATCTAATTCTTATTTTATCAGCTATAGTAAAGCCAACAGCTAAGGAATATATGAAAAAACAAGGAAAAGTACTTGCCCTTGATTTCGACGGTGTGATCTGCGACAGTCTTGATGAATGTCTGCTCACCGCTTACAATGCCTATCAGAAAGAACGCGGCGTGTTGTCATTTCTCGATAGTGTAAATGACATTGACATGAAACTACGCAATGCATTTCAACGCTGGCGCTATCTTGTCAGGCCGGCAGGAGAATATGGGTTGCTGCTCGATGTATTGTTACACGGGGAGCCAACTCTTCTACCGCAAAACTTTGAAGAGCGAAGACAGAGTGAAGTGGCCAGGATTGCGAAGTTTGAGCGGCTTTTTTTTCAGACAAGACGTGAATTGCGGCAGCGCTCGCTTGAAAAGTGGTCGGGCCTGCATCGGCTCTATTCCGAGTTTCGCGAATATTGGCCAAGTGTAAAAAAGGGATTTGAGCAACACTATATTGTTACAACAAAGGACATGACATCTGTTCTGTATTTTAACGACAAATGGCGGCTTGGGTTTAAGCGTGAGCATATTTTTACAAAGGACAATTCGGCAGCAAAAGCCAACTCTGTTGCATGCATAGCATCTGAAAATGGCATCGGATGTGAGTCGGTGGTTTTTGTCGATGATCATCCTGACCATCTCTCCGATGTGGCGCCAACCAATGCAGTTTGCTGTTGGGCAGCCTGGGGCTACACGCCCAGAGAGAAAATTCAAAGCTACCCACAATTCAAACAGCTTAATTCACTGGAAGATTTGTTGAACTGACGGAGGCGTTGCTATGATTGCAGGTTTGATTATTGGTAAGCACAAAAGCATGGGCTGTCCCGGAAAAAATACTCGTCCGATTCTTAGGCGCCCTACTATGCGGCAGCTTTCATAACTTTTACATTTTTGTACGAAACATGAAACTCATTAGATATCAAGCTGTTGATGGACCACACTGGGCCATTCTCGATGGTGGCTATGCTTTTGCAGTGGTCGGTAGTCCTTATGATGAATTTACTGCCGGTAGGAGGGTGGGTAAGCTGGATGAGCTTAAACTTCTCCCCCCGTGTGAACCTGGGAAGGTCGTTGCTTTAGCCTACAACTATAAAGACCTTGTAGGTGAAAAAGCTGAATATGAAGAACCATTGATATTCTTGAAATCTCCTACCAGTATAATTGCAGAAAGTGAACCAATTTGCATTCCACCGGATGTCGCGGTCGTCTGGGTTGAGGTGGAATTAGCGTTTGTGTTGCGAAAACAGGCTATGAATGTGCCCAAAGAAAAAGCATCGACTTATATTCTCGGTCACACAATTGCCAATGATGTGACCGCCCAAAATGTCCATAACCGCGATTGGCATTTGGCACGGTCAAAGGGGTTGGATACCTTCTGTCCCACAGGCCCATTTCTGGTAACGGACCTTGAGACCGACTCGCTTGCGGTTACAACAACTGTCGATGGGAAAAGAAAGCAGGCCAGTACAACTGCAAATAGAATATTGAATGATAGTGAGGTGCTGAGTTTGGTTAGCAGTTATATTACCCTTGAGCCCGGCGACATCGTGTTGACGGGGACCCCTGCTGGGGCGCGTGAGTCGGTTGTTAGGCCCGGCAGTTCTGTTACACTTCACATAGAAGGGATTGGCAGCTTGTCAAACCCTGTGATTAACAAAGAGGGAGCCACATCATGGTAGTAGCATTAATAATAGGGCGTGCGGGCAGTAGCGGATTTAAGAATAAAAACTTGAAGCAGATACTCGGCCGGCCATTGTCTGCTTATCCGATACTCAGCGCCACAAAATCGAAACTTGTTGACAAGGTCTATCTTTCTACAGATTCTTCGGAGATTGCAGCAATAGGAAAGGAATACAACGCAGAGATTATTGAGCGCCCGGATTTTCTAGCTACCCGAAAAGCGTTGTCGCAAGATGCATTTAGACACGGGTATAAGGAAATTGTCTCGCGAAACCACCCGGGCCAGGTCGAAATGGTGGTTTTATTGTTTTGCAACGGCGCCACCATTCAACCCGGAATCATCGATAAGGGCATTCGCTTGCTAAAGGAAGACGAGGATTTGGACTCCGCAGTAACCGTAAGTCCTTACAACATGTGGAGCCCGCTGAGAGCACATCGGATTGAAAAGGGTTACCTGAAACCATTCTTTGAAAATACCGCTTTTGAGCATGCGGACTGTGACCGCGATTCACAAGGTGACGTCTACTTTCCGGATTGTTCTGCGTTCGTTGTGCGTCCGCGTTGCTTTGATTTTTCTTACGGCGTGCCACCGTTTCCGTGGATAGGAAAGAAGGTATTGCCTCTTGTGCAGTGGGGCGGTCTGGATGTCGACTACGAATGGCAGATGCCGCAGGTTGAGTTCTGGCTGAAAGAGCATGGGTTTACAGAAACAACAACACCTTACGAATCAAAATGAATTCAAATTTGATTGTATTGATTCCGGACCGCATTAAACTTCCGGCCAGTGTTGAGTATGGTATTTTGGGAGACAATGTTGAGTTATTAGCACCAGAGGCAGTCCATATCCGGGAAATCCGTGATGATATTTGGAGATCGGCTGATGCAATAATTGCATGGCATGATTTGTATTTTTCTGCTGATCTTATTTGGAAATTGGATAATTGTAAAGTTCTTGTTAGAGCTGGCGTTGGGTTTGACAATGTTGATCTCCGTGCCGCCGGTGCAAAGGGAATTCCAGTCTGCAATGTGCCTGATTATGGCACAAATGATGTGGCTGACCACGCGCTTTCTTTTCTTCTGACACTTGCACGCGGGTTGTCTGCTTTCAATCGCAACAACAGGATTTCTAACGAACACTGGCACTGGCAAAGTGCAGGACAATTGAGTCGTTTGACTGGAAAGACGCTTGGAATTGTCGGACTTGGACGCATCGGCACTGCGGTCGCCATGCGGGCCAGGGCCTTTGGCTTGCAAGTGAAATTTTTCGATCCCTACATTCAAGATGGCTATGATAAGGCCATTGGCGTGATACGCTGCGACGCCTTGCCGGAACTGTTGGCCGATTCTGATATTATTTCAATGCACACGCCTCTGACTGATGAAACAAAGGGAATGGTGAATGCCGAGTTTTTTTCAAATATGAAGGATGGCGCTGTTTTTATTAATACTGCACGGGGCCCAATCATGGATTTGGATGCTCTGAGCGATGCACTTCATTCGGGTAAAATTCGTGCTGCCGGTCTGGATGTGTTGCCACAAGAACCGCCGGAACGGGCGCACCCGTTAATTCAGGCCTGGCAAAATGGCGATGATTGGCTGGTTGATCGGCTCATCATCACACCGCATGCGGCCTTTTATTGTGCGGAGGCTTACCATGAACTTCGCGAAAAAGCAGCGCTTGAAGCAAAGCGAGTTCTGAGCGGGGAGAAACCCCGCAATTGCGTAAACCTAGAACTGTTAACTCCAGGAGGTCGCGCATGATTATTTTTTTCATTCGAAAATATAACGATATTGACCACGTGACCCCCATCATTTACAAAATTGCTCAGACAGGCAATAAGGAAATCCGGGTACTCTCACTTAATTATTCCTATCCTATTCGGCAGGATTACCGGTTGCAACTACTTGCCGAGAAGTTTGGCATTGAAGCGGAATACATCTACAAGGCATTTGCACCCACGCGTCTGCATCAGATGTCTGCCAGTCTGCTTTGCGGTACGCGGGAGCAGGAAACTGATGAGAGTAAACTGCACTATTTTTTTCGGCGAGTCTATCGCATCTTCATCAATCCACGAATTTTTGACAGCATTATTAAGCGCTTCATTTTTTCCATTTCATGGGCTGAATTGTTTTGCGCGAAGTTTAAGCCAGCTGTTCTGGTTTTTGATTGGGTCAAACCTTATCAATATGTCACAGAGTCGCTTTTGAAGGCGGCCCGCGAGCACAGGATTCCAACGGTTGCCGTACCCCACGGCATCCCAATGTTTGTTAATGAACTGTTTTCTGAGGGCCTTATTCAGGCAGGACGACCATTGCAGTACGGGGATAAATATCAGTTATTTGATCACTTTGTCGTGCAGTTCAACCATCTAAAAAAAATGGCTGTTCGAACAGGGTTGCCGGCTGAAAGAGTGCATGTTTTGGGCAGTACACGCTTTTGCGATGAGTGGCGGCAGGTACATGCCGGGCTTGTTTCGCACATAAACAAAAATTACCATTTGGGCGGTGAGGACAAACTCAAAGTCGTTTTCATGGACACACTTTCCGTTTACCGCATAAACGTCGAGGCTATGCTGGACAGTCTTCAACGTTTGAGCAAACTCAGAGGATTGCAGTTGCTCATAAAGCCACATACACGCTCGAACCGCCTGAGCACGATGGCCTTGGGGCAGGCTGCTAAAATTGTTGACAAAGTGCCATCCGGCGTGTTGTGCGAATGGGCTGATGTAATCATCGGAACCTCCTCCAGTATTTTGCTTGAGGCCTACCGGCTCAACAAGTTACTGCTTTACCCTAAATTTTTCCATGAGAATACCATGCTTTTTGAAGATTTCGGAGCTTGCTGGAATGTTGGAAATTATGACGAATTAGAAGCGGCAATTTTGACGTTGATGAAAGATCCGGGGTGCCGGCCCTATTCTGAAAAAGCAGTGCAGCGTGTACTGACTGAGATTGTTTGCGGTGGGCTGGAAGAAAGGGATGTATTGCATGATTATTCCGACTTTATCCTTGGACTGGCTAATCAAAGACAAGGGCACGGTGGTGTAGTCTTTAAGAAAAAGATATAAGGAAAATATATTCTCCTGTCGTGCAAGTGTACCGTCAGGTTCAAAAAAATCAATATTTTTAACATCGTTTTCGTGCATTCCGTGTTCTTCTGAACATTGGTTTATTATTCTAATTTTTCTTCGCATGTATGCTCCGAAAAGCACACTGCGGAGCTAATCCACAAATACAACCAAGTCATGCTTTCTCATCTATTAACCCTAAGAGAGGTCTTAAATTATGTTTGCCGAAAAGACACTGGTGTCAATTGGTATGCCTGTATTTAATGGCGAGAATTATATGAGGCAGGCCATTGAGTCAGTGCTGTGCCAAGATTTTGGCGATTTCGAACTTATCATAAATGATGATTGTTCGAGCGATCATACAGCTGAGATTGCAGAGGAATACGTGGAAAAAGATGCGCGGGTTAAATTCTTCCGCAACGACAGGAATGCAGGATGTAGCCTGAATGTGAATCTAACGATTAAACATATGTCCGATGCACGATTTGTGGCATTCATTGCTCACGATGATGAATGGGTGTCGCATTTTTTGAGTACACTGGTACCGATTCTTGAAGCAGATGATGGACTGGTTGCGGCGTCGGGCGGAATTCAGGCCATCGATAAACAAAGCTGCACTATTGCCGAAAGGCAGATGTTTCCTGAATTTCAAGGCAAAGATAATTATACAATGCTGGAGCGAGCAATTGCACGTTTTAAGCTAATTGGGCCAAGCGCTTGCCTTTGGTTGGGACTTCTCCGTAGGCAGGCTTTGGATAAAACCAATCTGTGCTTTCCGGGCATTCACACGCATCATGTGACTATCATGACCGAATTGGCTTGCCAAGGCCATTTTTATGCACTTGATGAGACTCTTTATAGATTCCGAAAACATGATGCCTCAAGGAGCCAGAGACTTAAGAAAGACAGCGGTTTCAAGGTGCCACGGTGGGTTCCGAAAGAGACTATGCTTGCATGGGTAGATACGATTCCTTTGACCAGTATAGACAAACCGACCTTCCGGCAGAGGGCTATAGAAATTATAGAGAAACGTGAAGCGAAAGAGACTAAACGAATGCAAACATTACAAAGAAGAGAAAAAACTGCATGGCTGGTAAAACTGATAAAGTTGATCTTGCCAGTTGGCCTACAATCTCGCATTCGAATATTGGTGAGGGCGTGAAGGGTATTTAGCGTGCGTTCAGTGTAAGGGATGAAGTTGGTGTGTTTTGGTTCAGCGTGAATTGGACAAAAGAGCATTATGAAATAAGGTAGTCATGACGTTAACAATTGACAAGCGAGATTTTGTTTGTGAGTATTTTTTTCGTTTACCGTACTTCTGTTATTATTGATGTAGTTCTGTTGT
>JAJDAG010000048.1 GCA_029262005.1 Candidatus Zhuqueibacterota bacterium | reverse complement strand
TTGTCATTCCGAACAGCGCGTTTCCCAGCGCTGGAGGAATCTGTTTTAGCACGAGCGCTGAAGTGCGCAAACGGCGTTTGGAGTTGAACTACTTTGACTGTGCTTCAGCAGATTTCTCACGCCGGCAGAGAACGCGGGGTTAGAAATGACAGGGTGTGGTTGAGCGCGGAGATATGTACCACGACATTCATGTCGTGAGGTGAATCAAGGCTTTATCCTAAGCCTGTGAATATTGGCAGTGTCACGTTTTTTGCTGTACCCACAAAAAAAGCCCACTAACAGGCGAGACCTCTTTATTTTTTGACACTAGTCTTGGCAGCACGAGCATACCGACGATCCCAGGCAGTTCATTCGGCGGTTGAGACAGGAATAGTTCCCAATAAGTAGCGAACATTACTGTCTTGTCAGGGCTCACCAGGGCAAGCATTACACCTCTTACACTTAGCAATAGTAGTATATATATAATAATGTTTTAGGTCAATAATTGGTGGGTGCGAGTATCTTCGGAAAGTGGGCAGGAAATGCTGTCCTACAGCGAATTGCGACCATTTCATAACCTACGTTGTTGATTGAGAGTTTTACTGAATGAGGAGTCAGTCATTAACAAATTTAAAGTGCGATGAAAAAGAAAGATGTCAGGTAAACTCACAAATTTTCAACAGGGGTTGCGGTGGACGCTAGTGGCGTTGCTAAACGCTTTGCTGGTGTTTCTGGTTGGCGTTTTTGTTGCAGAGATAAGCACTAGGATGAGCGTGCTGCTTGCATCTTGTATCTATGTAGCGGTGTGGCTATGGAATCCGAGCGGATGGTATCGGCGTACATTTCTTGCTTTTAATACCGCATGGTTTGCTACGACAATTGGTTCTTTCAGAGTTGACGTATTTTCGCAAGTCCATGGCTCAATTAATACACTAAAAGCAGAAATTCAAAACGACTGGATTGTTCATATCTGTTACACGGCAGTCATGCTGGCTTTGCTCTGCTTTGATTATCTAAGTCGAAAAGAAAAATAGTAAAAGAAGCTTAATATAGACGTTTAGTGATTGCTGTATTTATCTTTGGTAAATTACATTGTTTTAACAATTAACCGTGAAGTATGTCACCATATTTCGCTTTCGTGTACACTACCGAATAACTACTTTGATTTTAGGTCCCAATGAATCCACTTTATGTTTTTCGTCGTTATTTTCTTTAAATACACTTTACACTAGTGTATAATCGGCGCGCTGGAATTGACATCTCGCCCAACACCGCTGTTGAACGCGCTGCGAGTAGTTTTTTTGCATCATAAAAAGGAGATGTAATAATGAGCAGCAAAGGATTTGAGGCTGTACCACGGATAGAACTACTTATGCACTGTCAGAAATTTCCAAACGACGAGCTGGCGTGGTTTGAGTTGTACAATCGCCTTTACCCTTTTTTGCGCGGTCAGGCGCCACGCTTTGTTCAGCGTCATGACTTTTCCGATTTTGTGCAAACGGCTTTTATAAAATTTTCAAAAGCGCTGAAGCTTGGGTTGCAGTTCGGCAAAGAAGTGGAAGTAGATGCTTATCTAAGGAAGATTGTCCGCAACCTTGGGTATGATTGTTTTCGGGCTAAAGGTCGCATGTCGCGTGTTTCACTGGTTGACGCCGCGGATTTGGCCCGCCTGGGCAACGCTCTTGATTTGTCCACTTCAGACGCGTCATCCGAAGTCGTTGATATTTTGCGTGAATATATTGACCGAACTTATATCGACCTTGAAGCCGACACTGTTGCCATTGTCAGGCGCAAAATTGAGGGCGATAAGAACAGCGCCATTCACAAAGAGATTTTGGTTGGTGGTGTTTCAGTCAAGGCGGCGAAACAAAAAATATACAGGGCTTTACGTAAATTCAAGCGCCGACTGGGTACGGAAATCCGCAAGGATATCGCGGAAGGAAAGTTGACACCCATGCGCAAAGGAATCCTGGAGAGGTTTTTGCGTAAATTGGAGCGCCGTAAGTCCTAGTCGGTTGCAGGGTGAAGCTTGTGTGTGAGTTTTTTTTGCAAAATATTCAACTGTTCTGCCAGGTCCTCAGACAGAGACGCCATGGTGCTTTTTGTCTGCACGCTGAGCCGTACATCAATACTTTCTTGCTTGTGTGAATTGTTATTTTTTTCGCGCAAGTAAAGCTCAATTTCATGTTCCACATCTACGAAGTGGGCAACAAGTGCGCTCGCAAGTGTGGATTCCAGTTGTTCAGCAGCTGCGAGCGTGTGCGCTTTAAAAAAAGCGGCTAGTGATTTTGGTAAGGGGGATGTGTGAAGGTCTTGCCAGATAGCGTCCCAGGAGTCGGTTGGAGGGGGGGCAGTCTCCGGGTTTATCTCAGTGGCAAACTCCCTGTAATCCATATAAATTTGTTCGCAGTGCGCACACTCGCGAATGTGCGCTGCACTTTTTGGAGCCGGGGTTTTGTGTTTTGATTCTGTGACTGCATGGATTCGAATTTCCTCGAGAGTAAGATGCCTTGACCTGCCGCGCTGACCGCTCATCGTAGTGCCCCCATCTTTATGAGTTAGAAAATAGTGCGATTTGCATGGCTGGAACCCGCTTCGCTACAAAGAAACTGAAAATAAGGCGAAGAATTACGGAGACGCAAAGCAATGTTGTATTTCTTCGCCTGCCGTGTTATCTAAAACGGCGCATTCAGCAATTGGTAACGCTTTTTCTGAAAAAAAGTATCAAGAACTGCCAATATAGTATCGAAAAATTACATGACAGTACTGGTTTGTGCATCAACTCAAGCCAAGCTCTTTGTTGTTTTTCTTGTCCAGAATATAGTGCGCATTGCGGTGGTCAAGAACAAGGTCAGAGCAAATACCCGCTTTAACCGAGACAATGGCCGGCAATAATTTTTCTTTTTCCGGCCTCACAACGATCATAAAGCGTTCCATTTTTTTCATTCTATTAATACTGACACTCATAGGAACAAACCCCAAGTCCTCATGCTCGACCGGATCCCCGTTGGGGTAAAAGAAATGACTATGAATCTCGGCAACGGCCCCAAGATCTCTGATTCTCTCAAGCTCCTTATGGGTGATCATTTTTCGAGCCACAAGGCTGGATTTAAACTCTTCGTTTTCATTGTAAGCCGGGGCAACTCCTGAGATTCCCAACTGACATTGATTTACTTCTGCTAAGGCCTTAGATATTTGCTCTACTTTATCCATATCAACAAGGTCTAGCGGGCGTAGGCAAGGGGCTGGTAATTTTATCGAATCACCAGAAAGAGCCGCTCCCAATCGATAGGCCAGCGTATTGGCATCTACCGGAGCGTTTCTGTGGCCAATAATGCCAATTAGTGGGCAGGCAACGACATCTTTATAGGGTTTGTTGGATGGGACTGACATCAGGTTTAATACGCACTCACATGTTCTACCCCAGCTAATGCCAACATAAAACGAACCTCTTCCTCTTTTTATGTACATTTCATCGATCAGCTTAAAGAATTCTCGTGCCGCTCGATGACAAACACGCGCTCTATTGCTGTGGAATAAATCGTATTCTTTGTACTTCTCTGGTATCTTATCTTGAAACATACCTGTTGGGTTTGGAACGATGTGAACCCGCTTGAGCTTGGGTGTTTTCAGCCCCAGTCTATTGGTTACAATGGGGGATACTTTTTCAAGCTTTGCTCTTACCTGCGCTTCCAGCTCTCGAACCTTGGCGAAATCAGGCGCGTGCTCTGGCGGGTTGATAACCACATCAACAATGCCGGCCTTCCAGGCATCTTTTAAAGCCTCGCCAAAGCGTGGGGGATCTAGATCGTGTTTTTCTGCCACTGTCTTTTGCAGGTCGAGAGAACCATCCTCCAGTCTGGAGTAATAATAAAGACAGGCTGCTTCAAAGGCTTTGTCAAGCCGGGTCGCTGAAAGTTTATTTTTGGATTGGTTGTCAAGGTCTGCCATGCTTTTCTCCTATTTACTTTACAGCTGCTTCCACAAAATGATAAACCTGACTTGCAGAACAAAAGCTGCGAATCTAATTTTGAGAAGCGAAGAAATGTGAAACCAAAATTTAAACCGAATCAATACACCATAAATAGCAAATAGCGTTACGGCTACACTGGAGGCCGTGTTTTTATCAGTGAAGACACTTAGTAAATTACAATTTGGTAATATGGATTAACATAATCAACAAAAAAATGAGGTGTGCTATGAACAATTTGAAAAACGGAACACTCAAAGATCAATTCACACTCTTTTGTGATATCCTTCGCTATGAAGACGGCATTTCAGTTCGCGCGGCCTCGCATCAGGTGATGCGTGTTGGCGACATACGGCTGGAACTCGTTATTGACGAACTCAAGTGGTGCATTTTAAAAAAATGCCTGTATCGTGGATGTTCGAGAAGCTGCGGCAGTGCTTTTGTTCACCGCGAGAAAGACTCAGATGACACACCGGGCATGAAAGAAGTTTCATTGTTGATCGAGTGTGCTGAACATGTCGTGAATGCGGCGTTTCAACCTTATGTTTATGAAACGATGAATCACTTTGGGCTTATGTCGCCCCCAAAGGTCTATAGTTTTCCGGCTGTTTCGCCGGCAACCAAAACACTGGCCGCACCCCATCAGATATTGGAAACGGCTGCTTAAAGGTGACGAGTTATAACTAAGGAGAACAAGGATGAGAACAATTCAATTGCACTGCAAGCTTGTCACGGAGTTGCGTGACAAGGAGGGTGGGGGATTGGGGGCTGTGGCCACATTAGTCCCAGAGCTCCGCACACACAGAGTAAAGGGCAAATATTCACGGCACAATTACGGGGCGTATATCGCTGCTATTCGTGATCTGGTATCCGACAAGAGGGAACTCACCTGAACCATGCGCAGCTCCACCAAAGAAGCTAATGGAGGCCATGCACCGATCTTTGCCTCAGAAAAGTGAGGATGATTATGCTCGAAGGGGATTACCCGAGTGCTCAGCCCTGGGTCGTCCCCTTCGAATGGTTGAATCTGGGTTTATGTCCCCAAGCAAACCAGATATGCAACTGGCGGCAGAGGCTTTAACAAAATAAGACTATATATGGGGAGATACAAAGTCGGTGAAGATAATGGCATCTATTTCACCATCCTAGCTATCGTCGCCTGGCTACCGATCGTCAGGCGCGAAAGTACTTTGAAATCATCACCAGACTAATAGATACATGGCGGATTACATGATGGACGAGGATGGTAACTCCTATTTGTCCTGTCCAAGAATTCGCTGGTTTTGTGCCCTGAAGTGGATGCCCGACAGGGGATTTCGGGCATGACTATATTCTTTAGATTGTCATTCCGAACAGCGCGTTTCCCAGCGCTGGAGGAATCTGTTTTAGCACGAGCGCTGAAGTGCGCAAACGGCGTTTGGAGTTGAACTACTTTGACTGTGCTTCAGCAGATTTCTCACGCCGGCAGAGAACGCGGGGTT
>JAJDAG010000047.1 GCA_029262005.1 Candidatus Zhuqueibacterota bacterium | reverse complement strand
TGTTGCGTGCTCTATATCTGGTGTTGTTGAGAAAAATGAAATCGTTGACGGTCGCCAAATTGTTGCTGGTGATGTTTTGCTAGGGCTTGAAGCCAATGGTCTTCACACCAACGGCTATTCATTGGTACGGAAGATATTATTTGCCGACAACGATTGTAAAGTGGATGACTATTTTGAGGAGACACAGTCAACGCTTGGGGAAGAATTGCTTCGTGTCCATCGGTGTTATTTGCCGGTGATTCAAGCAATACGTAAGGCCTGCGGATTAAAAGGAATTGCGCATATCACAGGCGGCGGAATAGTAGGAAATACCACACGACTTACAGGAGAATCCCTGTCACTCAAGGTTGACTGGACGAGTTGGGAGACACCTGCCATTTTTGCATTCATCCAGCGTCTGGGCGTAGTCGAGGAGGCTGAAATGCGAAGAGTTTTCAATATGGGAGTCGGTTTGGTTCTGGTTGTGGCGGAGAAAGAGGTGGATGCAATTCAAAAACTATGTTTGGCGGCAGGTCAGCGGGCATGGGTTATTGGCTCAGTCACTCAAAATGAGCGAGGTTAAGTCTTGGCCAGGTTTGGAATAGTCGGTTGCGGAAGTTGGGGAACAGCGTTGGCTGTTGTGCTCCATTCCAATAAACATCAAATTACCATGTGGGACAGGGACTCTGAACTGGTCACGCATCTCAAAAATGAACGGGTGAACACCAAGTACTTGCCTGACGCACCAATCGGGGATAGTATAAAGTTTACCGACAGTCTTTCAGAAACAGTTTTGGATAAAGATGGGCTTGTCATTGCTGTGCCTTCACACGGTGTTCGTTCCATCATTTCTCTGTTTCCTGAAATAGGGCCGGATACGGTGATTATCAGTGTGGCTAAGGGCATTGAAAATGAGACATTGCTTCGTGTCAGTGAAGTGCTTGCCGAGAAATTCTCGGAAGATAAGATTGCAGTTCTTTCCGGCCCCAGCCATGCCGAGGAGGTTAGTCGAGGCGTTCCGACGGTTGTTGTTGCGGCATCGTCTGGCGATGAAACTTCTAACTTTGTACAGGATGCGTTCATGTCCTCAACATTTCGAGTTTATAAACATCACGATGTTATCGGTGTTGAGATCGGCGCTGCTTTGAAAAATATTGTCGCTGTTTCCGCTGGAATCATCGATGGCGTTGGCGCAGGCGACAACACCAAGGCTGCTCTGATAACCCGGGGCTTATCTGAAATTACGCGTCTCGGTATAAAATTAGGGGCTGACTCTCTAACATTTGCCGGGCTCTCCGGCATGGGAGATTTGATCGTAACATGTATGAGTAAGTACAGCCGCAACCGGTATCTGGGTGAACAGATTGGTAAGGGCAAAACACTTGACGAAGTTCTGGGGGAAATGGTGATGGTTGCAGAAGGTGTTCGCACCACTCGTTCAGCCTATGAACTTGCCAAAAAACATCAGGTTGAAGTGCCGATCATTGCTGAAGCCTATAACGTACTTTTTATGAATAAAGATCCAAAGCAGGCAGTCTTTGACCTGATGACAAGAGCTGCCAAAGTCGAGGATTGGGGTTAGGCAGGGCTCGGCTATGATGAAATCCATTTGCTTGCCGGTTGACGGCTCAATTTATACAGACTCGCAATTGCGACATGCGATTACCTTTGCTCGTGCTTTTGATGCGACTGTCAGGGTGTTGTCTATCATTGATGTCAGGCTTCTTGATTGGGCCGTAGTCATGGGAACCAATGGTTTTGTACCAGTGGTTCCATCGAGTGTGTATAAAGAGGAAAGCAAGCGGATTCTTGAGGAAAAATCACAGGCTGTTCTCGAAAAGTGTGCGACTATCCTGACCGAGAATAAAGTGGCCTACACCACACAGCAGATTCAAGGCGCGCCGGCAGACGTTATTTGCGAACAAGCCCACCATGTAGATATTATTTTCATTGGCGCTCGGGGAGAGTTTGCGAAATGGAAACGAAACCTTGTGGGAGCCACCGTTGATGCGGTTGTTCGCCAGTGGCCAAAGCCCATTCTGATTACGCCACAAAAGTACCAGCCTATCAAAAAAATTCTGTTCGCTTATGACGGCAGCGACAGATCCAACCGCGCTCTGCAGTTGGTTGGTTACTGCGCCAGCCACCTGGATTTGCCCGTCTGTGTTCTCACAGTGAGCGACAAGGAAGGTCTGCGCAAACGCGTGCTTGCCGAGGCGGGAACGTATCTTGATAATTATGGCGCCAAGGCTGAATTGATCGGTGTGCCGGGAAGTCCGGAAAAGGAGATCATTCGTTTGGCTGCTGAACGAGAGTGCAATTTTATGATTATGGGTGCATTTGGCCACTCCAGAATTCGAGAGGCCATTTTGGGCAGCACAACCGAACAGATAATGCGAAGCGCACAACTACCGGTATTGTTGTCGAAGTAAATTTGATAATTTGTTTGGTAAATATAGCGCAGGTCCTTGACTTAAGAGAAAACAGCCAACAGCCGAATAGTTCCAAAGGCTGAGTACAAAAATTGCACGGTCTGGCTTTGCAAAATATTCAACACTATGATTCTGGTTTTTTTGTAATTACTTTGCGGTGATTGCCGCATTATGAATAAAACAGGGGTTTAAATACATGGCTCAAAGAGTTTACATTGCAGACGTTGCCGCACACAACGGGAAAGAGGTTACACTAAAGGCATGGCTTTACAACAAACGCTCCAGTGGGAAACTCTGGTTTTTATTGGTGCGAGACGGAACAGGGATTATCCAGTCAGTTGTTTTTAAGGGTGGTGTCAGTGAAGAAACTTTTCAGGCCTGTGACGAAATGACCCAGGAGTCTTCTATCGAACTCACCGGCACGGTTAGTGAAGATAAGCGCTCTGTTGGCGGTTACGAATTGCAGGTGTCGGACATTAAAGTGTTGCAAGTTGCTCAAGAGTATCCAATCAGCCCAAAAGAGCATGGCACGACTTTTTTGATGGATCACCGGCATTTATGGTTGCGCTCATCGCGTCAGCATGCAATTCTGAGAGTTCGCCACGAAATCGTGCGCGCTTGCCGTGAGTTTTTTGATGGTGGTGGCTTTACTTTAGTCGATGCACCAGTTTTTACTCCGAATGCATGCGAGGGTACTTCTACCTTATTTGACACAGACTATTTTGGTTCGACTGCTTACCTGACTCAGAGTGGCCAACTTTACATGGAAGCCGGAGCCATGGCTTTTGGAAAAGTTTATTGCTTCGGACCAACTTTTCGTGCTGAGAAATCTAAGACCAGAC
Organism: Candidatus Zhuqueibacterota bacterium; assembly: GCA_029262005.1. Classification (GTDB taxonomy): domain Bacteria; phylum Zhuqueibacterota; class Zhuqueibacteria; order Oceanimicrobiales; family Oceanimicrobiaceae; genus JAJDAG01. Next base: position 15,511 of record JAJDAG010000047.1, on the reverse strand, counting down.
GGCATTTGACGGAATTTTGGATGATTGAGCCGGAAGTCGCGTATCTCGATCTTGCCGGCGATATGGATCTCGCGGAAGAATTTGTTGAACATATAGTTAAGTCTGTTTTAAAGAACCGTAGCAAGGAACTTGAGGCGCTGGAGCGCGATCCGGGTCTTCTGGAAAAGGTGATAAGACCATTTCCGCGTATCAGCTATGATGAAGCCTGTGAAATTCTCAGGAAAAAAGACCATGAGTTTAAGTACGGTGGTGATTTTGGCGGCACGGACGAAACGATTATTTCAGAAGCATTTGACAAGCCTGTAATGGTGCACCGCTATCCTGCGGAGATTAAGGCTTTTTACATGAAAAACGATCCTGACGATCCATCCAAGGCTTTGTGCGTTGACATGCTGGCTCCGGAAGGGTATGGGGAAATAATTGGCGGTGGCCAGCGTGAAGATGATCTGGCCATTTTGCAGGAAAAAATTCGTAAACATGATTTACCGATGGAAGCTTTTGACTGGTATCTTGATCTGAGAAAATATGGTTCCGTGCCCCATTCGGGCTTTGGCATGGGAATCGAGCGGGCCGTTGCCTGGATCTGCGGTCTTGCACACGTTCGTGAAACAATTCCATTTCCAAGATTGATGCACCGACTGAGGCCCTGATGGCCGAAAGTCCGTTAATTGGTGTAATCGGAGGTGGCTCCTGCACAAATGAAACCGCCTCTATTGCCACTGAAGTTGGCGAGCTGATCGCCCGGGAAAATGCAATTCTCATCTGTGGTGGATTGGGTGGTGTTATGGAAGCCGCATGTCGCGGCGCAAAATTAGGTGGCGGTCGGACAATTGGCGTCCTTCCCGGCAAGCTGAAGAGCGCTGCAAATGTTTTTGTTGATATTGCCATACCCACGGACATGGGGGACGCCAGAAATATTATTATTGTAAGGTCTGCGGATGCCGTAATCGCGCTTGATGGCGAGTTCGGCACATTGTCTGAGATGGCATTTTGTCTCAAATTTCACACGCCCCTTGTAAGCCTGAATAGCTGGAAGATTGACCCCGCTATTGTGCATGCGACCAGTCCCGAAGATGCTGTTCGCAAGGCATTGTCTCTCGCTCAAGGTTGAAAATCTATGAAAAAATGTCTCAAAGTGGTTGTCAAGGGCCGTGTTCAAGGTGTTGGATTTCGCTGGTTTATTCAGCAGCAGGCAAACCAGATGGGTTTATCCGGCAAGGTCAAGAATCTTAGCAATGGCGATGTTGAAATTGAGGTTCAGGGTGATGCAGCACTTGTTGCTGACTTTTTGCATGCAGCACAAAAAGGCCCTGCTTTTTCAAAAGTACGAGAAATAGTTGTTGAGGAAATACCAGGCGAAGAAAAATACAATACATTCGAAATTGACGGATAGAAAAAACAGGAGAACCTGATGTCAGATTTGAGTACCTATATTCGCACAGTGCCGGATTTCCCCAAAGAGGGAATTGGTTTCAAAGATATTACAACCTTACTGAAAAATGGCCCGGCACTAAAGCAAACCATCGAAGTGTTCGCAGATCAATATAAGGATGCTGTGCCTGAGAAAGTGGTTGGAATAGAATCCCGTGGGTTCATTTTTGGTACTGTCCTGGCTTATCGCTGGGAGGTGGGTTTTGTACCAGTTCGTAAGCCGGGGAAGTTGCCTGCCGCGATAAATTATGAGGAATATCAACTGGAATACGGCTCGGACAGGCTGGAAATTCACAAAGATGCGATTTCAGAAGGGGAGAGGGTTTTGATCGTTGATGACTTGCTGGCGACGGGAGGAACGGCTGCGGCTGCGGTCAATCTTGTTGAAAGTCTTGGCGGCCATGTGCAAGGGTTGGCATTTCTTATAGAGTTGGGTTTCTTAAACGGACGAGAAAAGCTATTGCAACACGATGTGTTTTCCATAATAAATTATGACTCAGAATAGTTGTAATCCGGTACAGCGCAATTGTAATATTGCATTTTTGAGTATACGGATAAACAAAGCCCGCACTTCCGCGATGAGAAGCCGGGCTCTTTCTGTTTCTTCAGATGGTAGTGAAATTGAATGTCAGCCCTTTATGATTGGGTATGCGCAGGATTACAAATCCTACGCCAGGCGGTTTCAATGGCCCTATAAGGATTTTGTCTTTAAACCCGTTGGCGTAACCGGCGCGTTCATCTGTTCGCTCGTAGGGGGAAACCTTTAGAGCTTCGGTACGCTTAGGCCTCGCTGCTTCGTTTAGCAGCATCTGCAGGACAGCAGGCATGTCTTCAAGTCCGTTTTCAACTAATATTTTCAAGAGTTGTAGGACTTTTGTATCTTCTGGTATTGAGGTCAGTATAATGTCACCTATGTTTATTTGTGTGAAGCGTTTACAAATATAGGACTTACTGATCTCACTTTTCTATTTTTGTTCCAAATTGCTAAGATTGCCGACACCGGTTGTGTGCTCGAATATCGCAAAAGGTTGTCCGACAATGTGGTTTGAAGTGACTGTTTGCACTTCAACCGCACATCAAGTTACATGTCAAGCCGCTGGAGATTTTAATGAAAAAAGGTCGAGTAGAAGCTTTTAGTGATGGCGTTATTGCCATCATTATCACTATCATGGTGTTGGAAATGAAAGTCCCACCGGGCGATAATTTGTATGCCCTGTTGCCCATGGTGCCGGTCTTTCTCAGCTACATTCTCAGTTTCATTTACCTGGGAATCTATTGGAATAATCACCACCATCTCTTTCAGGCTGTTGAGCAAGTAGAAGGGCTGGTTCTTTGGGCAAACCTGCATCTTCTGTTCTGGCTTTCATTAATTCCGTTTGTCACTGCATGGATGGGTGAGAACCATTTTTCTTTATGGCCGGTCGCGGTTTATGGTGTTGTTTTGTTAATGGCTGGTTTCGCCTATTTCCTCCTGACCAGGGCGCTGTTAAGAAATCACGGCAAGGATTCTTCGCTTGTTGTTGCAATTGGGAATGATCGCAAAGGAAAGATTTCTTTGGCTATCTATGTGCTAGCCATTTCTCTCTGCTTTATCAATCAGTGGCTTGCCTTCGGATTATATATCATAACAGCAGTGATTTGGGTTGTTCCGGATCGTCGTATTGAAAACACGCTTAATAGGTGAATTTTCAACTTGCTGCCGAGGGTTGTACACGCCACCCGGAACAAAAAAGTCTGATGTATTTTGCATCGCATTCATTTTTTATAGAATCCCTTCAGGGTAGGGTGCAGCCGCATCCCACCAGGTAGAAGATAAATGGCAAGATAAAAGGTGAGGCCATGTTACAACGAAACCAAAGCAGGTTTAGCGATTAAAAAAGTCATAAAGGGTAACAATCCATGTCAAAAGAGCCAGCAGGACTCCAGTGCGGTGAACGGGCGCCGGACTTCGTTCTACCATTAAGAAACGGTGTGCAAACTCGATTTTATGCCAGGGCCGGCGGAAAGCCGACCGCCCTTTTTTTTTATAAAGACACCGAGGCAGGGGCGTTTCTGCAATTTGCCGAGGCCTTACAAGAATACAGTTCTCGGGAAATTACAGTCGTGGCGGTCAGACATGAAGCAGAAAATCTAATTTCTTTGCAGAAATCAGAGCCTGCACCTTCTTTTTCTGATTTCCTGGATGCAGGCGGCAAAGTACGCCTAAAGTATCGCCTGCAACCCGAAGCAGCGGCTTTGATGTTTTTACTCGATGCCAATCTAAGAGTCCTGCAGTCGTTCAAGCTCGATGATATCGATACGACCTGCAAAGAAGTAGAGGCTATAACCAAAACGGGCGTGACTCAAATTGAACCGAAAACCAACTTAACGCATGCCCCGGTTCTGCAAATTTCAAATGTTCTCGACGAAAATATTTGTGAGTACCTCATGCGCCATTGGCAGCACCAAGGGAACGTGGAAACCGGTGTGGAACAATCAAGCGCGGGACAGCGGCAGGAAACTTTTGATGGCAAAAAGAAGCGCCGTCGGGATCATACGGTAACCGACCCGGAACTCCTCAAACTCCTCAGTGCTACCGTCGGCAGCAGGGTGATGCCGGAGGTGCAAAAAGCGTTTTCGTTTAGAGCAACCCGGTTTGAAGGCTTCAAGATAACCTGCTATGATGCAGCGGATAACGGCGTTTTTCATGCCCATCGGGACAACCTGAGTCCCGCAACCGCACACCGTCGCTTCGCGCTGACTTTAAATTTAAACTCGGATTACGAGGGTGGTTATTTAAGATTTGCCGAGTACGCCCCGCATCTTTATCGTCCCGATGCCGGCAGCGCTGTCGTTTTTTCTTGTTCCCATTTGCACGAAGTCACTGAAGTCACAGCAGGGAAACGGTTCACCCTTCTGTCTTTTCTTTTCGGAGAAGCCGATGTTCGGTCTTCCGGCACAAGGGTAGCAAAACAGCAAACAGAGGGGGAATAATTAAGATGGGAAAATACCACCCGGAAATGATCTACATCGGCGATCCCATGTGTTCCTGGTGCTGGGGCTTTGTGCCGGAATTGGAAAAACTCATAGAAAATTCTTCCGAGAAAATTCAATTCAGAATTATTGTCGGCGGACTTCGGCCGGGAAAACATGCGCAGCGAATGGATGAACAGACAAAAAACTACATCAGGACGCATTGGCAGCATGTTCAAGAAGCGAGCGGTCAACCCTTTGATTTCGATTTTTTTAAGCGGGCGGACTTTCTTTATGATACGGAACCGGCTGCGCGCGCGGTGGTGGCCATGCGTAAGATTGCACCGGCAAGGGAGTTTGAGTTTTTCAAATTGCTGCAGCATGCCTTTTACGCACAAAATGTCGATATCACGGATGCACAACAGTTTCGGCCAATTCTGACCAGGTTGTCCGTTTCGATCACACAATTTGAAGAAGTCTTCTTCTCTGATGACAACACCCAATTGACCTATGACGATTTTGAGGAAGCTCGAAAGCTGGGCATTCAAGGCTTTCCGGCGCTAGTCATCAAGAACGGGGAGCGGGCAGGAATTCTTACTTCTGGGTACCAGTCCTATGAGAAGATGCAGCCGCTCCTGGCAAACTTTTTGGGTGAGGCTTAGAAAGCAGTTAAGCCAAGTGGTGTGGAGCCAGGAAGATGGCCAACCGTCTTGTTTCAGAAAGAGGCATCGTGCTTTATGATTGGTAATCCGCATGCAATTGTCCGCATTCTGCATTTGAAGCGCACCGAAATATTCTTACTAACCTTCTTCTTCGTTCTTGGCCTTACTTGCATTTTCTACTCGGGCCCCGCTAAAACTATTGTCAGAAGTTTTGTTGGAGATTATGTCGTCGTTCAGGCGATTTACTTTTTTATTAGACTTTTTGTGAGTTTTAGGAAAAGGTGGTATGTTGCTCTTGCAGTTTTTCTAATCTCATTTGGACTTGAGTTTAATCAGCTTATTTCGAGACCGCCGGTTGAATCTCTCTTCGATGAATATGTTATTGGCTCCTCTTTTTCATATATTGACCTCTTGATGTACGTCTTTGGCATTGGCACGTCGTTCTTATCAGACCTTTGGTTCTGCGGTCGTTTCGAGTCTTCTTAATGATTGAATTTGCCTCAAATTCGGGGACCCGTTAAGCCCAAAGGGTGGGTTCAAAATGATGAACCCACCCAAAATGACTTAAAGTCCCCAGTAGTCATTTGCCACTATTTGAGCAAAATAAGCTTTTTGGTCTGAACGAAATTGCCTGACCGCAAAACATAAAAATACATGCCGCTGCTCAAGTTACTGCCACTCACCGTCACATTGTAGAATCCCGGGGCAAGCTGTTCGGCTACGGGTCGTTTGATTACCTGGCCATTGATGTTATAGATGCTCAGTTCAACTTCACCCGCTTTTGGTATACCAAAACGAATGGTGGTTTCCGGATTGAACGGGTTGGGGTAGTTCTGATACAGGGAAAATTCCGTTGGTATCTCAGAATCCGAACCCTCGGAAACGTGTGTGACCAGATTCACCACAAATGCCCAGGAGATCGGCTCAGCGATGACATTGCCGAATGGGTCGGACAACGACTGAATGGTGACACGCATGCTGTCGCCTTCAATCATGTCTGCTTGATTGACCGGGGAAATCACCAGTTCGTCGCCGGTGCAAACAATATCGATGGCAACATCAAGGTCTTTACTGATATTGCGTAACTTCAAATTGTCGGTGTTCGCGGTCCGGCAATCGACGGCATCCGTGAACTTAACTGAAATATCTTCTCCGCTATGCAGCAATTCATCCGCAGGCTGCGGCTTGCCAAAAACAACCGGAGCCGTGTAGTCAAAAATGCCTGCATGTGTTCGTGTGTAGAATATGCCCGCAGTACAGTGTGTTGATGCGCGGAGATCATAGACGCCTTCCGATCTCGGCGACATATCCCATGAATACAGAATGGAATCAGCCGGAAGCGTCGCCCGGGGATAACTGAAAAGTTTAGACCAGGCATCATCGGTACCATTTAGGCGATATTCAAATTTAAGCTCGATCATATTTTGATTACCGGCATCGTAATCCTTAAGCACAATGTCCATCATTTGATTGTGACTGCTATTGACGATCCAGGTCTTTTCCGGCGTAATAATACTTACATCACCACACGGTTTAATGAAATGAACATCAAACGTAACAGTCGTATCAATTTGTGAATCACAGGTTGAATAAAGATGGAGTTGCATATCTTCATAGTCATACACGCTGCCACGTTCGCGTCCCACACGTACGGTCTCCCGCCGTGGGTTATCCGTGTTGGGTGGCAATGAATGAGACAATTGATCATCACCCAGCACCGCACCGCTAACTTGTATGATTGCACCGTCCGGATTGCTGCCCTGGACCAGGGAAAGTTTAAAATCGCGGTTTTCTTCAGGAATGACCTGGCTGAGGTTGTAAAGACGAAGTTCAAATTGTGCCAGGGAATCGGCTGCGATATCACGGATCTCATAGGTATCCATGGTCAATCCAACGGTATCCCGCTTCTCGGTTTTCGGCTCCCAGGGGCAACTGCTTCTGCCGCTCTTCAAATCAAACACCGGGGACATGTATAACAAATCTGCTTTGATATCAACTGTGAAAAAGTCTCCTTCGTCATCATCGTTTAAGACGTAGCCGGTGGTTCGTTTATAAGCGAGTCCGGTTGAGGCGGATGCACCGAATTCATATTTCCATTTGGTTTCGACACCACCGCCAATTTCGACACCTGCGACGTCTATTTCTGCTTCAACAGCGACCGTATTTTCGATGAAAAAGCTGAAGTCAATTGACGCTCTTGCCGAAGCAGTCACCTCCAGCGATTCATCACGCTCTGCATCGGCGCTGAAGGTATAATTGTCAACTTTTATAGCTTTGTCTTTCTGTTCCTGATTCAGTACCAGAACTTGGTTCCAGACATCGATTTGATTTTGATAAATGCGGGCTGAGTCGGAACCCGCAGCCTCGTAAATATCCCGAATTCCCGCAAGTTGCGGCATCAAAGTATTGCGAATATGCGTTTCGGTGTACATAAAAGTCGTAGCAAATCCTTGGTTACCAACGATGACTGATTTAGATTTATCTATTTTACAACTGTCCGCATCGTACTCTAGAACATTGGTGGTGGCATAGATCAAATTCATTGCAGCGCCCACAAATACATCGCCGCTTTCACCGATGATATCCGGATTTCCGGATGTTTGAAATTTTGTGGTATTTGCGATCTCCAGGCCGAACTGAGTCTGAGTTTTGACTGTTGCACCGACTTCGAGTGAACCGGAGATTTTCCCCCAGGCTTCGTGTTTAACCAGGACAAACTGACCTGTAAAGGCTTCGATTCCGGTCTTAACCGAGGCTGACACTTTTGAACTGGCGGTTCTTTCAGCCGAAAAACCGACATCCAGGTTTGTCGTGGTATTTTCAGAGAGATAACTGTAGCTGCCGTCTCCGGGCGGATCCCGCAAAATTTCAAACGGCAATTCCGGAGAGGTGCTGACGAATGTGCTGGTGTTTGGTTTATTACCCTCAACCAGCACCCATTGCGTTGTTGTATCTACCTGGCCCTCAATATGGGCGATTACCTGGAAGCTTCTTTGATAAGGATGTTGCTGCGGCTCAGGGATGAGGTTTGGATAACCCGGTGTCATCGCATAGATGGCCTTACCATCTTTGAGCGTAAGTGTATCAGGCGCTGAGGTATCAACCCCTACATTGTCGGAAATGATGACAAAACCGCTATCGACCAGGCAGGATATATCAGCATAATTTTCAAAAATGCTGATTGTGAGGGTGTCTGTCACCTGCATTTCCATGATGGGCACGTCAAAAGGGGCACAGCCAAATTCCCGGAAACCGGCTATGGTTATTTCCGGAGGAGAATGATAGATAAAGTTGTGCGTTGAATCGTGTGCGGAAATATCAAGTGTATCTACCGAAAAATAATTAATAATGGCCAGGCTGTCTGGATTATCAATTTCCACTACTTGAGCCGAGTATTGTTGCGCAGGCAGCGTAATTTCATACAGACCGCTTGCATCCGTTGTCAGAACCGTATCGATACAATCGGATACAAGACCTTTGATATGAATGTCTGCCACACCAAGAAAATTATCACAGCCGCCGGCAATTTTACCTTTCAGGGTGGTCCTTGTCGTATCCCAAAAGACCAGATCAGTCACCGGTTCCTGCAAATCAAGCAAGGTGTCCACCGGAAGAATGCTATGATTCAGATATTCTGTAGAGATGGTATATTGGCCGGGGGATACCACGGTTGTCGAATAATGGCCGGTGCTGTCGGTGACCTCACCCGTTGGCAAATCATCTATCAGAATTTTGACATTGGCAACTGGACACGGTGGATTTGATTTGTGATAGACCCAACCGCTGATTTCGATGGAAGTCGTATCAATGAAATTTATATCCCGGTATTCATGATCATTTCCTGAAAACGGTAAATCAATTGAATTCCCCTGAAAGTTGGCGCCTTTAAAACCATGGCCGGTTTTAAACGGCTTGATGGTAAAATTAACATCTTCCTCCCAGTTAATTCTCGGGATGGTATAGGAGCCGTTGGTTTTGGTCAGGCCGTAATGCCACACTTGCGGTGAATCATCTTCCCAGACCGGCGCTCCGAATATGGTACCATGATTATCGCCTTTTTCAGCATAGTCCCCGGCCACATCCCCGCTGCCGAGATTAAAGCGCCAGTACGCCACCAAATCGGTTTCAGTGCCACTGAGAATACGTTGTTTTTCTGCGCTGACTTCTTGCGGCAGACGTGCGGTTTTCCAAACGCTGACTTCGTCAACCCAACCCTTAAAATAACTTGTGGCAGAGGTGTCCGCTCGGCCGATGGCAAATTTGCCATCGAATTCTTCAATATTGTGAGTAACAGTGTTGACAGCGGAACTGTCATTCACATAAAGTGTCGCCTGTTCAGGCTCGATAACAAGGGCGACAAATGTCCACGTATCATTGGGTACAATCAGACCCGAGGCCCAGTCATAGGTCCCGGCCTGGTCCCCCCAGTTATAGCGAAGTTCTCCGCTTGACTGGAGATAAAGACCGGCAATGGTGTTCCGGTCCCGGCTGAATAACAGACCACTCGAATCACTCTGCGTACCATCACGCTTGATCCAGGCTGACATTGTGACCGTATTTGAATTTAGACGCAAAGCAGGAATGGAGACATAATCATCAATCCCATCGAGTTTAAGAGCGCTGCTTAAATTTGCTTCCGCGGCAAAGGCTCTGAGTTCTACATTTTTCACGCCGCCGCTACCGCTCGGTGTGGAGACAAAGCCTTTTACAGAACCATCTGCAGGGGCAAATCCATGCTCATAAACCGTCATTTTGATATTATGGTCGTTGAGCACTTCCAGTTTATATTCATGCAATTTGCCGGGAGCAATCTCGTCGTCGTCCAGTTTTACGTCATTAGAGCCGACACCCTGCAACTGTTCTCCATCACGATAAATTCGCAATTCATCTTTGTAACCGGGCGGAAAGTCTGTCCAGCTCAATTTGACTTGCCCGTCACGATTCCCATCAGAAGCGCTAAAAAAAACAGCCGTACCGACTTTTTCAGTAGATGGAACTGAGAAAAGTGCTGGACTATCATGAAATGTTTTCACGACGTAACGATGATCTTGCCCGGGTATTGCATCGTAATCAAGAAACGATTTTTGCGTGACCGGGATAGTTGCGAACTCTTCTCCTTCGCGATAGATCTTGAATTGCGTACCATAATCTGTTGCACTTGTCCATCCCAACCGAACATATCCCAAGGTTGTGTCTTCCGATGCGAAAAACTCTTTTGGTTCATGAAATTGATGGGTTGCCGCTGTTTTAGAAACCCTAGCTGATATTTTATTATATTTTGATGAATAAGTCGCTACACCCCACTTTGCGGATTTACCAGGTGTTGTGCTTACGGTGTAACTGGTTGATGAGGTGGTCGCAATGTGTGTACTGCCATCATATATTCTATAAACCACCGGGATAGCACTTTCATTTTTCCAGCTCATTTTTATGAATTTATCGCTGTCAGTTGGATTTGAAACGCTGAGATTGGCTGGTTTTTTAAATGCTTTGGTACTGCCGGCAGCGGTTGGGCTCCAATAATCATTACACAGGAAACCCCATGTGCGACGAACCAATTTATAGGTGTGAGATTTTCCGGGGCCGATGACATCAGTATAGCCATGCGAGTAACCCCTTCCAAGAGTGGTGGGAGTATATGTGAAAGAAAAAATTTGCACATTGTCTCGATATAATGTTATGCCGATATTATTTGTCCCAAATACACATTGTTGATAAATCGTCCATTTTAGCGAGACATAATTCTCATGGGTCCCGTTAGTTGCGGTAAAAGATTCCCCCAAATCAGCCGGAATATTTGTGTTCGTCGTATCAAAAGGTTCGGCCTCAAGTAATGCTGTGGCACCAGACTGCATTTGCTCCTGAGCCGAAGTGACACCGGGAATAAAAACCAAATATAAAATTAACAACAGAAATACGGTTGTAAGTGTCTTCATGGGAATTTCTCCTGTGATAAAAAGTTCAAATTCTACTTGAATTATCTGTTCTTAATAGCACCTTTTCCGCCGGATTCCTTCTCTCTTGAAATCGAAAGGGTGCGGGCGAATAAATGCTTTTCTTGTGCTTGTTTCAGTACAAATTGTCCCAAGTCCACAAATATCCAATGGGTTTTTGAAGAATTCATTATAATGGTCAATAGTTGTAGAGCGACTGTCTTGTGAGTAGTTAAATAAAGGAAGAACAAACAACGGGTCATGTCATTATGACAGTCAATGGGGAGATAACAGGAAAAAGATAATTCGTGTGCATGGCCAGGTGTGTCGTGGCGTTTTGGTTTTTTTCGCGGTTTTGTGTTGTTCCCTGACATGATGCTTATTCGAATGTTCCTGTTGGGCGCAGCCTAAAGGCAGGTGGGGCCCAACGTATTTGTTTGTGGCATGAGGAACCATGCAGTTTGCTGCTGGCTATAGTCAGAGGCCTCACAAGACATTTGTTTCATGTCCGGCGCGCCCGGGGTTAACCATTGCATGTTCCCATTTCGGCCAAGTCCATTTGTTGTGGCTTAACACGAACATTGCTCATACATTTCTTCGGAGCGGCTGCTCAAATATTATTTTATACGAGCATATTGTCCGATTTGCCGACGCCGCTTGAATTTCACTTGATGCAGCATAGTCAATTTATGTGGTTTGGTTTATCGACAATTTGTTTCTCCCACCATCATGGTAGTATCGCGAACACTCAGAGTCGGAAGAGTGGGGGAGTGGAAACAATGTAAATTCAATGTAAAACAACAAACTAACAATGTCAAATAAAAAACTCAATTTTGCAAAAGACCGGCATGCTATGCTCGCAGGGGATTTACACCCTCATGCCATTTTACCATGAAATCCCCTCCGCAACCAATGCATACGTGGTAAAATAAATACTGTTTTCATCAACTACTTTATAACGTCCCATACCTTTGTCGTTTGTTACTGATTCTTAGCCCGCCCTTTATTTGGGGGACAGAGTCCCTGTTTTATTCCTTGTCCGCAGTGACCAACGCCGTGGCGATGATGCTGCCCAATGGTGTGGGGTTGTGATCCTTCTGGTGCTGCACTGCGTTGACCGCCCAATCCTCGAGGTGCACTCTGTCTCGCTGGAAGACCATCATGTGCGTCGAGCCGCCGAACTCGAAGTGGCCGATCTCGGTGCCACGGGTGATGCTGGCGGGTTTAGAGCCCTCGTCGACAATGAAACTTGGCTCGATAACGCACGTTGACACCTCAACCATCCCGATGCAGATGAGCGCAACGTAGCCGCATAATTTGTGCTTGAAGATGAAGGTGGCACGGCTAGCGACGTGACCGAGGTACGGCTGCGATTCGGTGCCCTCCCATGTGCCCTTGTCCTCGCCTTGCCCCGGGCGCTGCGCGAAGTATGTTCCAGGCTGCACCCATGAGCGTACAATGGTGCCGTCGAGCGGTGCGTTCCAACGGTGGTAGCGCGTCGCAGAGAGGAAGCCTTGATAAATCTGGCCGCCTTCGAAGAGTTTCGCCCACTGTGTTTGTCCCCCGAAGAGGTCGAGCAGTGAGTAGTTGACATCCTTGACCCAGAAATCGGTCTCGAGCGCGACGTTGTTCTGGTATTGCCATGGCGTGGTCTCACAGCCAATGTTGATATTGAAGTTCGCATCTCCAAGAAACGGGCGCGCACCGGGCACGAACTTCCGGATGAAAAATGAGTTCCATGAGTCATAACCATACCCCTGCTTGGTGCTGTCATATTCCATTTGCTCCCACACGCCGGCCTTCCTTGCGGCCCTGGAGATCCACGACCCTTCTTTCTCAGGGTTGTGGATGTCGAGCTTGTCTAACGAGTCGCTTCTCTTAAGGTAGCTGTTCCACGCATTCAGAACTTTCTTAAATTGCAGGTTGAACGTCGTGTCGTGGAACAAGGCCAGACCGGCCTCGGTGGCCATCGAAATCGCCAGGAGGCCGTTCATCGGTGTGCCCACCATCTCTGTGTTGTTGAAGGAAGGGGAAGTCGTGACGATCTCGTTGAGAATCTCGAAGAAGCTGTCGTAGCCGTCAATCCAGAGAACGTCCCCGTCCTTGTCCCTTATTTCCTCTCTGGTCGAATCGTGCAGCGTCCGGACAAAGGCGTTCGACTGGTCGATCATCGCGCTGACCCACATGCGGTACACGCTGTGGGTTGTCACCCACGCCTTAAATTCATGTATCTCCGGTAGCATTGGGGTGAGCCTGCCGGCCTCTTTCTTTGCGGCAATGCCGTTGCGAAGTGGGACGAGAAACTTGGCTGTCGCCCACACTCGGTTGGGCACCCAGAAGCCCATCTGGATGGGGCCGGCCTCGTCAAGCGTGAGAAGGTTGGACTTCGTTCCTTCAATGCGTGTCTCCTTTGGCGACTGTTCGGCCGATTCCTCGGTCTTTTCCCATTGCGAACACGCCCATGCGAATAACGTTATCATGATGAACAAAAAAAGCCACGTTGTACTATATTTATGTTTCAACATTTTATCCTCCCAATTAATATTTTAATTTCGAAATGGACTTCATGCTTTCTCTGACGAGGGGTGGCCGCCCGACCATCGTGTGCCACCCATTTATGTTATTTCGTGCAAGGGCACCCGGCGCTTGTTGTCTGCATGCATTGGTTATGCATTTTGCACAATCTCCCATAATTTTTTCACAGTGTTTAGATTGCGTGCAGTTGCAGGTACCCCCAGGCAGCGTTCTACGCTCGCAGCAAGCTTTGACCTTCCAATGCCATCAGGAGAGAATAAGTAAAAGACTTTCCCTATAATGCAATATTCCTCGGTCACCTTAATTTCTGCGAGTTTTGACGTGTTTATTGATTTTGGAAGACTTTTACAAAAATAGAAGTAACATAGTTTCCCTTCAGTAGAGTTGTATGGATTATTCTCTAAGGCTTGATTCAAATCTTCGCTGTTTAGTATTAACACTTCCGGTTTAAACCCAAACTTATTTTCGATTAATGCTCTAATATCAGTATTAGGATTTTTTTTACTATTGAATACGACATTCCCACTTCGAATATATGTTTGGACATTTTCATATCCACAGTCAATCATGAGGGAGGCTAAATCCTTCATAGGAATTGTTGTTTTACCTCCTACATTGATGCCTCTGAAAAGCGCAATGAAAGTTTCCATAACCGTCCCTAAGATGCATATCACTTTTTTGAGCCGCTCCCATTTAAGAGCAACTAACTTCATTTAGTTTAAATACTTCCGAATTCCTCTATACTTCAAAGAAACCGACGGGTGGCCCGCCTGACCATCGTGTGCCACCAATTTATGTTATTTCGTGTCACGGGCACCCGTCGACTGCCTTGTAAATGTGAAAGAACATTTTTCGCATTAGATGTTGATTCATCCTGCGATGATGAGTTTACCCTGAGCCTGCCGAAGGGCCCAGTGCGGACCCGCACGCCGGGTGTTGTGGTAAGGGCGGGAGAGAAACCCGCCCTTACCCGATTAGCGCAAAGCACCACTGAATATGCGGTCATCCCAGATATTATGCATCATAGAACTGATAGTATGTGTCAGCAATGCAGTCATGAAATCCCCACCCTATGCCTTCAGTGTTATCAACTATCTCTCTACAGCGTGTACGAAATAGTGTTTGACGTTCAGTTGCGAAGATATAGACCAGCGCGGTCTCGAACATTTTTTCCATGCTACTGTAGAACCTTTCATCAATGTCGCCATAGGAATTTGTGAATTTAACTCCGCATTCAACGTAATAAACCATCAAGTCAGCAACTTGCCGCTCATCAGTTGAAATCTTCCTATAATCAGCAATAGCCTTTTTAGCAATTGTAAGTCGAAGTTTACCATCACCGCGATCCGGAAAGAATTCGTTCCGGATAATGCGCTTATATTTTTCCTGAACCTGATGGTTTTGACCGCTGCTAAGTTTTACCTGGTAGTATTCTCGGACTGATTCAAATTTCGATTCAAGATCGAGCAGCTCTTGGATTATCTGCTCTTTGCTCAGTCGGTTTAGATGTTTTTTGAATTCGGCTCTGTTTATCTTCATTCGAGATAGTTGGAACGATTTTTTCGTGTGTCAGCAATTCCACTTCTTATCTGGCCGCGCTAACTTTTGGTTAACCGGGCGGCAGGGTTTTAATGCACTGCCGTTGCTTTTAGAATTAAACTTACTCTTTATGCACAAAATTTAGAAAAATCGTTGCCGCCCCTGCCGTCCGCGTTGAACCACACATTAGACCTTTGAATTTAGAATACTCATGTTAGTTAAGATTGACTTCTCTCGCAATAATAAGCTTTGATGTTTCAACAAGTTCTCTAAGAACAAAACCTTTATTGCTATTATTTTGATCGTTATACACTTTTTGACAAATGTCGTAATCCCTAAAGCTTTTCTTCTGATGCGGATCCCCATATCGGAAGCCTCCGAAATGACCAGTCGCATTTCGCATACCATACCAACTCCCAACAAATTTCCACAAATCATACTCTGTGTGATTTAGTTTAT
>JAJDAG010000046.1 GCA_029262005.1 Candidatus Zhuqueibacterota bacterium | reverse complement strand
TATCTCCTGACTTGTTGATCTGTTACCATCCAAGATAGCCCTCCTTTATGTCTTTGCTCTTCTTGGATAGTATGAAAACTCCGTTGAATAATAGGGAATTTTAATTGTCGCCAACAGGGAAATATAAATGTCGTTAATCATCAGAGCACAGCAACGCTAACGTTAAGCTCTCCTCTGGATAACTCGAATGATATTGACATCGACCAATTAGCACCAGCCAGCAACGCCATTTATGATGAATATAACAACCGCGCCTCGACAACGCCGGTTACTTTAACTCTATCTTCAACTTTCTTATCATCTTGCCCGTCAAATCCTGTCAGTATTCAATTTAGTGAAGCGGCTGGCAGCACTTATGCGTATGATGACGAGGGAGTGCTGCTAGGACTCGTCAGCGACCCGACTGCCACGCTTTTAGGGAACGGATTATTTACTGGAGATGGCACCGACAGTTATATCGATTTTGAATATAACAACACGTGCTTGCAGGCCGATCGCAAAATTACCTTAGAGGTTCGGATCAAACCCACAGGAATCGGTACAAGCAATTATATCAGGCGTGTCCTTGCCAGAGATTCGGGCGGCAATTATCAGGTGTCCGTATGGCGAGACACCTCATGGAGCAATTATAATCCGCCTGACAATATTGCTTCGATTGCGTTATGGGAAGGCCAGTTAACAATCAGGGTGGAAAGAATTGGAAACCGGTCCTAACCAATTATGACAACTATCCGGTTGTGTCGAATCACTGGTACGAAGTCAAAATTGTATGGGATAGCGATAAGTCGATTGGGAATATTCCTTGCGATATATTTGTCGACGATCAGGGCACTGACGGTCTGGGTGCCGGTGAAAACTGGGCCGGGTTTAAAAATGCCACCGATTCCGACCAATCGCAGTTGACGCCCGATAGATTCTTACAATTAGGAGACGTCATCAAGAAAAACGATGGAGATTTTTCGATTGGCTGTAATGTGAATTCTCATGCCAACAATGTCTTTTCTGGACAAATTGACTGGATAATCTGGAGCCCTGTGGCAGATTATTCCGGAGTGGACGATCCGCCGCTTTGATCAGTCCAGTAGCGTAGAATTGTTAGCAAGTAATGGTTTATACGCACACAAGTGGTGGCCTGGAGCGGCAGCTTAAACCCGTCCACTGCCCATTATCCCCTTTTTGCCTTTCTACACCAAACAACCGCAAATGGCAACCCGGTGGCAATGAAAGCAAGATCCATCAGTGATTTCTCCCATTCGAAATATGCTCGAGACAGCAGCAATGCCACAATGCCCAATAGATAAATGCCCGGTAACACAGGATAAAACGGCATGCGATATACATTTTCATTGTCACCTTGACTGCGGAGCTTGAAAAGAGCAACTGTGGTGAATGAGTAGAAAATCAGAATCGCGAAAACCATGCCGGCGACAATAGTTTCAAATTGACCTCGCACAAGAAGAATTACTCCGCCCCAAACACAGTGGGCAATTACGGCTCGTGAAGGCGTGCGGAATTTTGGATGGATGTGATTAAGCCACTGAAAAAATATACCGTCTTTTGCCATCGCATAGTAGGCACGCGGGGCCGTCATCATCGTGCCGTTTATGCTACCCATGGCAGAAATCATGACCAGTACCGCAGTAACTGCCGCGCCAATGGGCCCAATAAGTTTAGTTGCGACATCCGAAGCCACGATTGTACTGTTGCGCAGTCCTTCGATTCCTAAAGTTTGGTAGTACACAAAATTTGCACCGACGTAAAGTACAATAATAATACTCATACCAATAAACATTGTTAATGGAATGACTCGCCCCGGGTTTTTCATTTCCTCAGCAGGATATCCGACGCGATCCCATCCGGCGTGTGTAAAAACAATCAGCATCAGAGCAGCGACCAAATTGCCGGCCGGCCCCAGATCTGTTGTCGCAGGAGCGCTGGTACTGAGTAAATGACTTTGACTGTCGGCTAAAATTAACCCTGCCGCTACCAGTAGGAAGAGTCCGACAACCTTCAGCAAGGTGGACATTTTCTGAAACAAGCTTGCTCGTTGAATGCCAGCGTAGTTAAGGGCGCCGAAGAAGCCGATCACCAATAAGGCGAAGAGTGTATGTGCTAAATCGCTTAATTCTACAAAGTAACCCAGATAATTGGAAGTTATAATGGCCAGGCCCGCAACCGGACTGGTTCTGATGATGAAGAGCTGTGCCCAGCCAAACATGAAACCAGCGTATGGTCCGAAAGCACGACTGATGTAGACATATTCACCGCCCGTATTGGGGAGTCGCGTGCCAAGCTCTGCGTAGATTAAACTGCCCACAAAAACAAATACGCCGACTATAATCCACAAAGTGATGATGCTGAAAAAATCAGGTAGATAACTTGCGATAATTTGCGGTGTCGAATAGATGCCTGCCCCGATAGTGATACCGATAAGAATTGCGATACCGTCTTGCACACCTAAAACCCGGCGCAGCCTAGGTTGACCTGAATCTGACACCGCTTCTTTTAATTTGCTCATTTCGTCTCCATTATTTCGTGCGTGATCGCATTTGAGCGGCCAAACTTTCTCGATGCTATACGATTCTCATTTTAATGCAGAGATGGCGAGTTCCCAGAGACTCGCGGATTTTTCCCTGCCTTCACTGTGCTCCCGGGTTAAATATCTTCATATTCCATCTGTGTGTCCTCTGAGCCCCTGTGGCCAAATAGTTACCTGAAGGTTAGGATTTAACCTTAGTCAATGGGGCTACCCTGGCGCCCTGAAAGCGCTTCATGTTATCTGGCTCAAAGCCTGTTTTAAGTCACAAATCAAATCATCACTACTTTCAAGTCCGATGGATATTCGTATACTCCCCAGGGAAATACCCATGCCGCGAAATTGTTCTTCAGGAAGCTCTTTTAAGTAGCTGATAGCAGGAGCATAAACCAGGCTTTCGTGACCGCCCCAGCTTACCCCTATTTGAAAAATTTTCAGGCTATTAAAGAAATGCTTGATCTTCGTTAAATCATCTGTATCTAATTCAAAGCTCAATAACCCACTGTATCCACACATTTGCTTTTTACCGAGTTCATACTGTGGGTAGGTTTCAAGCCCCGGGTATCTGACTTTCCTGACTTTAGGCTGGGCTTCTAAAAAGTGAGCCACTTTAATTGCATTCTCCTGGTGTTTGAGCATACGAATCGGCAAGGTTCGTAAACTTCTCATTATTAACCAGGCTTCAAACGGGGCCATTTTCCCGCCGAGTATTTCATATTCATTTACAGTAATTTCCGTAATATCTTTCTCTTTCCCGATGACCACACCGGCTACCACGTCGCTATGCCCGCCCAGGTATTTGGAGCAAGAGTGCACTTCCAGGTCGACTCCCATAGCCAGGGGTTGCTGAAAGATTGGCGTTGCCCAGGTATTATCAATTATCGTATGGATGTCGTTTGCCCGGGCCAACCGCGTTACCGCCTGGATATCCTGTAAACTAAAGATGGCCGACGATGGGCTTTCGAGATAAATTATTTTGGTTTTTTCGTTGATGGCCGCCTCGAATTCAGCGATCTGTGTTCCATCGACATACGTAGTCTCGATATTCATTTTTCGACGCAGATATACGTTGAGCAAATTGTTGCTTGGCCCATAGATATTTTTTATTGTTATGACATGGTCGCCGGGCTGGAGAAAGTGCAGCAGAGCCGCCGAAACCGCAGCCATGCCGGAGCCAAATAATTTGGCGCGCTCGCCACCCGCAATTTTGGCTATTTTTGCCTCCGCCATGCTTACTGATGGATTCTTTCCCCGGGAATAAATACAGTTGTTAACCCGGTCATCAAATGCTTTATCAATTGCCTCCCAACTATCGAATGTAAAAAGTGAATTTTGAAAGATAGGTGGCACGACAGCGCCGTGGTAGGCTGCTCTGTCCTCGGCATAATGCGCCATCAGAGTTTCTATATCGAGTTCTTCCTGCATACGAAAATCCTTTATTTGGGTAAGTCACTCGGTTCATCAACTTCATGATAAAAACAGCCGACGCCGAGGATTGCCAATGCCGGTGCGACGATAAAATTGATGAGCGACAGGAATTGCCAGTGCCAATATTCATGAAACGGCACACCCAGAGTTGCAACCATGAATACCGCCGTTGGTGTCCAGGGGACCAGACTTTCCAACATGGTGCCGGTGTCCTCCAGCGAGCGGGATAACACTTTTCGCGGGATCCGCAACGTATCATATTTGTTTTTAAACGCATCGCCGACGATGAAACTCGTCGCATATTGGTTGGATGTCAGAGAGTTGGTAATGGCGGTGGCGGCCAGAGTCGCAAGAATGGTTTCCGTTCGCGTTTTAGCAAAACGGAAAGCCCGATTGACCACGGTCGGCATGGCATTGATGTGGTCCATGGCGCCAATATAAATGAATACGGTGAATGCGATGATGATCGCTTCGATCAAAGCATAAAGGCCGCCCCGGTTGAGCAAACTAACAACCCCATTCGGCAGCGTGTTGGCCCAAGGTGCCATACTTACATCAAAGCCTCTGATGAGGGATTGCAGCACATCCTCCAAGCTGAATTCCTGCAAGCTCAAAGCCAGAATGCAGGCAGACAACATTGAAATGACCAACGTTGGCATGGTTGGTTTGCGCCGCATTGATCCGACTAAAACAATCGCAGGCGGTAGAACCAGCAAGATGTTGAAATTGAAAATGGATTGCAAGGCCTGCAGATACGGTGTTACGGAATCCGCGCCGGTGGTAGCGATGGCAGGCGGATAGATGAATCCAAGGGTAAAATAAAGAATCGAGGCAAGAGTCGCCGATGGCACTGTAGTGAACGTCATGGAACGGATATGCTCAAACAGTTTCACATCGGCTGCGATGGCCGCCAGATTTGTAGTGTCGGATAGCGGCGACATCTTATCCCCGAAAAAAGCCCCGCCGATAATAGCGCCGGCGGTGATGCCCAAATGCGCCCCCATTGCCCCGGCTATGCCAATGATGACGATGCCGATGGAACCGGCCGACCCCCACGAAGTGCCCGTGAGCATGGAAAAGACAATTGACACCCAAAAGGCCAGCAAGTATAAAAGGGTTGGGTTGATTATTTTGAGGCCGTAATAGACCAGCATGGGAATGGTGCCGCAGACCATCCAACTGCCAATAATGAGGCCAATAGAAAGCAAAATGAAAAACGCCGGCAGCGCCATCGATAACTTTTGCACAATTGAACGTTGAACTTCTTCCCAATCATAGCCGAGCCAGAACAACTCGCCAATGGCAAAGACCGCCGCCAGGATAAAGACAACCTCCAGCGGGAAGGCCGGCTGCCCCAAGAATACCGGACGCAGGATTAATCCGTAAAAAACGATGGATAGTAACAGCAGAATAGGTAAAAGCGCATGTAAAAAGGTAATGTCTTTCAATCTTTTTGCTTTGTTCATGGTTTGAATCTATTTTTCCACCGGTATAATGTGGCGCATGGTTGCTATGTGAGTAGTCATTTCAAACCGCGTTGATGGGTAGCACTTTGGCGGTATTCGAGCTGCTATTGTCGTTAACAATTCTTTATGGAGCCAAAAGGAATGGAATCAAATCTGCTAAGAGCGCTAAGTATAGCGCCTTTCAAAAATGTAATTCCGAATTTATTTATTCCGCACTGGACTGCCTAACAGGCCTCGCGGGATAGTCTCTCTAAAAGGGCCAGCCAGGCACGTGGGCTGCAAGTCCAGTGTGACCGTAGAACTTTTTGGGTTCAAAAAGACGAACCTAACCTGTGTGACTGCACAGTTTGCCACAGCGAACAAGCCTACTCGACGACCCTGCCATAATTGGAAATCTGCCGGTAAATCTTTTCCTTGTCCCCGGCTATCACGATAGTCATTTCATCATCGCGGATGTATTTGCGTCCGGTCTCCCGAACTTCCGCCGGGGTCACGGCATGCACATTCTTCACGTATTCGGTCAGATAGCTGTCATCAAGACCGTGCAAATCAAGAAAGGCGAGCTGTCCCACAATCCCGGTTCGAGAGGAATTTCGCAGGACAAAAGTACCCGCTAAGTAATTCTGAATGCCGTTCAGCTCCGCTGCCGACGGCGGCTCATCCTGCAGGCGGTCGATTTCATAAAAAATCTCACGCAGCGACGGCCCGGTTACGCCAGTGGTCACATCCGCCACCTGCAGCCAGTAGGCGTCACGATAGCGGCTGGAAACCTGGCTGTAGGGAGAATACGTATAGCCTTTGTCTTCCCGGATGTTGCTGGTTATCCTGGAAGTAAACGAACCGCCGAGCAGAGAATTCGTCACCTGCAGGGAAACATAATCCTCATGGGACGGGTCGATAACCGGCAGACCGATATACAGAGTCGACTGAGCGGCTCCCGGTCGATCGATGAGATAAATGACGCGCTCGCTCTTGGGCGACGGTGTCTTTGTGATGGCTTCCGGGCCGGCGTCCCAATCCCGGAACGTCTGCCTGACGGCCGATTCCATTTTCCGGGCGTCGAAGCGGCCCGATATGAAAACCTGTGTGCGGGCCGCGCCGAAATTCGCCTTGTAAAAGGCGGCCACTCTATCGTGCGTGTACTTCTTGAGCATCTCCTCTGTTGGAAAGACACGCCCATACGGGTGATCGGCGTACAGTACCTTGCGGAATTTCTCCAGCGCGATGGACTGCGGCTGCGTTTTCTCAATGCTGAGTTGACGCACCATGTCGGTTTTCAGCCGCTCCACCTCGGATTCCGGCAATAACGGGTTCTGGATGATGTTGCCGAGCAACTTCACCAGATCCGGCCCAGACTCAGACAGGACATCGCCGCTGATGTTCGTCCGGTCCTGACCTACAGAGATGTTGACTTCACCTCCCATCGCGGCTGCCTGCTGCGCGACTTCCTCGGCACCGAGCGACTGCGTACCTTCTTTCATCAAATCGCCGGTCAGGTCTGCAAGCCAAACCTCGTCCGCAGCCTCGTTGACATTGCCGACACGGACGATGATTCGTACGTAAACCTTGGGAAGCACGCCGTAAGGAACCAGGGTTGCCTTCAAGCCGTTGTTCAAAACGAAGGATTGTTTTTGGGGTAAAGTAAAATCTTTCGGCTCACCGCCCTCCGGAGGTGTTTCCTTTTGGGCCAAAGCGCTTGTACCAGACAGGACAAGGCTCAAACAAAAAAATACGAGAATCACTCTGTTTTGCATTTGTCATTCCTCCCTACTTATGAACCTGCTTTGAGCTCCAGTACCGTACGATTGCCCGGCCGCAAGTGTTCTTGCGCGGTTTGTAAAATCAATTCCGCTGTGACCTTTCTAAATTCGTCCTCGAGGCTGTTGATGCGCGCCGGGTTGTCGTCAAAAAGCGCGAAGCTGGCCAACAGGTCTGCCCGGCCGGCACCAAAAAATCCGCCGAGGTCATCATACAGGCCTGAGCGCATTTTCACCAGTGCACGCTTAAGCGTTTTCTGGTCAACCTGGTTTGTCCTGACCTCTTCGATGACCTCGTCCACGACCGCCATGATCGAATCGGCAGTGACGTTTGAGTCGTGAAAGAGCGAAGCCGTCCAGAGCATCGGGCCGTTATAATTAAACATGTTGCCGAGCAAGTTGATGCCGCCGTTGACGCCCCCCGTCAGCCCGGCTTTTTTCACCAGTGCCTGGTGCAGCTTGCTGTCCTCTCCCTGTACGAGAATCTGATCGAGCAAGCCCATGGCGTAATACTCCGGACTGTTTCGCTCCGGCATGTGATAAGCAAAAGCCAGAGCCGGACGATTGGCCAGCTTGTCGGTTTTGTTGAATTTCTTCTCATTTTCCTGCCTTGGCTCGGAGATGTCCGCAGGTTCCTGCCGCTCAGCAGAGGGAAGATCGCCGAAGTACTTCTTCACCAGGGCCAGCGCTTCCACCGGCTCGAAATCACCGACAATGGCCACAGCCGCGTTGTTTGGCGCATAGTAGGTCAGGAAGAATGATTGAACATCTTCCAGGGTCGCAGCGTCGAGGTCGTTCAGGTCGCCGTAGAAATTGTGCGAATTGAACCAGTTTTCATTGGCATATTGCGGCATATCGAGCCACGGGAAGCCACCGTACGGTTGGTTGATCACATTCACTTTAACCTCGTTCTTGACCACGCCCTGCTGGTTGGTCAGGTTGTCCTGGGTGATAGCCAGCCCGCGCATCCGATCGGCTTCCGCCCAGAGTGCAGTTTCGAGTTTGTGTGCCGGCAAGATCTCAAAGTAGTTGGTGAAATCAAACCGGGTCGAACCGTTGAGCACACCACCGTTCTCTTGCACCAGCCTGATGAATTCCATTTTGCCGAGATTAGCAGACCCCTGGAACATCATATGCTCGAACAGGTGCGCGAACCCTGTGCGGTCTTTCGGCTCGATGCGAAAGCCGATATTGTAGTACACCGCCACCACAACCGTCGGCGCAGTTTTGTCCTGCGACAACGCGACTTTCAGGCCGTTGTCCAGCTTATGATACGCCACCGGCACGCTGAACTTACTTTCTTGCCTGGCGCAGGAGCTGACAAGCAAAAACGCCGGCACTGCAAACAAACAGATAAGCTTGGTAAGTCTCATAGGACCTCCTCGTTGGTTTATTGGGTGTTATGATGCATAACGTCGCCAATGAACGGCTGGTTTGGGTGAAGCGACGCCACGGAAAAAGTCCGACTCAATTGGCTGTGTAAGCTGCCGCATAAAGTGAAGCAGCAACCCACCAATCTTATTAAGCAATGAATTGCTTTTGCATTCCATAAGTTTCTGTCAAAGCCGCCACCTGCTTACCGGAAGCGAAATTTCTTTTTGCCGCAAGGTGTGTTCTATGTTTTGGCTTTTCCAGGCTTTGTGGCACTCTATGACATGATGCTTAGTCCAATATTCCTTGTTAGGCACGTGCTACCTGAAGTATTGGTTTTGCGGCATGAGAGCCGTAGGCTAAAGCCGGATGTCGCGCAAGCCTGTTAGTTTCATGTCAAGGGCACCCGGCGCGTTGCTGTGATGGGCAGCGACTGTCCCACCATGTAATTCAACAGCTACCCCGTATCGCCCACAAGATTACAATTTTATTACTGACTTGCAACAAAAAAGTCGCCACGCGTGGATGCATACGCATGCCCGGGGTTAGGCTGGCGGAATACCGGCAGCCATATAGCAATAGTATTTCCGGTGAAGTGGTTTGTCTGTGAGTCATGCGCAATTGTGGGGCCGCTATAGCTGTGATGCTCCACAGACAAGGACCTAATACATTGCAAAAACCTTGCAGAAAACATGGGTTCCATCTAATTCCCCGGAGGGTAGAATTCTATCAGATTGGAGGGTGGCTTCATGCTTAAACCCGGCTCTCTCAGCCACTCTCTTACTGGCGTGATTGGAGATTGCCATCTTGATTTCCAGGCGTTTCACTTTGAATTCACGGACAGCATACTGTTCCAACAAACCCACTGCTTGCGTAATGTAACCTTTTCCTGCTTCAGATGTTCTGGCCCAGTAGCCGATTTCTAAATAGGGCACGGCCATATCCCGGATTCGCAGGCCAATACAACCAACGATTCGAGCATCTGAGTTTCTTTGCACGATAAATCGTAACTCATCTTTCCTTTGTTCGAAATTTGAGATTGCGCTTACCATGTTTTCTCGCGTGCTCGCAACACTGGCATCAGGTTCGGCCCATTGGAGGAATTGCTTATGTTCCGCGTAGCTTTCAATTAAACAGTCATGAAACTCGCTGACAAGCGCCAGGGTTGGGGGAACCAGCGTTAATGTATTATTCGAAATCATTCATTGCTCCTAATGGTGGGATGGCTTCCGTGTGCCACGTGCCTTTTAGGTCATGGCGTTTATTGCATAATCAGGATGCCTGATCGAACTGAAACGTCGCGATGACCATCGCCATTAGCTCAAATGATGGAGGCGAAAGGACGAAACCGTTCTAGCAACTTATGAAAACGATTTCTTGTGTGAACACTTGACATGAGCCTGACAGCCATTGCACCACCCGGGGCGTGTGTAGTGGACGGTTAGATCATTGAGAATCACTTTTTCACACGACTTGCAAAACCATAATTGAGCTATCAGACGTCCGCAATGAGCACAAGTGAAGTCGCAGCCTTCGGCAATCTCATCCGATGAAACATTCATCACGTCTCTAATGTCGAGTTGATTACCACAGCCCTCGCATACAGTTGTTCCTTCTGGTGGCATTGTCATTCTCCTTTAAATTAGGTCATGCTATATCCCATGTGTTAGTTTCAATACTACTTGCCGACAAACATCCATAATGCAATACGGGCGAGTGTTTGTGTGCTAACCGAGCCTTTGCCCACCGACAGTTCCTGTCCGCTATCCGCAACAAGCCCTTGCCTCTCTGCTGTTTCCCGAAAAATATTTCGTTGGTGGGGCAACCCAACAGTGAACCAGAACCGATCATTGGAGATGAGCGCGTAGATATGCATATCATGCCATGAATACATACCGAAATGTGAAGGCATGTTTGCAGCTGGGTATTGGGCTATCACCTCAAAAAGTTCTCCAGCGCTTTCGCATCTCTCAATAATCAAGCCTGAAAGCGCCACGTCTGACTTGTGAATCAGATAGTGATGATACCAATTCATGTACCAGATTACGCCCCCTGCTGCTATCAGTGCGGCAGATTCGTTGGCGATTTCTTCGATTGTCGATATTAAGGCAACGGAACTGGTGGAGGCAAGCGGCGATGCTGCTGAAGGCCAGGCAATATTGGCGAGAACTGAAATCGTGCCCGCTACACAGTCACGGCCCATTGTATCGAGATTTATGTCAGACGGAACCAGACTCAATAGTGACACCCAAATCAGGTTTTCGGACTGGTTTGCTTCGATAACTTGCCTGAACTGCTTCGCATCCACAACGTCATGACAGGGCAAACCGGAGATAGGATGCTCGCCCGTGTTTGCATTGAGATGCTGAAAACGGATATTCAGTGTTCTTTCGTTTGTGACCTCACGCGGTTTGCCTCTCTGAATAGGGCGATTGAGTATTTCTTCTGATTTACGGGCCCAAAGTTCTTTCATTTGGGATGCCTGTGTATTCCGTTCCTTAACCGTGAGAAATTCAATATCAGGAATGCAGTTCCTAATGGCGATGATTGACTCGTCCATGATATCCATCAAGCGCGCGGTATCATGGGCCTCGGCAGCGGGCAAAATCTTCGATGGTAATTCATCCATCAGAGTCTGAATCAGCTTTCTCAAAGGCGTCGGCGAGTCCAGCATCCGGCATAAGCGCTCGTCGGGCGTATCTGTGTCAATATACTTCAGGGGTTGTATTTGCAGAGCTTCCATATCCATATAATGTGGGAGAATAGGGCTATTCAGAACGGCTACGCCCAGATGGACACAAATCGCATGCAAGGTAACTATATCATACAAACCGAAGTCAATTTCGCGTGGATCAGGCAACACCTGCAACACAAGATTGAGTGCTTCCCGGTAAGACCTGGGCAATTTCTTCAGATATGACTGAGCCGCGTCCCTTTTATCTTTGTGAAGATAATGTACGAGAGAACGGTAACTTGCGAGTCCCTCATGAACAATGAAGATGGGCCGCATGCTGCGGGTGAAAGCCTCTGAAAAATACTGGCTCCAGGGCGCCACATCAATGGCCTGCCTCCCCCACATGAGCAGGCGTTGAAAGTGACCATAGGCAGAGTTGTCGGTTAGCTCTGAGTGTATCCATTCGTGAAAGTGTGCCGCTTCAGTATGAATCTTTTCGTAGTCGGTATCAACCGACAGAGCTATTCCTTTCTCTATGTTGTAATTTCCCACCAGGATTTGCGACAATTCTTGTTCGAAGTTTTGGTAGTCCTTTTGATTGGCCATAATGCTGCTCGCTCAATTATAGATATAGACTATTATCAGCTTTCCGGATTGGCTGCTTTCGCCCGAATTGTCATGCCCGAAGTCTTCTGTCGGGCATCCAGTTCAGTGTGCAGAACTATCCACTAATCCATTTTGCCTTTAACAAGCGAAATGCTGAACTTGCATAACCGGTTCTTTTTTCTGGATTCCCGCCTAAACATCGCGGGAATGACACCTTTATGGATACTTCAGAGTCCAAGTTCATGCCTGCAAAATTCAAACCGGACACGGCTGACTCTCATTCCAGCTTGATGCTCTCTGTAAGCCGGACCTGGTCAACACCATCAACTAGCTTCATCTCAACGCAGCCCAATTGTTGCAGAATACCAAGCGCGCCATCAAACTCACCTTTCGAAAGCTCACGATAGTTGTCTTCGCTCCGGGCCTGATTAACCGATTGCAGCGCATCACTGGAATCGGTCCAGATATTGTTGGTTGAATTCATCGAAAGTACATACAGGACGGATGCCTCACGCTCTCCAACCTGCACAGTTGTCAGTTCTCTCAGGTCCATCATGATGGTGAGCGCAACTAACGGTACAGTCCAGGGCACGGCCATAGAACTATGCACACCTACCGTTGCTGCAGCCAGCACTTTAATCAATTTCCATGTATCGAGACGGAGGTTCGCCAACTTAGTGCTCTTGGCGCTCTCGTGTGGTTTAACCAACAATTGTTGAAAATCGCCGGTTAGTTCATGGTGAGATGCATCGCCTTGCTGTCTCATCTCACCCAATACATGTTCGACTGCCAAAGTCATTGTTGTCCTGGCTTGTACGGCTGCATCATTTAATCCGGCCTGCTCCCAGTAGGCTTGCAGTCGACTGGCACCGTGTGCAACGATCTCAGCACGACGGTCTTTCAGACGTGTTACCAGTTGGTCTTCCATAAAAAATACCACCTTCCTGTAAATGTTGCTTTGAATTCAAACGGTGGGTTCAAAAAAACAAACCCTTCCTACCGAACTAAAAAACAGACGCGAAAAGAAAATTAATACAAAAAGTTTCTGTAGCTGGTTCATTCATGAATGATATTGTGTGAATGAACCATGTTCGCGATGACATCCCTCTGCTAATCGCTCTGAACGAGCGATTAGCTGTCTCCCTTCAAAGGGAGTCCAACCAACCAAAAGAACCAAATAACTCAAAGTGCCAAAGCGCCCATGATTGTCCTTAGCGAACTGCTCGAACGTAGAGGTTGAAGACATAGCTGCCGCAAAAACCATCGCTGAAACCGACGAACCACGACGCCGAAGCAGATCTCTTGTCTGCCGTCCAAATCCATTTTTTTTTCTGATCAAATATGGCGTCAATGTGTAAGCCGTGCTTGTTTTCTTTCGACGCCATCAACGACATGGCCTCTTCCAGAGTCGGTAAGCGCCAGTCCGCGTAGCCGGCAAATTCTTTCTTATTGAGTGCCTCGATATATGCTTGCGTTTTCTCAAAAATCATGGATGCAGGCGAACCCGACTGCTGCCAGGTCAGCCCGGTGGTGGCATCAAAAATGACCTGGCCCTTTCTCTGAAAATCATTGACAATGCCTTTGCCGTCAACGTTGCTCCATGCTTTAGCCCAATCGTACTTATCCGATGAATAAAAATCATACTTTTTCAGCATCTTTTTGACGTCATCTCCAGACAGCGTGGCAGGTGAACCGCGTAAGGAATATTTAGGACTGCGCAAACCTGGCACGTCAATCGGCGCTGCTTCAACTGTTATTGCGCCGGATTCTGACTTTATCTTTGCCTTTGCTGTCTTTTTCACAGGTGCTTTTACAACCGGCGAAACGTTCAGTGCTTTGAACAGTTGTTTGCGTCCATGGTCGTAGCTATTGGTGAAGTCAATATACTGCTTGCGGCTGAGACGAAAAGGAATATCACATGTCTGCAGCAAGATTGGCAACACCTGCTTCTTATTGCTCAAGGCATAAGCGACTTCGTCCATAACATTGTCCGAAGCCACAGCCGCAGGCGTGAGAATAACAACAAAAATGCCGCACCCGGCCAGTGCTTTTTGCACCGCATTGTCCCAGTTCTCACCAAACTCGATATTGAGTTGGTCAAGCCATATCGTCGCAGCAGTTGTTTGCAGGTCTTTGGCTAATTTTAACGCGAACTCACTGTCAGGCCGCGCGTAGCTTATGAATGTCGTGCCTTTAACCATGTTTCAAAACTCGCTTCCTTATAAAGTACACCATCCCCTCAACTCCAAAAGAACCAAATAACTCAAAGGACCAAAGTGCCGATGATTGCCCTTAGCGGACTGCTCGAACGTAGCCGTAGTAGCTGACAACGTCGTTGCAACCACCTTTTTTTATTCACCAAACTCATAACCAGTTTCAATTGTATTTCCAGGTGCATTCCATTCAGTGTCATAATAGCCAGGCTTCCAGTTTGGTGGAGTACGACTACCCTAACCTCCGTTATAGTCATAGGTGGGATTTTCAACTGAGACGTGGATATCGTCTTGCAGTATTTTCATGATGTTTTCATACATCATCAACATATATGAATACAACAAATAATCAATTTCTCTTAAACCGGTCGATGATATTTCCATTATCTCGTCAAAATATTTCACTGCTAGCTTTTTCAGTGTGTTATGCAATAAGATTTTAAAATTTGTGTAATACTCGTCAATTTTAGCCTCTTCTTCATAAGATCTTCGTATTGTCTCTAGTTCCTCCGAGCTTAGCATTTTGTAGTCTTTTTTGAACTTCTTGATTTGTTTTTCAATGGTTTCGCTTGTATGGCAAGGATATTCAATTTTTTTGTGGTGAAGTTTCCTTCCGGGAGCTATTTTATCGTCCCGGAAATCACGCATGCAACTGCACAATTCTTCAAATATCCAAATTCCATAGAATTTAAAATCCTTATCCGAGGCGATTTGTTCTCTTATCTCTTCTTCCCGGATATTTGCTTCTATCAATAAGCCGGGACAACGAGTCCTCCCGGAGAAATAATCATAAGTTACTGTTGCAATTGTATCTATTAATTCCCGTGTAAACCTGTTCTGACAATCTTTATACTCCTTAGTTTGTCTAAGCGTTTTCTCAAGTTCTTGCAAGAGCTTATAAAGCTTAGAACGTCCTTCTTCGTCGAACATATTCTACTCGTCCCTTGTCAAAGTTTATATTGCGCACACTGCTGTAAAGTCGGTCTTCCGGCTTTGTTACGAAGCCTTTCCTGAATCAAGGTATATTTTAAAATTCTACCTCTGGAAGATAGTCTTGCTTAACCCACTGTCAATTCAATGCTGACAATATATGTTAAAATTCCAGTACAAGTCAATTGCAACTATATACTCACGGGGATTTGCAGCCCCCCGTGTTCGGTTCACAATTGTGGCCCCCGACGAGTGTGTCGCAGATAGTTTACCAAAAGAACCAAATAACTCAAAGGACCAAAGCGCCCATGATTGTCCTTAGCGAACTGCTCGAACGTAGAAGCTGGTGGTGACATAGTTGTAGCAATAACCATAGCTGAAATTGACGAGCCACGAAGCCGAAGCAGAATACCTGTCTGCGGTCCAAATCCAGTATTGTGATTTATCAAATACCGGGTCAATAAACAGGCCGTCCTCGCTCTGCTCCGGCGCCATCAGCGACATGGCCTCTTCCAATGTCGGTAAGCGCCAGTCCGAGTAGCCGGCAAATTCTTTCTTATTGAGTGCCTCGATATATGCTTGCGTTTTCTCAAAAGTCATGGATGCAGGCGAACCCGACTGCTGCCAGGTCAGCCCGGTGGTGGCATCAAAAATGACCTGGCCCTTTCTCTGAAAATCATTGACAATGCCTTTACCGCCGGGATTGCTCCATGCTTTGGAAAAGCCGTACTCAGCCGTTGAGTAAAAATCATACTTTTTCAGCATCTTTTTAACGTCATCTCCAGACAGCGTGGCCGGTGAACTGCGGAAGGTGTGTTTTGGCTTGCGCGCGTCTGGCACGTCGGTCTGCGCTGTTGTGACAGTTATTGCTCCGGATTCTGATTTTATCTTTGCCTTTGCTGTCTTTTTCACTGGCGCTTTTGCAACCGGCGAAACTTTCAGTGCTTTGAACAACTGTTTGAGTCCTGTGTCGTAATCGCCGGTGAAGTCAATATACTGTTTGCGGCTGAGACGAAAAGGTCTGTCACATGCCTGCTGCAAGATTGGTAGCACCTGCTTTTTGTTATCCAAAGCATAAGCGACTTCATCCAACACATTCTCCGAAGCCACAGCCGCAGGCGTGAGAATAACAACAAAAATGCCGCACCCGGCCAGTGCTTTTTGCACCGCATTGTCCCAGTTCTCACCAGCCTCGATATTGAGTTGGTCAAGCCATATGGTCGCAGCGGTTGTTTGCAGGTCTTTGGCTAATTTTAACGCAAACACACTGTCTGGCCGCGCGTAGCTTATGAATGTTGTGCCTTTAACCATGTTTCAAAACTCTTTTCCTTATAAAGTACTCCCACCCGCTCAGACCCAAAAAGAACCAAATAACTCAAAGTGCCAAAGCGCCCATGATTGTCCTTAGCGAACTGCTCGAACGTAGTAGTGGTTGTAGACATCGACGTTGCAATCACCATCGTTGAAACCGACGTACCACGATGCCGAAGCAGAATACTTGTCTGCGGTCCAAATCCAACGTTGTGATTTATCAAATACCGGATCAATAAACAAACCATACTCGTTCTCCTTCGGTTGCATCAACGACATCGCCTCTTCCAAAGTCGGCAAACGCCAGTCCGCATATCCGGCAAACACTTTGCCATTAAGTTCCTCGATATATGCTTGTGCTTCCTTAAAAGTCATGCCCTCTCTCGAACCTGACTGCTGCCAGGTCAGGCCCGTCCTCAGGTCAAGCACCACCTGTTTTTGCCTTTCATTGCAGACATAGAGATGTTCTAAGCCCTGTCCACCGGGATTGCTCCATTGCTTCGACAACGTGTCTCGCCGGCAATAGAAGTCACGCTCTCTCAGCATGGTTTTCACGTCCGCCGGTTGCAGCGATAAAATGGGTTCGGGGCGAAGCACCAATTGATGGTGGCCAAAATCCGCCCCCTGAATATCAAAATCGACAGGTTGTCGGGCTTCGCCATATTGCTGCAATATCTCCCACAAAAACGCGTTCATCTGGTCGGTTAGCTTGACGTCACAGCAGCGCTGGTCGTTGGCAACCAGACGTTTAACAAAAAGATATTCCATAATTGAGCGATGCGAGAACTTATACAGGTCTTCGGCATTTCTGTTAAGCAGTGCGCGTCCACTGAGTTTCCAGTTCGCCAGATCAATGCCAAACTCATCACGCGCTAACTTTCCTATTTGTTCAAGCGCAATTTGCTCGCCGCCATAAATTTGCCGATTGACAACAAGTTCTACTGCGAGTTTCGAGCAAAATTCCAATAAACTATCTTTTGAAATACCATCAACTTTTCCTTCTTCCCTGACCAGCCAGGCATCCACCATTTCTTCATAAAGCTCGTAAGCATACCGGTAGTCACGACCCGCCTTTAATAGTTCATCAATATAGCTTAGGAGCATCGGCCGCATTGTCAGCCGGGGAATTTTCGCCATCAGAGCTTTCGCCTGCCTCCGGCGTTGCAACTGCAACACGCTATACTTTTTGCGCAAATAAGAATCGATTTCAACGTCATCAAACGTCGAAAGATAACGTTTATGAAATGTATATTCACTCCTTTTGCCTGCACCCGTGGCCGCTATCTTAAGAACACCTGTGCGACCCGGCTCTTCGGCTGCTTTGGGAAAAAACTGGGTCCGGCAGGTAATCAAAACATGCAGAAAGTCCGTTGTCATCTCGCACAGGTCGCGAAGGCGCTGTTCATGATCAACGATTGCCAGTACATCTTCGTCCAACGCATCCAGGAAAAGCACTTTTTCAGCCTTGTCCTCAATTGCCAATATTCGCTCGTCCGCATCTTTGCGTCCCAAAGGCACGACTTCAAGCCTGAACGGCTTTCTGCGTGTGAGATAACGCTTGTAGTAACTCAAAACAAACGATGTCTTGCCCATGCCGGAATCTGCAAGTAAAACGCTATACTTGAACTCAGACCCTGTGCTCAGGAGTCTGTCCACGACATCAAATAAGTCTTCTTTAACAGCCTGTTCACTGCCCGGTTCTTTCGCATGAGCCGGGTCGCTTTCCTGTGCCTTCGGTCGTATGTAATAGCGAGTGGCATTGAGAATGTCGCCAGGAGTATATAGCTGCGCCCCAAGCCGCTTTTTTATTGAACGACTGCTGTACCAGGACTCAACCCACGGTTTGACAGTACTGATCAGTTTTGTGATGGTGACAAGTGCACCCACAATGACCATAAGCGCGATCACGACAGTCTTTAGGTCGGACAATATGGCGAAGACATCGCTGAGATGAGGCATTGCAGGCACGATTAAACTCCTTTTCTGTTGATCATAGGCTCTGTACGGCGCCTTGGCTGTATGAGTAAAGTCGGCAACCGTTCTTTGGCAAAAGCACTCTCTTTGCCTGTTTGCCTGACCACAATCACAGAAATACGCTGAGAAACCAGTTTCACCACCATGGCACCTAATAAACGCTGATGAAAACCACATGCGTGAGACCAGCCGCGCCAGTCAGACAATGGCTGGAGCCGAAGAGCCTGTGATAGTTCAATTACTTTTTTACCAAAGATCTCAAAAAAGCAACCGACCTGAATGATGCAGACCTCATCTAAAAACAACCGATGCAAAAGCTGTACCTGCCGTCGAAGCGTCAAGCGCCCCCGTCGCAATGCTCTAAAACGGTCGGTGACTTTGCCACCCTCAAAACGAAAATACATTTCGAGGAATGGATTTGATAGCCAAATCCGGTTAAGGGCTTTATAACAACGGCCATAGCGCAGGTGTCCGAGATAAGAGTTCAACGTAGCCAGATATTTTTGCTGAAGAGCAAAATCAAATTTGTAGAAGGTGTTTTGTCCACGCTGCCGGACTAACTGAGACTGCATCTTGCGGATTTTCTGTTTAAGGTTGCCCAGCGTACGGCGCCTTGCCAGCATGTAATCGGGTCGTACGATGAAGCCGACAAAATCAACACCACCTGCAACCAGTCCATCCCTTCGTGAACCGCCATTCAACTGTAAGCTCAGTTTCTCGGCAGCAAATTCACGCACTTGCGCCTCATAGTGCTGCAATTCTTGCCGCGAGAGAGACAGCATCAACATGTCATCGACGTAACGCGCATAATAACGGCATTTCAGCCTGTGCTTGACAAATTGATCCAATTCATTGAGATAGACATTGGCAAAGAATTGGCTGGTGAGATTGCCGATGGCAAGCCCACAATGCTCGGCTGCGTTGAAGAGCGACTTATGCGGCGGCAGGCCGTGCCTGAGTTGATATTTGTCCTGCAACCTGTAATCCTGTGTCGGTTCATGAAATACAACTACGCGAAGTAGCCAGCGCATATCCGGACTTGAACATTTATTCATTAAGACTCGGAACAAAACGCGCCGGTCAATGGACATGAAAAAGTTACGAATATCCAGCTTAAGATAATAGGCGCGTCGTTTGCTGTTATTTGTTACCGTTCTTAACATCTTTTGCAAATTCAAAACCGCCCGATGCGTTCCCTTTTCAGGCCTGCACGCATAACTATGATGGATAAAAACACGCTCCCAGCGTGGCGCAATATGGTTATATATAAGGTGGTGGACAACCCGGTCCCGAAAATCCGCCGCGAAAATTTCCCTTCGCTTTGGCTTTTCGGTGTAAAAACAGATCGACGTTGCCGGCCGATAGCGACGCCCAAGCAGCTCATTGACCAGCGCAAGAAGGTTCTCTTCAAGATTAACCTCAAACGCCAGTGCACTGGACTTATTACGCTTTGCCTTGCGACAGTTTATATAAGCCCGATACATCTGCTTGTAATTGAAAAACGGATGATGATTTTCCTTAGCGAACTGCTCGAACGTAGTTGTTGTTGTTGACATTGTTGTTGCAATTACCATTGTTGAAATTGACGTTCCACGATGCCGAAGCAGTTAGCCCCGATACTTATTGCCTCACAATAAAGGCACACCAACGAACCATCCCGGCTTTCGCCAGGTAGGTTCGTTTGCATTGTAATACTCAGGCAACGAATACACACACCCAAGTGACCGGGGTGCACAATCATCTGTGAGCACGCTCCTCCGGCATAGTCTGACCAGAGGATTCCGGCTCCCTGCTTTTCCGCAGCGCTTTCAGCCAGCCTTCGTTCTGTTTACTCATGTCCACCACCTCATTTATTGCGTACTGATATGAATTAAAATTGGCAAAGACCTTCATGTCCTTGCATAGCCGGATAGTCAATTTCAGATCTTCGAGTTTGGCTCGCAGCGCCAGAAGCACCGGCCCACGCTCATGCGAATCGTTGGCCAGGCGAATCAACCGGATAACCTCCCTTGCCCCCTCGCGAAGTTCCGCGCCGAGGGAGTACTTGTGATACCGGCTGAAGTTACGTACGACTTTCTCACAATAGAGTGCAAAATCATACGCCTTTTTGTAAATAGGTAGATGCTCATATTTTGCCATAATATCATCTCCACTAATTTACCACGCTCCCCCAACACCCAAAAGAACCAAATAACTCAAAGTACCAAAGTGCCGATGATTGTCCTTAGCGAACGGCTCGAACGTAGACGTTGCTGCCGACATCGTAGCCGCAACCACCATAGCCGAAACCGACGGTCCACGACGCCGAAGCAGAATACTTATCCGCAGTCCAAATCCATAATTGCTTCTCATCAAATACGGGCTCAATAAACAGGCCATGCTCATTTTGCTCCGGTTGCATCAGCGACATGGCTTCTGCCAAAGTCGGCAAACGCCAATCAACATACGTTCCGAACCCGGCAGCATTCAGGCTGTCAATATAGGCCTGCGCCGGCTCAAATTTCAGATACTGAGACGAACCCGATTGCTGCCAATAGAGGCCGGTCGTCGAATCATAGACAACACTGTCCCCGTGCATCAACACAAAGTCATTATCAATTCCCGGCCCACGAACATTCTGTATGACATCATAGTAACCGTATTTCTTAATCATCTTGGACGCAGCCTCTGGAGGTAACTCCATGCCAGCAGAGCGCAATTCACGCAGGTCTTGCGGGCTAACCACGGCCTGAACACTGGAAACAGGCATTGCCAATAGTCCCAAGTATCCCACCGTCACAGCCATAATAGTGACAACACCCAAATAGGTCAACGGCTTTTCTGCGAGCCGCACTTTGCTTTTGGCAAATTCCCACAAAGCGACTATTTTCAGCAAAAAGCCGGATAACGCATAAACCCATATCCAGGCA
>JAJDAG010000045.1 GCA_029262005.1 Candidatus Zhuqueibacterota bacterium | reverse complement strand
TATCTCCTGACTTGTTGATCTGTTACCATCCAAGATAGCCCTCCTTTATGTCTTTGCTCTTCTTGGATAGTATGAAAACTCCGTTGAATAATAGGGAATTTTAATTGTCGCCAACAGGGAAATATAAATGTCGTTAATCATGCGTTGTCTGGTTGCCGGAAAGGCTCATTGTCCCGGGGTGATATGCTGTTCTGGCAAGGTGGTTGTACAGCCCTGCTTCATGTTATGGAAAAGCACAAATTGAATCCTGATTACGCAGGATTTATCTCATCTTCCTTTCCTCGGTTCCGATTCTTTTCTTCGAGTTTTTCGTTTGACATTCACAGCAATAATTTTTATATTTGTGGCCGATCGCGAGAGTGGCGAAATTGGTAGACGCGCTAGATTTAGGATCTAGTGAGCTTTGCTTGTGTGGGTTCGAGTCCCTCCTCTCGCACTTATTTATACAGTTAAATATTTTTCACAAAAGAGAATTAGCCAATTGGATGCAAAAGTAACAAAACAAGGTGATTTCGAGAGAGTTGTTGAAGTAGATGTGACCGCGGTTGAGCTGGTTCCACATTTTACTGCAGCCTATGAGAAGTATCAAAAAGGTGTGAAGCTCGAAGGGTTTCGTAAAGGCAAAGTGCCGCTGGGGCTCATCAAGAAAATGTATGGGGATGCGATTCAGGGAGAGGTAATTGACGAAGTTGTTCAAAGTGTTTTTAAGGATGTGAGAACAAAGGAAGGGTTGCGCCCTGTGGCCCCTGCCAAGCTGGAAGACATTCAGTACGATATTGACAAAGGTCTGCAATTCAGGGCAACAGTGGAAGTTGTGCCTGAAATTGAACTGAAAAATTATACCGGTCTTTCAGTTGAAAAGGAAGTTTACGAAGTGGTTGATGAGGATGTGTCCCAGGCTCTCGATGATGTCAGGGAGAGAATGGCTGTGATGGAACCAGTGGAAAGCGGTGCTGAGGAAGGGCATTATTTGGTGGTGGATTTCCAGGAAGTTGATTCGGCTGGTTTGCCAATCATTGGCAAAAAATTCGATGATAAAATGCTTGTTCTCAACCCGGACACCAATGGCGCGCTGGCCGCACAGCTTGTCGGTGTTAAGGCCGGTGAAAAGCGCCATGTCGAACTTGAAGCTGTCGATGAGAACGGTAATGCGAAAGAAAATGAGCATTACGAAATAAATGTTAAAGAAATAAAATCGAAACAACTCCCTGAACTTGACGATGAATTAGCCAAAGATGTCGGTGAGTTTGAAACATTGGATGCTTTGCGGGCCGATATTCGAGACCATCTGCGGCAACAAGCAGAAACAAATTCACGGCGGGCGCTGCAGCGGAAACTGATTGATGAGCTTTTGAAAAAGAACGCCTTTGAGCTTCCGGAATCGATGATTTTGAATTATCTTGATGCCATTCTTGAGACCGCGAAAAAGGAAGCAGTTGAAGAAGTTAATGAAGAGCAGCTACGAAATGAGTATCGCCCTTCCGCGGTTTGGAATCTTCGGTGGGAATTGGCCAAAGATAAGCTGCAGGAGTTGGAAAATATCACGGTAACTGCTGAGGATAAAAAAGCATTTGTGTCAAAAATCTCGAAGGAACGCGGTATTCCTGAAAAGGAGATTTTGAAATCACTGAAAGATGCAAAGACTCGCAGTCGGGTTGAGGATGAGATGCTTGAAGAAAAAATCCTCGATTGTCTTGAAAGTGCTGCCAAAGTGAAAGAAAAGAAGATAACACGAAAAGATATTGAGAAGGCCAGGCAGGCTTCCATGTCGTCTTAATGATATTTGAAGTTGCAATATAAGGAAAGAGATTACTATGGGACTGGTACCAGTTGTAGTTGAGCAAACAGGAAGAGGCGAACGCGCGTACGACATTTTTTCCCGCCTTTTAAAAGAACGGATAATTTTTATTGGAACAGCAATCGATGATGTTGTGGCGAGTCTTGCCATCGCTCAAATGTTGTTTTTGGAAGCAGATGATCCGGATAAAGATATTTCTATTTACATTAACTCGCCGGGTGGCTATGTAACGGCCGGCCTTGCCATTTATGATACAATGCAACACGTAAAACCCGATGTAGTCACCTTTTGTATGGGACAGGCTTCTAGTATGGGGGCCGTTTTGCTGGCTGCCGGGGCTGAGGGAAAACGGTTTGCGTTGCCCCATGCAAGAATTATGATCCATCAGCCGCTTGGTGGGGCGCAAGGCCAGGCATCGGACATTGAGATTCAGTCACGTGAAATTCTGTACACGCGTGAGCGGCTAAACGAAATTCTCGCCCTGCACACAGGGCAGACAGTTGAAAAAATCACCGTAGACACGGACCGTAATTTTTTTATGTCAGCGGATGAGGCCAAAAAATATGGAATCATCGATGACGTGATTGATCGTAGAGGGCTGACAAAAAAGAAGGCCAATAAGAAATCAGATAGCAGATAGGGAGTAAGTCGGTTGGGAGAACGAGAAAGTAAAGAGCGGCTGTATGTTTGCTCATTCTGTAGTAAGAACTCTAATCAGGTTGAGTGCATTGTTACCGGACCTGATGTTTATATATGCAACGAGTGTGTTCGCAGTGCCAGTGATATTATCAAAGAAGACTATATTCGTCGGGGCCAGGCCTTTGAAGGTGACGATCTTCTCCCAGCGGACATTAAAAATGCGTTGGATGATTATGTAATTGGTCAGGATTTTGCCAAGAAAAATCTTGCTGTGGCTGTTTATAATCACTATAAGCGCATCAAATCACACGACGCTTTTGATGATGTTGAGATTGATAAAAGCAATATCTTATTAGTTGGTCCTACCGGAACAGGCAAGACACTTCTTGCCCAAACCCTGGCAAAATTTCTACAAGTGCCGTTTACGATTGCCGATGCGACGACGTTGACTGAAGCCGGCTATGTCGGCGAAGACGTTGAGAATATTCTCGTTCGGCTTTTGCAGGCAGCCGATTATGATGTTGAAAAGGCGGAGCGTGGCATTGTTTATCTTGATGAGATTGACAAAATAACTCGTAAGGATGGTAATCCTTCGATAACCCGCGATGTCTCCGGCGAAGGTGTGCAGCAGGCATTGCTTAAGCTGCTTGAGGGAACACAAGCTGCTGTACCGCCAAAGGGTGGTCGCAAACATCCTGAGCAGAATCTCATTAACATCGATACGAAAAATATTTTGTTTATTTGTGGTGGTGCATTCGTTGGGCTGAGCAAGATAATCAGTGCACGACTT
Source organism: Candidatus Zhuqueibacterota bacterium (assembly GCA_029262005.1). GTDB lineage: Bacteria > Zhuqueibacterota > Zhuqueibacteria > Oceanimicrobiales > Oceanimicrobiaceae > JAJDAG01. Next base: position 33,645 of record JAJDAG010000045.1, on the reverse strand, counting down.
GGTAAAAAGAACATCGGCTTTGGCGCTGAAGTAAAGGAAACTTTCGACGAGACTCGGCCTGATTTACTGAACCATATTGAGCCGGAAGATTTGTTGCAGTACGGTTTAATCCCCGAGTTAATAGGTAGGCTCCCCGTGGTAGCAGTGCTTGATGAACTCGACGAAGATGCGCTTCTTGAAATTCTAGTGAAACCTAAAAACGCGCTTACAAAGCAATACAAGCGTCTTTTTGAAATGGACGATGTTGAGCTTGAAATGGAGCCGGATGCATTGCGTGAAATTGTCCGAATCGCCAAAATCAGAAAAACGGGGGCTCGGGCGTTACGGTCAATTTTTGAAGAAGTTATGCTGGACCTGATGTATGATTTGCCCTCCAGAAAAGATGTTGGGCATTGCGTTATTACAAAGGGCTCAGTGCAAAAGATAAGCGAGCCGGTACTTGGCTTTAAGCAGGTAAAGAAAAGTGCTTGACTTCCAGTAATTTAAAATAGGGAACGAAAGATAAATCTTCCTCAGCGAAGTGCTGCTGGGAGATTTTTTGTTTTGGATTAATTAAGTATGCATAAAGTTATTCGTGATGACGTTGTAATCGAAATCAATACGCGCCTGCCAATTCTTCCACTTAAGGAAATTGTGGTGTTCCCGTATATGATTTATCCGTTACTCATCGGGCGGGAGGCTTCTCTGAAAGCCATCGAAGAGTCGATGTTGTTGGATAAACACATCTTTCTTTCCGCGCAGAAAGATGTAAATGTGGATGAGCCTGACAAGAAGGACTTGTATCGTGTGGGCGTGGTTGCACGCATTTTACAAGTTTTGAAGCTGCCCAATGGCCTGATGAAAGTATTGGTTGAAGGCATTGTTCGTGGTCGAATAAAACGCTTTTTGTCTGTGGATAACCATTTTCAGGCTCAAATTGATGTGTTGTCTGAGCCGGATACGGTTACGCCGGAGGTGAAGGCTAAAGTGCGTCGGGTCAGTGCTCTGTTTAAAGAATACGTCAAGCTGCATCGAAATTTGCCTGATGAGATTTTGCTCGCTGTGGAACGGGCCGGTCAGCCGCACCGGTTTGCGGATTTGGTCGCCTCGCATTTACAAACAGATGTGGGAGATAAACAGAAGTTGCTTGAAGCAAGAACTTCTGAAAAACAGCTCACATATCTTTTGAAGCTCCTTGAATCTGAAATAGAAATTCTTGAGCTGGAGCGTGGTTTGGAAGACAAGGTGCGTGGGCGAATACATAAATCACAAAAACATATTTTTTTGCAGGAACAGATGCGTGCCATTCAGGAAGAGTTGGGAGATGAGGGAGAGGCGAATGGTGAGATTGCCTTCTTAGGCGAAAAAATAAAGAAGGCAAAAATGAGCGTTGAGGCTGAGGAACGGGCTCTGGACGAGTTGGAGAAACTCAGGCAAACCTCACCGTTTTCCCCTGAAGCTACTGTCATTCGAAACTACCTGGATTGGTTGGTGGCTGTGCCCTGGCATAAGAAAACCAAAGACAGTCTCGATGTTGGCGTGGCTGCCAAGGTTCTCGATAACGATCACTTTGCCATGGATAAGCCAAAAGAGCGAATACTTGAACACATCGCAGTGATGAAACTATCCAAGTATATAAAGGGGCCGATTCTCTGCTTTGTCGGGCCTCCGGGAGTTGGCAAGACATCATTGGGCAAGTCGGTTGCAGACGCAATGGGCCGTAATTTTGTTCGCGTTTCGCTTGGGGGCGTTCGTGATGAGGCTGAAATTCGTGGTCATCGTCGAACCTATATTGGTTCAATGCCGGGTAAAATTATTCAAAGTCTCAAGAAGGCCAAGACCGTTAATCCGATTTTTTTGTTAGATGAAGTTGATAAAATGAGCATGGATTTCCGGGGAGATCCTTCATCCGCTTTGCTGGAAGTACTTGATCCGGAGCAGAATAAAGCTTTCAACGATCACTACCTTGAGGTTGACTACGACTTGAGCAAGATTCTGTTTATAACCACAGCTAATGTCGAAAGTCAGATACCCGAGCCTTTGCGTGACCGTATGGAGGTTATTAATCTTCCTGGTTATCTCGACTATGAAAAGATGGAGATTGCCACCAGGTTTTTGCTGCCTAAATTGTTAAAACAACACGGTTTGAAGAAGACCTCACTTAAGTTCCAGAAGGCTGCTATTCAGCAGGTAATACGCGAGTACACGCGGGAAGCGGGTGTGCGTAATCTGGAGCGTGAATTGGCTACTGTTTGCAGGAAGATTGCAAAAGAAATCGTGCTTGACGGTAAAACGAGGATACACAGTGTAACGACCGAGAGCCTGCAGAAATATCTGGGCGTTGCCAAATTCCGCGATCGCAAACTTGCGCACGAGCATCAGCTGGGGTCGGCTCTTGGCCTTGCCTGGACACAATATGGTGGAGATGTTCTGGAGATAGAAGTCAATATAATGATTGGCAAAGGCAAGCTGTCCTTGACCGGGAAACTTGGTGATGTTATGAAAGAATCCGCCCAGGCTGCCTTTTCTTATGCGCGGACAAATGCCTTGAGCCTGGGTATTGAAGGTGAATTTTGGAAAGAAAAAGATATTCATGTTCATGTCCCTGAAGGCGCGACCCCCAAGGATGGCCCGTCAGCCGGAATTACGATTGCTGTTGCGCTTATCTCTGCGCTGACCGGAAAACGTGTGCAAAAAGAGCTTGCCATGACAGGTGAGATAACCTTGCGCGGTCATGTTTTGGGTATTGGGGGGCTCAACGAAAAGTTGCTTGCAGCGAAACGATCAGGCATTAAGAAGGTTATCGTACCCTATGAAAATGAAAAGGATTTGATTGAAATTAATGACATGGTCAAAAAGGGCCTTAAGATTATTTCCGTGAAGGAGATGGATCAAGTGCTTAAAGCAGCATTTGTTTAGATTCAACGGCCATGAAAATAACCCATGTTGAGTTTGTAAAAAGTGTTGCAGGCCTGGACCAATTGCCTACTGATCGGCTTAATGAGGTCGCGTTTGCCGGACGTTCGAATGTCGGTAAGTCCAGCCTGATAAACTGTATCCTGAACCGGAAGAAAATGGCGAAAACCAGTTCAACTCCCGGTAAGACCCGCCATCTCAATTATTTCCTTATCAATAATAAATACTACTTTGTGGATTTGCCGGGCTATGGTTACGCTAAAGTCTCAAAAAGCGAAAAAGAGCATTGGCAACGGCTCATCGGACAGTATCTGCTAAGTAGCGAGAACCTGAAAGGGGTGGTATCCATTATTGATGTTCGGCATGGCGCCAGCGTGCTTGACATGCAGTTGCTTGAGTGGCTCAAAGAAATAAAACGCCCTGTTTGCCTCGTGGCCACAAAGACAGATAAACTTTCAAAATCAGCTTTACTGAATCAGTTGAAAAAATTAACCCGAGAATTGACCCCGCTAATTGCAAGAGAAATTATCCCATTTTCTTCAGTTAATGGTATGGGGAAAAAAATGCTCATGCGGGAAATATTGACCTTTTTGGAACAATAATGCGTCCCAGACTTTTTACACCAGGCCCCACACAAATACCGGAACGGGTGCGAGTAGCAATGTCGAATCCGATGATGCATCATCGCGGTTCGGAGTTTAAGGAAATTCTGGCAGGCGTCATAGATGACCTACACTACTTTTTTCAAACTGAAGGAGATGTGTTTGTACTTACTTCTTCCGGTACCGGCGCTATGGAAGCCTGTGTCGTTAATTTGTTGTCGAGAGATGAGAAAGTATTAACAGTTTCAGGTGGCAAGTTTGGAGAGAGATGGGGGGAATTGTGTGTTGCCTACGGTGCCAATACACACATTCATAATGTGCCGTGGGGTGATGCCGTCAACCCGGATGATATAAAAAAGTTTCTTAGAGAGAATTCCGATACCAGGGCTGTTTTTATAACGCATAGCGAAACATCCACCGGGGTTGCATCCGACGTTGAGACCATTGCAGGCATTGTGCACAACAACTCCGATGCATTGCTGGTGGTTGATTCCATTACTTCAGCCGGAGTGCTGCCTTTCAAGATGGACGAGTGGGGGATAGATGTGGCGGTAACCGGCTCCCAGAAAGGTCTGATGGCACCGCCGGGACTTTCTGTTGTTGCCATGAGCCAACGTGCATGGGAACGAGTCGGTAGTTCAAATATGCCCAAATTCTATTTCGATTTTAAAAAGGAAAAAGTGGCTTTGGCGAAAACGGCGACCGCCTGGACGCCTGGTATTACGCTTCTGATGGGGTTGCGCGAATCGTTGTCGATGATTCGCGCCGAAGGCCTGGAAAATATGTGGGCAAATTACGCGCGGCTGGCCCACGCTACACGCCAGGGTGCGCTAGCGCTCGGCCTGGAACTTTTTGCTCATTCACCCTCCGACTCTTTGACGGCCATAAAAGTACCTGAATCTATTGACGGCATCAAGTTTGTCAATCGTATGCGGGAGAAATATGGCATCACTGTTGCGGGCGGACAAGCTCAGTTGAAAGGCAGGATTTTTCGGATCGCTCACATGGGTTACTACGATGCCCTCGACATGGTAGCAATGGCATCCGCTGTGGAACTAACACTTCGTGATTTCAACTGGAATTTTGAGCCGGGAGCAGGTGTCCGGGCTGTTCAACGCATTTTCATGGAAGACGAATAAATGCCTGGGTATAAAGTTTTAATCTCGGATGCTGTGGATGCGGATTGTGTTGCCTTGCTGGAAAAAAAAGGGTGTGTCGTTACTTACACTCCGGGGCTGTCTGCCGCTGATTTGCAGGCGTGCATTTCGCAATATCACGGACTTGTGGTGCGAAGCGCAACCAAGGTTACTGCCGATATTATCACCACAGCCGTAAATCTGCGCGTGATCGGCAGGGCTGGTACCGGCGTCGATAATGTCGATTTGATAGCCGCTACAAGGAACAAAATTGCAGTACTGAATTCACCCGGAGGCAATACAATTTCTGCTGCAGAACAGACCTTTGCGCTTATGATTGCCCTGGCGAGAAAAATTCCCGCGGCCTACTTGTCCATGCGTGATGAGCAGTGGCAGCGCGGCCAGTTTGTGGGAGTAGAGTTGTTTGGTAAAACCCTCGGTATTGTCGGCCTTGGGCAAATCGGCAAAGAGGTCGCCAGCCGCTCTCTTGCTTTTGGCATGAAGGTCATTGCTTTTGACCCTGTTTTGTCACCAGAGGATTTCGAGGCTATCGGTGTTAAAGAAGTCGATTTTGACAGCCTGATTGCACAGTCTGATTTTATTACGTTGCACGTTCCACTGAATCGACACACTCGCAATTTGATTTCAGACGAACAATTTGCTGTTTGTAAAAAAGAATTACGGCTTATCAATGTTTCTCGCGGTGGCGTTGTTGATGAAGCGGCACTTTATCGGGCGGTTGAAAGCGGCAAAGTCGCAGGTGCAGCGCTTGATGTCTTTGAAAGTGAGCCACCTGCTGATTTTCGTTTGAGTAAGTTGACGAATATCATTACAACGCCACATCTGGGTGCCAGCACCATTGATGCACAAAAACGCCTTGCCAGTGAGATCGGCGAAACTTTATCGGACTATTTACACGGAAAAGCGGTACCTAATATTGTAAATGCCACTGAATTAAAGGCGCTTTGATTTTATTGGCCCGGTTTTTACTGAGAAGGGGCAAAGTAAATTTTTTTTTCACGCCACACACTTCCGTGGCTGACCAATCACATGTTTGTTTAAACCATCTCCATACTACGCCGCACAAGGCGACATAGTAAAAGCAAATTCTCTCATAAAGCCTGCGGGTTGACAGGGCAAGTAAAACCCGTTGAGTTCGGAGTGAAAAGGCGCACTGCATGGCTGAAATTTTAATTGTTGAAGATGACCGTAATACACTTTCCGGCTTGACGGAAATTCTCCGTGAAGAAGGGCATGAAGTCGATGGCGTTGACAGCGCCAGGAAAGCATTGACGATTTTGCAGAAGCGGTCCTTTGATATATTGTTGACCGATCTGAAAATGCCGGAAATAAATGGCATGGAGCTCTACCAGCGCGCTTTGCCATTTGCCCCTGAGATGAAGACCATTGTCATGACTGCCTACAGTTCAGTGAAGGATGCTGTGGAAGCGATGAAGCGCGGCGTGTACGAATACCTGACCAAACCGCTGGATCTCGATGAACTTTTTGTTATTCTGGAAAAGGCTGTTGATGAGCAGAAGCTGCAGCGTGAAAATGTTGAACTTAAGCAGCAGGTTAAGTCCACTTACAGCTTTGAAAATATTGTTGGCAGAAGCGCTGTCATGCAACATGTTTTTCAGACAATCGAGAAAGTTGCCAAGAGACAATCGACTGTGTTCATTCAGGGGGAAAGTGGTACCGGTAAAGAGCTTGTGGCTCGTGCGATACATTACAATAGCCTCAGAGCCGGCAAGCCTTTGGTCGAAATTAGTTGTGCTTCATTTCCCGAAACGCTGTTGGAGAGTGAACTTTTTGGCTACAAAAAAGGTGCATTTACCGGTGCTGACAGTGACAGGAAAGGGCGTATTGAGATGGCGGAAAATGGCACCATTTTTCTTGATGAAATTGGCGACATCTCTGAAAATATACAAGTAAAGCTACTTCGTTTTTTGCAGGAGCGTCAATTCAGCCGGCTGGGAGATAGCGAGACCATAGATGTTGATGTCAGGGTGATTGCGGCTACAAACCGTAATCTGGAGGACGCGATTGAACATGGGCGGTTTCGTGAAGACTTGTATTATCGCCTTAATGTCATACCCATGATACTTCCGCCGTTGCGTGAGCGTAAGGATGATATTCCTTTGTTGCTCGATCATTTCATCAAGAAAATTAGTCTTTACAACAAGATTCCCATGCCTGTTTTATCTAATGAAGCACTGCAGATTTGCTTGAATTATGATTGGCCCGGCAATGTGCGGCAGATTGAAAATGCCGTTGAAAACGCTATGATTTTAGGTGATGGTGAGGTGATTTTACCTGAACATTTACCGCTGGTCACAGGCAAACGTTCACAGAAAGGTAGTCACGGCGACTTTCTCAGTGTGGCCGGCCCAACCTTTAAGGATAAAGTTGACGTAGCCGAAAAACTGATCTTGCAAGAAGCGATTAAAAGTGCAGACGGCAACAAGTCAGAGGCTGCTAAAATATTGAAAATCAGCCTGCGGACAATGCGTTACAAAATTAAGAAATATGGACTGTAAATGGTTGAGGCGAAGCGTCAGCCGGAATGTGTTTTACTCGAAAACGAAAGGACCAAAACGACAAGTAGAAGTAATTTCACTCTTTCTTTTCTTGATTTACTCCAAGGCCTGAGCGTGCCGTTCCGGCTCTACTACAGCGAAAAAGTATATGACAAGCCCATCCCGTAAACCTCTCCCGCAGGATAGTTCTTCCCGGACAAACTTGTTCTAACTGACGCCTCGATAGCAAGCGGCGCTTTCAGTTCCCAATAGAATCCCGTTTCAAAATATAGAATACTTCGATCGGAATTTGCGAGCGCCAGTCTTGAGTCAGACAGGATAGCGGTGAACTCGTTGCCCCAAAAGCCGTCCAGGGCAGCTTTGAGCAAAACGCGTTTATTTAGATTGAAGCCAAGTTCTGCTCTGAGTGTAAATTCGTCTCCCGGAGCGAGATTGGTCTTTTTAACATTTGGGTCAAAACGAAATTTGTAACCAATATCAAGGCTCGCATAAAAAGGTAGCGGGTACAATGAACGGGAAAGCTGACTCTGCAGGTGTAAATCCCATTGCCCATCTCCAACTGGAACGACTTCAGAGTCTTTGTTCAAAAAACCGGTCGGTGCTTTTGCGGCAACATTAAATGTGGTGACCAAAGGCTGGGAAAGAAGGCGATAACGCAACCCAAATTTTATATCACCAAATTCTTTTGATTTCGGGCGATTGGGATCTATGTCATCAATGAAGGCGATGTCAAAAAAAGGCACCTGAAATTGTAGCTCCATTCTGTCTGTTAAGGCGTACCACACATCCATGGTTGCGACATTGGACTTGACCTCTCCATTGAAGAAAAAAGGCGTCCTTTCTCCGTTGTCGCACAACTGGCCATCGCAAAAAAAGATCGCCGCTGCGTAGCGATCGTGCGTGCGCTGGACAAACACGGAGGACTTTACCCAGAGCTGTCCTTTTGCCAGCGTCCAGGCACCGGCAAACACGTTAGAGCTAAGGAGTAAAACCCAAAGTGATAGAATAATTGTTGTTTTGACTGGCTTAAGCATGATATTCATAAAGTTTGTTTCGCTGCAGGTTGATTAAAGGTAACTATTCCGGTATAGCAAACATGCCACGGCGGCACGGAGAGCGCAAAGGCTGTTTTAACGTACTCAAGTTTCCTACTGATTTCAGCAATTTAGCAAAAAATCCGGCCTTTGCCTGATAAGACAAAAGGTAAGCAGAAGTTAAACAAATTCCATAACTCCCTGCCTCTGTGGTTGAATCGTCGTTCGTTTTTGGCTGTTCAACATTTGTGTCTTCGATTTAGCGAACCAGAAGCATTTTTCGGGAAATTGACAATCTACCCGAACTCAGCCGGTAGAAATATACTCCAGAAGAAACCCCTGTGCCGAAGTTATCCGTGCCATGCCATGTAATTGTATTTGTTCCAGGTTGCTGCGCTTCATTGTTTATGAGGGTCGCCACTTCGTTGCCCCGGACGTCGTAAATTTTCAGGGTCACGTTGCCTGGTTGGCTCAGACTGTATTGTATTTCGGTTGTCGGGTTAAAAGGGTTCGGGTAATTTTGCTGTAGTACGAAAGCCTCGGGGATATTCGCGGGGGATTCGTCTTGTACCGACGTGAGCAGGGATGCGACATCCGCTATTTCAGGCTTATCCCAGAAGGCGCCCCAGGCAAACCACATTGAGTTGTAGGCGGGAACCTGTTCCAACCTGACTCCAGTGCCGGCCATGGCGCCGGAAACCGCTTTTCCGCTCATATCCCAAATGGAGCCTGTTTGGGTATCTCTAAAAAGAACCAGGCTGTTTTTTTCAATGGCTTCATGAAAGGTGAACTGGGTGTCCTGGCCGTTGATTGTTCTAAAAAATGGAACCGCTATTTGGGCTTCCTTGCTATAAACGATGCCAATTTTGGTTCCACCGATTTCATCGTTAAAGACGGCGTACTCTCCCATGGCTTTGAAAGGATAGGCACGCTCAATATCGTTAAGAATCACGCCAAGAACAATGTCCTTTCTCGGGAGACGCCGATCATCTCGTGTTAGTGGGAAAAGTAAGAAATCGTTGTTTACGCGATAATCTCCGTATGGATAGCGAGAATAATTTCTGCTTACACCCGTATCATCAGACAAGACAGTGGTATTGGGGTGAAGCGCTTTCCAGGCTGCCCAGGTTGATTCCACAATAGGCAGCAGCTTGAGTTGTTCGCCGGCCAGGGGACCTCTTTTCCCGATAAAACAGATTTGTGGAAAAAGTGTTTCTCCGGAAACGCGGTCATACATAATAAGGTTGTTGTTATAAAGTAAACCCGACACACCAAAGTCATGCTCCTGACCATCTAAGGTGGCATCAAACAAAAGCCCGGTGCTGGTGAGTGGGCAGAGACTAATTAGAAATTTTTCGCCGGCTAAAGTGTCGTTAACAATTTCGTGCCACCAAAGAATCGGGTGCGGATAAGCTCTGGCAATACCGTTTTTATAAACACCGAGAACGAGGTCGCTGTCATTAAGGTAAGCAGCCTCATCTGCCTGCAGGAGCTTTGGGTTGGTAAGTGCAGGGATGCAATCTCTGCCTGAGAAACATCCACGAGCAATCTTATCGTCCTGAACAGTGCAATCGAGTGTGGTTTGGCCATTTAAGTGCAGTGCTGAAACGAGTATCAAGAGCATGGGGGTGAGTCTAATCAGGATAGAATTCATGATGGTAACGACCTTTAACTTAAGAGCTTATAGTTTTTTGTTCTATGCGATTCTTGTCGCGAACTGTTATTGACGGAGGTGTCATCCTTTCGCTTTTTAGTTTCAACATGAACACGGTGGTCGTTTATTCCAGAGAAGCCATTGGGCCAAATGCTCTGTTTTGTTGCGGAAAGTATGGCAAACCGGTGGTGCTCCATGTTGAATTGTGTGTGGGCAATTGTATCAATCAAGTGTCAGGATATGTAATCGCCACTTGCTCTTAAAAACTATCTTTAGTGAGAGCAGTTGTTGTAAGTTTTGTATTCTCAGTGTGCTCTGTGTCTCTATGGCAAAATTCATGAATAAAGCAGATTATAAACCGCAGAGAAAAACCAAAGCAACTATATTGAGTGCCCAACCGCTCAAATGGTTGCCCCGAAAGATTGCCTTGAGAATTGCGTGTCTATGCAAAATCGCGTCAGTGGGCATGTGAAATTTTTTGCACAAGTTAACGCATTTTTTGTCCAACAAGCTTTTGGGCTGACTTTTTATAAGTGTCTAAATATTAAGAATATATGCGAAGTGTAAATTGTGCTCCTTCTTGTAACGGTTGACTGGCATACTGTTTGCAATTGGCCGGGAGCCTTACACTAACTCAAGACATTTGTTGTTAAATTCAAACTATCTACTCCCAATTAATGAAAGGAGGTGAGGGAGGTTCCTTGGAGGGAGTGTTACCCTGTGTTAAGTTACATTATTATTTAATCTGGAGGTAGTTATGACTAAAAGGTTTTTTCTGGTAGCAATCGCTCTGTTGGTTCCTGCGATGTTGTTCGCTCAGGCCACAGGAAAGATTGCAGGGAAAGTGATCGATAAGGAGACAGGCGATCCTTTACCCGGTGCAAACGTAGTTTTGGTGGGAACGACGCTCGGTGCTGCCACCAACGTTAATGGTGAGTTTTATATTTTGGGTGTGCCTCCTGGCAGGCACGACTTGCAAGCCAATTTTATTGGTTACAACAAGCTGACTGTAAAAGATGTACGTGCAGTTGCAGGCTTGACTGAAGAGATTGATTTTGAATTGTCTTCAGAAGCCCTGTTTGTTGAAGAGTTGGTTGTGATTGCAGAGAAAAAGGTATTTGAGAAAAATGCAACCAACACAATTCGTGTCGTTGATGCAGATCAGATCAACCAGTTGCCTATTCGTGGTGCAACCAGCGCTGTTTCTATTCAGGCTGGTGTTGTTGTTAATGAGGGTAGCGGCGGTGTTGGTGATAATGCTACTGTCAACATTCGTGGTGGTCGCGGCAATGAAACGGCCTACTATGTTGATGGCGTTTTGCAGAATGACGTACTTTATGGCACCAACTCCGGCCAAGTTAGTAACGACGCAATTGAGCAGGTTTCCATGCAGGTTGGTGGTTTTGAAGCCAAGTATGGACAGGCTCAGAGTGGTGTGATAAACATTACCACAAAGTCAGGTCGTTCAAATTACTCATTTGGCACAGAAGGTATTACCAGTGAGTTGACTGACAATTACGGCTACAATATTTACAGTTTTAATTTGGCCGGCCCGATATTGCCGGGAAATGCAAATCACACTTTCTTTGCTACTGTTGAAAGAAATGATTTCGAAGAAGGTAATCCACATTCTCTCGGTCTGAAGATTCCTTCAGCAGGTATTGATTCAGATATTTTACCGGAAAATGACGAAGATCTGTGGCGCTGGTCGGCAAAGACCTCGCATGCCATGGGCGATTTCCGGATGCAATTAACTGGTACAGGTTCTCAGCGTAACGCGCGAGGCTACATTCACTCCTATGCCAAAAACAACGCTGAACACAATACTCGCATAGAGGATGACAATTTTTCGTACAGTGCACGGCTTACGCACAACTTCAGCCCCAGCACATTCTGGAATGTGCGTGCAACGTCACGTCTGATCAATTATGCTGAAGGCGATGGCGTTCACTTTGACAATCTTGAGGCTTATGGCGATACGACTCAAAATGTTCGTATGCGCGAGTTGGGCGTTAGTCAGGGTTCTCGTGCTCCGGAAGACAGCACCGGTATTTTCTTCGAGAATGGTCGCGTTAGCAATGGGTATGAAGAGTACAAGATTTTGACCAATGGCCTGCACCTGGATTTGACCACCCAATGGAACAAGCACTTGTTTGAGTTCGGTGCAGGATTCAATCAAAACCGTATCAATTATTATGATATTGCACCTGCTCGCCTGGCAGTTGGTATACGGGATGATCTTGATACGCCTAATGATGAGCGTGATTTTAATAATGATGGCGTAGTTAATGATACAGACACCTTTGACCGTTATACGCAACAAAGTGTCAGTAATAATTTCTATGGTTACACGGCTGACGGTAAACAAGACAATGATACGGCCCGCAAACCAAAAGAGGCTTATCTTTATGTTCAGGATAAAGTTGAGTTAGGCGATCTGGTGTTGAATCTTGGATTGAGGTTTGACTACTTCGATGCTAAGGGCGAAAAACTCAGAGATCGGGTCAATCCATTTGCGTTTGGAGATGACCAAATTTTTGATGATGCGGATTTTGAGGCTACTGAAGCTGAATATGATTTGGTGCCACGTATCGGTATTGGTTTTCCTGTTAGTGACAATACAATTTTCCATGCTCAGTACGGAAAATTCATTCAGAGACCGCGCTTGATCGATCTTTACTGGTCAAGAAATCGTTTTAATCGCCTCATAAGTGATAATAATTTCACCATGCAGGTTGGTGATTTGGAGAGTGAGGAAACAATTCAGTACGAAGCAGGTGTGCGCAAGACCATTGGCGCCAACGTGGCTATCGATTTTACCGCGTTTTACAAAGACGTTAAAGGTCTGGTAAACATCGCTCAAGTTAAATTTAACCGGGGCATTCAACAGGAAATCTACATGACGCCGACCAATACCGATTTTGGTACTGTTCGCGGTTTTGCCTTTAAGTTTGACTTGCGTCGTACACACAATATTGCTGCTTCTTTCGATTATACTTTTAGTTTGGCCGAAGGCACCGGTTCTTCGCAAAGTTCAAGTTTTGTCGCGGCTTTCCGTAATGACGATGGCGACACACCCAAAGCAATTGCGCCTTTGAATTTTGATCAACGCCATACGCTTTCCGGTAATCTGGACCTTCGTATTCCACAAGGCGTTGGCGGTATATTGCAACGCACAGGTGCGAACTTACTGTTAACGTATCACTCCGGTCGGCCCTACACGCCGCTTGAGAGCCAGGACGTGTTGGCTTCAACCACCAACTTTGGTGATACCAGAGGCTATATTAACTCTGCCAATGGTCCAAGCCAGTTTAGGCTTGACTTGAAGGTTGAGAAGATAATGAATGCCGGTGCATGGCGCATTCAGCCGTATTTGGAGGTCATTAACTTAACCGACCAGAGAAATGTTAACACTGTATTCCGCTCTACCGGCGATGAAGAAACAACAGGTTTTCTCAATACGCCTGCCGGCCAAAATGCTATTGACGGTTCACCCACAGGTTCTGCCGCTTTCATTTCAGATTACACAGCATTCGAACAGAATCCGACGCGTTTTGGTATTCCTCGTCAAATCAGACTTGGTCTGAGGCTCAACTACAGATAAAGTAGAGCCAGTTCTGGTTTTTAATTTAATTGGAGAAAGAGTATGTTTAAAAGAAATAGCCTTGTTTTTCTCCTGATCCTGGTCAGTCTTGTCGCGGTGACATTGGTCGTTGTCGGCAGGGAAGATGCAGGTCGGAGTTTGGGGAAATTCACAGGCTCCAATGTGATTGGAGATGTGAAATATTTGCAGGTTAATAATCTCAGTATTCCTTTCGGGAATAATGGTATAATTTCTGATGTTGGTGACGGCATTGCAGGCCCGTTGCATGGTTCTTATGCCGAGTTTCCTGCTGGTTCTGATATCCATTTTATCTTTTCAAGTGGTTTCTTTGTCAGTGGTATGATCGGTGGTGAACTCTGGGCATCAGGGGTGGCATCCGCTTCTCGTGTGCAGGACTATATTGAAGGTTCCTTTGGCACGGATCGGGGTGATGCGAACAACAAGATTTATGTTGTTTCATCTCAAGATGCTGCCGGTTCCGATGCCTATGCAGATTGGGCCAATGCAGTTGCTGCCGGCGCTGACTTTGTTGACACCGACGACAATGGTTCATACGATCCTGCGGTTGATAAGCCTGATTTGTTGGGTGACCAAATGTTGTGGTTTACCTTGAATGATGGCGTTGCAGTTGGTAACCGTGCATGGCCTGGCGCCAAAATCGTCGGTATGGAAGTTCAGGTTACAGCATGGGCTTTTGCCAGAGGTGGCGCTTTGGGTAATATCGCTTTTATCCGTTTCCGCCTGGTTAATAAAGGCACTGATACAATTGAAGACATGTACTTTTCCTCCTGGCATGATCCGGATCTGGGCGAGTACACCGATGACTTGATCGGTTGTGATGTTGAACTCAGTGCAGGTTTTACGTATAATGAAGGTTCAGATGGTGCTTATGGCGATGCGCCACCGGTCTTTCTGGTAGACTTTTTTCAGGGTCCTCTGGTGGCATCACCGGGTGACACTGCTCAGCTGGTTCGTGGGCCTAACCTGGGTGTTGAGACTGTTCTCGATCACAGAGTTCTCGGTATGAGTTCATTTACCCAGTATAAGCAAGGCGATCCGAGTTTGGGCGATCCGGATACGCAGGAAGAAGCCAGGTTTTACATGACTGGCTTAACCCAACAGGGTGAAGTTTTTGAGCCGACCGAAAGAGGTACAGGCGGCAGCGCTTCAGACGATCCCAATTTCTGGTATTCGGGTGATCCTGAGTCTCAAACTGGTTGGTTGCAAAGTGGTGGCGACGATCAACGTATGTTGCTCAACACCGGCGCTTTCAGAATGGAGCCGGGTGACGTTCAGGATATCGTAACCGGCTTTGTTGTTGGCCAGGGCGATGGTCCGCTTAACAGCGTGACTGTGGCCAAGGAAGTGGACATTCTTGCACAAACCATCTATGATCAAAACTTCGATATTGCTGGTCCTCCACCGGCTGTTCAGTTGCGTGGCAGAGTAACTAAAGATGAAGGTGGCGATTTTGTCGTCGACATCCTTTGGGACGCGGCCGAAGCGGTAAACGACAGGCAACTGAAAGCGGGTGCAGATCAGCAGTTTGAAGGCTTTATCGTCAAGCAATTTCGTTCAAAATCGACTTCTGATGAAGTGGATGGAATTCAGAATTCCAAAGTTATTGGTCGTTTTGACCTCAATAACGATCTTGGTGATCTGTATGCCGATGTTGACGGTCAAGGTCGGGTTCTTCTGTTTTCCGCCGAAGATAACCTGGAAGCCAGTGCTTTTGACAATGATGCCGGTGCGCATGTTAATGTGCGCTTGACCCGCGATGCTTTCACGGGTGAGGCATTTAAGCTGGGTACGGTTTACTATTTTGGCGTCATCGGTTATGGCGTAGACCGGAACGGTATCGTAAAGAATGAGAACACGGTGATTGATAATGACTGGGTCGCAACCGTCCCAAGTCAGATTCTTCAAAATGCTTTCACCGATGGTTTAAATTTTATGGATCTCACTCCTGGTTTTACCGAAAACGCGTTTGTTTCGCTCGGTAACTCAACGACTCATGATTCGGGCCCCAGCGATGGCTCAGTTACCTGGGATATTGTCGATCCGACTGAAGTTACAGGTGACAATTACATGGTCTCTTTCTTTGTTGACACAACTGATGGCGCTACAAAGTGGAGACTGACCAATACAACAACAAATGCTGTTGTTCTGGATGCTCAACCCAATCAGGCCGGTGGCTTTAGCTACCCGGTTGTAGATGGTATTATGGTTAAGGTTGTTGGCCCTGCCTTTGATTTCAAAGACTTCCAGGTTACGGCCAATGCAAGTGGCGTCCTGGCTTCACCTGTTGGTGCTGCTGCTGATTATCAAGGTTTCCCTGGCCTCGGCAGAACTGATATTGGTAACCAGCAAACCAATGGCTCGATGTGGTTTGTCGAAGTAAACGACAACACTAATGGTTCTTACGGCAGGTTCTTTGCCCGCACGACCCAGTACACAGGTGGACTCGGTGAATCAGACCAGGGTATTTCCCACCTGATTCCGAATGATTATGAAATCAGGTTCACAGCGGCCGGCGGTAAAGCTTTCTTCAACTGGTCAACCAACGCCGTGGTACAAAATGTACCTTTTGAGTTGTGGAATGTTGGCCCAACCAGCGATCCGAGTGACGATTACCGGCTGTTCTGCTGGGTTCTCGATTATGATGATGATGACGCCTATAACCTGGTAAGAGATGGTGCGGATCACGCCGCCTCCGGTGGCACGAATGATCCCTGGTTAGATGCTCTTTACTGGGTTGAGCCACTGGATACCACACCAGGCCAGGCAGGATATGATGCCCTGGTAGCTGCGCACGAAGCCGATCCGGCCGGTGCCAGCGATGAGACACTCTGGGCTTTCAAATTCCCGGGTGCACCCTGGAATTCGGTTCCCGGTTTCATGAGAATGTCACTGGTGAGCTGGAATGGTGGCGAAACTACTGATCCTACGTACCCGGCTAACGTTGCTGCACCTCTGCCGGAAGAAGGCACGATTTTCAAGATCGTGACCAACAAAGCGAATGGTGTTAATGACACGTTTGCCTTCAGCACGGCCTCGGATCCGGCTTTGTCTGGTCTGAACGCCCAGAAGAGTAATTTCGCCTCTGTTAATGTTTTTCCAAATCCGTATTTCGCCAATAACTCACTTGAAGGCCCAACATTTGAAGAGGATCAGTTTGTTACTTTCTCTCATATGCCTAGCCAGGCCAAAGTTCGTATTTACACGATCTCTGGTAAACTGGTCAGGACAATTGTGAAGAGTGATGACTCACCGTTCATGCGCTGGGACTTGTTGAACGAATCCGGTCTTAAGGTTGCATCAGGCGTATACATTGCGCATATTGAGGCTGGTGAACTGGGTGAGCAAAAAGTAGTCAAGATTGCTGTAATTTCGAAAGTGTCAAGGGTGCAGAGATTCTAAATGCTTGCACTAGGTTAAATTGGGATGGGTTTGGTACTCATCTCTCTAGCTTACCCAAGCAATAGGATTATATTAAATATGGAGCATAACAATGAATAGGTTTAAAATATTAATGGGATGCGTTTTGGTACTGTTCGCGTTCTCCAGCTTGTTTGCTCAGAGCAATGCAAGACTCGGAACGAGCGGAGCTGAGGAGCTGAACATCCCTGTCGGCGCTCAGTACATTGCTACGGGCGGCGCTTTTGTTTCTTCGGCCAGCGGCATCGAGGCTCTCTACTGGAATCCAGCAGGTCTTGATAAGGCTGGCAAATCCGAGGCGATGTTTAGCCGTATGAGCTATATTGCCGACATGAACCTCAACTACATTGCCGTTTCAGGCCATATGGGTGATCTCGGAACGGTTGCTTTCAGTGTTAAGTCACTTGATTTTGGTGACATTGTTGAGACATCTGTTGCTAGCCCGGATGGTGATGGTTCTACATTTTCGCCCAGCGCTATTGTGGCCGGCGTTTCTTACGCCAAGGCGCTCACCGACAGAATCAGTGGTGGCGCCACGGTGAAGTTTATCCATGAAGGTATTATGGATGTTAGCGCCAACGGTTTTGCGGTTGATTTCGGTGCACAGTATCGTTTCAGCAACAATCTTTCGTTGGGTGTGGCGCTTAAGAACATCGGTGGTAATATGAGATTCACCGGTGGCGATTTGGAGCAAAAGGCGGCTGTTGATGACTCTTCGCCTACATCTTCCGATGGCGTCTTTGAGGCTCTTTCTGATAAGTTTAACATTCCTAGTAATTTTCAATTTGGTATTGCTTATGACTATGCTGTTGGTGAAAATAACAGCATCCAATTGGCCAGTACCTTCCAGAATGCCAACGAATCAGATAATAGCTTGCGGTTTGGCGCAGAGTATAGTTTTAACAACTTGTTCTTTCTGCGTGGTGGCTATGACATGCTGACCGAAGAAACAGATAACTCAGTATTCGGTGCTTCTTTTGGCGCTGGCTTGAATTACGCTATTGGTGGTGTTGATGTTGTTTTCGACTATGCTTATAGAGATGTCGATGTTTTCGATGCAAACCATGTGTTTTCAGTCAAATTCGGAATTGGCGGTAACTAAACGTGTTTGACAACCAGTGCTGTATAACTGCCTGGTTGTATGGTTCTGTAGAAACTGGAGGTCAGCCTGCTGTATTTGGGCTGACCTCTTTTTTTTTGCTAATGATAACCTGAATCTGTACATTCTTGATGTGAGCTTTAGGAGAGTAAGTTTTAAGGACAAATTTATGTAAATATTTATAAACCAGCATTATAATAAGGGACTTTCACAATGCGTTGCTTTATTTTAAGATTGGGTTTACTGCTCTACACATTTATTTTTGTTAATTCAGTTCAGGCTGGTGAAATCCGTTTGGCCGTCGACTATGCTGAATATAAGTTGAGTGGACAGGATAGCTATTTTGAAGTCTACTATGCCATCAGGCAGTCTGATTTAAAATTTGAGCCATCGGACTCTGCATTTACTGCTCAGGCAATGGTAAGATTGCGCATAAGCCGGAACGATTCTGCCTGGGTCGATGATTTATGGAAAGTGCCACTGGTTATCGATGATACGACCAGGCTCAACAACTCGGCAAATTTCGTCGATGTCCTTAGCTATCAAGCCCAACCCGGGGAGTATAAACTTGCCCTCATTGTCGAAGATCTGAGTGCGCCCGGAAAGTCGGATAGTACGCGCATTAATTTTCCCATCGGTAAATGGAAAACCGGGGATGGTGTGCGACTCAGTGACATGGAAGTAAGTACTTCGATAAAAAGAGCGGCTAAGGATGCTAATAATGTATTTTGTAAGAACACACTGGAAGTGCTGCCGAACCCCGGGGCAACATTTGGTGCCGGCCTGCCAACGTTGTACTACTACATTGAGGCGTACAATTTGCAATCCGGGCTCACCTCGGATCAATACAGCACACTTTGCCATTTGTCAAATGTAAATGGCGACACGGTGTACTCACACCTTTCGAGAAAACGAAATAAGAAACGCAGAGGCGACACGAGTATCGAGATAGGAAGGGTGCAGGTTGGTGACTTACCCAGTGGCGTTTTCCTCTGCAATTTCAGTATACTTGATCCACTTGGAAAGGTATTGGATTCAATTTCGCGGAAATTCTTTATTTATAACCCGTCACAAGTGGCAGCCGTTGGTAGTGGAGCGCTGCAAGACGATGGTTCTCTCGGCGTTTTTGCAGAAATCGATGAGGCGGCTCTCGACCTGGAGTTTAAGTATATTCAGTATATTTTGCGGAAGGAGGGCAAAGAGTTTTACAATAGTTTGTCCGGAGTTGACGCCAAGCGTAAATTTCTCAAGACTTTTTGGGACAAGAATAACACCAACCCTGTGAGTAAAGTCAATGATTTCCGGCTTAGTTATTTGCAGAGAGTAGAGGATGCAAATGAGCGGTTTAAAGGTCTGGGTCGAGAGGGATGGCGCACCGATCGCGGAAGAGTTTTTATTCTCTACGGGGAACCTTCTGAAATTGACTGGAATCGCAGTACAACTGCCAGTAAACCTTTTGAAATCTGGAATTATTTCAACCTGGAAAGCGGCGTTGAGTTTGTCTTTGTTGACATTACCGGGTTTAATTCATTCAGACTGGTCCACTCTACTTTGACCGGTGGGGTACGGAATGAAAATTGGCGCGATTTTATCAAGGAACATGCAAATTAACAACGATTTCTTCTAACCTGAATAGATTCATAACACCGTTGTCATTCAGGGGAATTCTTGTTAATTTACAGCCGTTTACCAGGCTAGCAAGAATCCTCCTTAGTGACAATCCTGTGCATGACCTTTGACCTTAAATTGTGAATTTTTGAATTAATCAGGCTAGTTTTGGCAGTTTGGATTTTTCTCTGCGGCGCTCAGCGTTGAATTTTTAAATGCATAATTGAGGATCGAAAATACGCCCTTGCAATCAGGCAATGAAAAAAAGGAGGACCCGGATGATAGTTTAGAGCTTGCTGACCTGGTCAGGCGGGCACAAGCAGGTGAGCGCCGGGCAATGGAAAAAGTGTGCCGTCAACTTCAAAATCAGATTAAATGTACTTTGTCCAGAGTAATCTGCAATAGCAGTATCGTCGAAGATCTCAGCCAGGAAACCTACCTTCGTTTAATCAAAAATTTTTCGAACATAAGAGAACCGATTAAAATTAAGCGGTATGTTGCCCAAATCGTCACTTATGTGATAAACGACTATTTTCGTGAAAAATACAAGCTGGCACACATTAGTATTAAAGGCCAAAGCGATCTATGTGACGGCAGTATTACCCCAGGAGATGACGAAATATTACATGAAATTGTATTCCAGGACCTCTTAAATACTATTTCCGACCCGGTCAACAAACATTTAATTCAATTAAAGTTAGATGGCAAAAATTATAAAGAAATTTCCCGGGAGCTATTCCTTTCCGAAGCATCCATAAAAATGCGGTTCCAACGGTTAAAGCAAAAACTAAGCAAAAAATTCAATCAAAAAATCTAATTGCAGCGTTACTATTTTCTATAACTTCACGACAGTTAAGTGTGACCATTAATTTTGCCAATTGGTCAACGAAGAGAAAGTTTTGGAATGCAGCGCTTTGGTTTTTCTCTGTTTCTACATGCTGCTTCAAGGAGTGCTCGCTGAGACATTGCCCTCCAACCAAGGAGTTTTACTGTGACTGACAAACAATTCAATGACTTAATTGTTCGCTACGCGATACATCTTGCCGAGGAAAGTATCGGTGTCAAAGATAAAAGCGAACGCCTGTCCGACAAGGAATTCGAGCTTGTAGAATCCTGGCGCATCTCTAAGCCTGAGGTAAACGAATATATTCATTTCTTATATTCTAACTACCTTGAGGTTTATCGCGAAATCGATGCTGCCGGGTTTGCTGATATGATATTTTTGCCGCAACAACCAGCCGGACAACCCGCTGTTCAGGCTCGCCAGGCCCAAAGAAGGTGGGCTTTTTCAGAAAATAGATTTCCAGCCATTGTTTTTGCAACCGCAGTACTGTTGTTTTTTTCGCTGCAACTTGTCATTGATTTTACCCAATTGCCGTATGAGCCTGTTTTTGCAGATAGTCTCGATATTACTCTGCCGATAGCTCGGGGCACAACAACGTCAATAACCCAGGGAAAGATTCTTTTTAACGAAGATAAATTAAATGAAGCGATCGAGCAGTTTTATTTCGCCCGGCAGCAATTTTCCGCAGAAGGAGGACAAACGGAAAAGATGTTCAGTGCTTATTATTTGGGCTTGACTTACCTGAAACAGAGCAGGAATACCACCTTTGGATTGTTCACTCATTTTGAGTCAACGGCACTGGACAGTTCTCTCAAATATTTAGATCTGTCTTTAGATGAACTTCAACCGGACTCTCCTTTTAAAAATGAGATTCAGTTTTACCTTGGGTTAGGCCGAACAATTCGTTTTGATTTACGAAGCGATAATTCTGATTTTATCCTTGCACAGAAGTATTTGAATTCCGTAATTGCAACACAGACGGATAAGTCCGGTTTTGCTCGACAAATACTGAACTGCTTGATAGAATTGGAGATTTAACACACATTGATTTCGCAAAATGTCAAGATTAGTTTCCTGCCATATTTACTGCTTATTCACACTTTATTTCTTATCTCACCGGCCTCGGGTCAAAGCGAGCCTCATTTTCAGGAACGAATTTTTAGTTGGTTCGAACAAAGTCAAGCGGATTCACTGCAGTGGTTTCGGGGTAATCACAGTTACCTGATTTACGATACGGTCCAGGAAATCTTAAATCGGGCCAATCGCCTCCACCTTGAAAACAGAACTGCCGAAGCGCAACAAGCGCATGCGGTGGTCGATTGGCTTTGCCAGGGTCAAAATACTTATTTTCTGAAACTGAACCGGCTTTATAAGTCGTTTAATGTTGAATTTCGAAACAACAAAGTACGCGCGGATTCACTGTCGCTTGTGGCGGAAAAACAATATAAGCAAAACCAACTTGAACGGAGCATTGAATTCAGAGCGCGGGCGAGTGCAATTTATTCCAAAATCGGCGATGACTTTCTTTTTGAACGTTGTCTCCACCGCATTGGGGTTGCTAATTTTAAACAGGCCAATTATGACCGAGGGCAGGATTGTTTCAACCAGGGGTTGCGCCTGAGCCGCCAAATTGGCGACAAAAAGGGTGAGGCGCTTTGCTTGTCCGAGTTGGGTCGAATTGCTCGAAGCAGAGGTGACTTAGCCGAGGCGCTCAAATTTAATATCACAGCCTTTGATATATTCAAAGATATGCATGACAATAAATATCAAACCATCGCGTTGAACCGCTTTGGCATCATCTTTTACAAAATGAATCAATTTGGCCGTGCTGTGGAGAATTATCAAAAAATGCACCGGTTGGCCACTGCCACGGATAACAAATCGCTGCAAGGAATTGCTCTGGGAAACATCGGTGTTATTTATCTTGAAACAGGCCGGTTTTTTGAGGCTTTGAAAATATATCACCAGGCCTTACTTCTGGATCGTGAGATGAGTTATAAATATGGCGAGTGCATTCACCTGGGAAACATTGGCTTGGTCCACAAGGAACTTGGCAATTTTGCGGAGGCGCTTGATTCTTACACCAGTGCATTAAAAATTGCCCGAGAGATAAAAAATCCGCGCTTCGAGGCTGCCAACCTTGGCAATATCGGCGCGATTTACGAATTGGAGGAAAAGTACCAAACAGCGCTGGATTACTATGCACAAGCCATAAAAATTAACATAAAGCTTGACAACCAGAAAGGGCTGGCTGTTAATCACACCAACAGCGGTACAGCCTTAGTGAATTTGCATAATCGTACTGAGGCAATAATTCATCTGCAGCAGGCTCTGGAGTTCGCGCAGAAGGCGAACGCAAATAAACAAACAGGCAGCGCCTTTTTAAATCTGAGTGACTATTACTTCGCTGGAAATCAACTGCGGGCTGCAAAAGATTACGCAGTACAGGCTTTGTCCTTTGGCAAATTGGCAATGAATCCCGCTGTGAGTCGTCTGGCGCATTTAAGTCTGGCGAAACTAAACCAAAAGTCCGGGGATGATTCCCTGTATGTTTTTCATCTCAACCAGGCTGTGAACATGGTGCGGCTAACGCGCAGTAAGCTGTCGGGTTTATTTTTAACCAGGGAATTTTACCAGTCTGAAGGGGTTTTTGAAATTTATTTTCGACTGGTTGAATATTGGGTGAACGCGGGTGATTTCCCAATGGCTTATGAATATGTTCAGGAGCTTAAGGCACAGCTTTTGATCGAGCAAATACAACTGCACCACGTGCAATTGCCGCAGGACAGCCTGGTTGTGTCTTTGGAGAAAGTGAACACTCAATTGAAGATGAGCTATCGCCGGCATGAGCGAGTCAACGACGACAGCCTGCGCACTCATTTGACCGCAGAAATTACTCGACTTGAAGTAACTAAAAAAGAACTCTGGTCCGAAATTTGTGCAAAGTACCCACAATTTGATCAGCTTTTTAACCCGGGAAGTGTTCCTGTGAGCGCGATTCAGGAAGGGCTGATAAGCCCGCGTCAGGCGATACTTGACTATGTTGTCGGCGAAGACAATACTGTGATTTTTGTTATTACTGCGGATTCGCTTGTGGCGCTTACAACTGGTCTTTCCCGCGACAGCCTGCACCAGCTAATCAACTTAACCGTTCCATATTTTTCAGATTCACGAAATTTGGCTGAAAAATACCAGGTGAGCGCTTTTGATGTTCAATCGGCTTTTCGGCTTTATGTTCAGCTTTTTAAACCTGTTGAAAAATTTCTGGAAGGCATTTCGAGTTTGATAATTGTCCCGGATGACCGATTGGCCTATCTACCCTTTGAAATGCTGGTTTCCGACGAGAAGGGCGCCAGGACTCTCATGGAGGAATATGCATTTAGCTATCTTCCTTCAAGCAACCTGCCAATCGCCGGAGAGGGCGAGCCTGGGAAATCCGGAGCCAGGTTGCTTGCCTTTGCCAACCCGGCTCTTGCCGACAGCATTGATTTTAAAAATGCTCGGGCAAATGAAAATTACCCACCCCTGCTGCAAGCGGAAAATGAAGTAAGGACGGTGGCGACCCTGGTCAAAGGGCAGGCCTATTTTGGCGAAGATGCCACTGAAAGCCATTTTAAGCGCGAAGGTACGGAAGCCGGGATCATCCACGTGGCAACACACTCTGTTGTCGAGGATCGCATGCCAATGTACTCCAGGCTGATTCTTGCACGGGGCTTTGACTCAGAAAACGATGGCTATTTAAATGCTTATGAAATCTACAACATGACACTTAAAGCAGAGCTGGTTGTTTTAAGTGCCTGCGAAACCGGGGTTGGCAAAATGAGCCGGGGTGAGGGCCTGGCCAGCCTGGCGCGTGGCTTTTTTCATGCGGGTGGAAAAAGTATGCTGGCCAGCCTCTGGCAGGTGGATGACGCAGCAACCGCCAAAATCATGAATTTTTTTTATCAGGGCTTGAAAAAGGGTATGCGCAAAGATGTGGCCTTGCAACAGGCAAAGATTAAATATTTGAAAGACGCCGGCACTTTTAAGAAACACCCCTATTTTTGGGCAGGTCATGTTTTGATGGGTTCGGCATCGGCGGTTCACTTTGATTCTTCGCCTTCATCAGTTTATTTTTTGCTGCTACCGATTTTTCTGCTGCTAGTTTATTGGTTTGTGAAAATTGCACGACGATCGCTTAGGCGCTAAATCTTCACCGGGTTCAAATCGTTTAAAGAAAGGCGAAATCAAAAAATCCCAATCGGCAAAATCCCAAAATAATTCGCAGTTTGATAGATTGAAATGGTGCGGCGTTGGCGTGCCTGGTTCCCTGTAAGGAAAGTCAGGGTAAATTGCAATGGTTAAGGCATGAAACACAGCGAACACTTTTTGTTCGCTTTTTTATTTTTATGCGTTACTTTTTAGTCGTTTTTTCAGACTAAGTAGGTATGGCAGTTTGTTAATTATCCAGATTAAATTTTTTACTATAGAGAGAACCAATGTTTGCCGGGAAAGTCGTATTCATCTTACTTTGGTTGAGTCTTGTTTTGATAAATACTGGATTGCCGTTTAAGGGAGAAAAACGTGTTTTGGACTTGCAAAAGACAGGAAGTGTGCAAGATGTGAAATATCTGCAAATAAACAATCTCATGGGACAGGAGATTAAGACATTAATAGATGACGATATCAGGGCGGGACGGTATTGTATTCTCTGGAACGGTCGTGACGATTTGGGCACGGCTGTTTCCAGTAGTCTTTATTTTGTCCGGCTTCAGGGTAAAGGATTTCCAAATCTATTCAAATGTTAATGGTGAAATAGTTCGCCTCTATGTTGTTTTCCGTGGGAGATAAATTCTTTAGACGGGATTAACAGGATACTCTAAGTCCGTGATTGTACTGCTCATTAATTTCATTCTGTAAATCACAACAAGCTATCATAATTCAATCCGAATAAACTGAAGAAAAAAACGCAGACAGAGACGCGAAAGATACGCAAAGTTTTTTCTATAAGTTAAGTTGGAGTTGCCTATGCAACCCAGGGGACTCAA
This sequence comes from Candidatus Zhuqueibacterota bacterium, assembly GCA_029262005.1. Classification (GTDB taxonomy): domain Bacteria; phylum Zhuqueibacterota; class Zhuqueibacteria; order Oceanimicrobiales; family Oceanimicrobiaceae; genus JAJDAG01. The sequence continues at coordinate 8,164 of JAJDAG010000045.1, read as the reverse complement.
AATTACTGAAAACGAATTATGCTATTCTTCTCTCTGCGTAACCTCTGCATTCCTTTTGGCAATAATGGGATTATTGCCGATGTCGGCGATACGCTTTCCGGTCCATTGCATGGGCCAGGCGGGGAATTCCCTGCTGGTCAGGAGGTTAGTTGACAGCCGGCAGTTAGCGGGACACTATCGGGTAAGTTGGGACGGCAAAAGCGAAAACGGCGCACTGGTGGCCAGCAGCCGTACGTGTACGAGCTGGAGGAAGGAAGTTCGTGACCAGAAAGATAATGATTATGCTAAGGTGTGAGCTGAGAAGTGATATTGTAAAAGGTTCACACGATTCTCAAGATGAGCAGTTGACGTGTAATTTAGTTCGTGTAGTAAGTTCTGTCAAACTAACTGTTTAAAAAAGGAGAGCTTTCTATGAAACTTACAAAAGTGTTATTCTTTGCGTTCCTTTTGGTTGTGCTGGGCTGCAACGCATTCAATTCATCTACTTCGAGTGAACAACCAGACGAGGGCAGTGTACCGCCACTCTATGTACCGGTGACTTTCAACGAGTTTGGCTGGGCGGTCATCGAGAGCTTTCCAGATACGCTCATCCACCGACACCTACGCATCATCGAAGCGGCGGATGCCCGCGTGGCCTGGGTCTCTGATTGGGCGGAAAATGTGATTTATAAGACTGAAAACGGTGGAGCATCGTGGCGTTTATTAAGCCCACCTCGCGGTGATTTCTACACCTTCGAGGCTATCGATTCACTCAATCTTTGGGTAGGAACGGAGCAGGGAGTTATTTTGAAATCCAGCGATGGCGGCGACACCTGGGCGGTGCAATTCGAAAATCCAGGCATAACCAACTTCATCAACTATATCGAATTTTTTGATCTGATGAATGGTGTGGCAATGGGCGATTCTCCTCCCGATGAAAATACACCGTTTGCCATACTCCACACGGATGATGGCGGTCAGACCTGGGTTAACGCCAACACCACCTTGAAGGGATCCACTAGCCATTATGCTGTTAATTTTTCAGATGCTAATAGTGGCTTACTGAGGTTGTCCGACAACAATCTGTATTGGACATCCGATGGCGGTGCAAGCTGGGACGCCCTGAATCCTGATCCAGATTATATCACCTGGACATTAGTTGCGCTTGAACCGGCGACCGCAATTGTGTCGTTTGTTGAGCATGAATCACGTACCACCAATCGTGGACAGACCTGGGACCCGTTGCCCGCACCGGTCACGATCTACCCAAGTCGATATACGAAGATACGCCAGCATCCTGGCCATGTGTGGGCTGTTCAGTACGTATGGGATGTTCCTGATGGAGGCGATTTGGTGACTTCAACGGATTATGGTGTAACCTGGAAATTAGTTGAGACTGGCTTTGAAGTGGACTTAGATGTGGTCGCGCCATCGTCAAGGGTCGTTTGGGCTACCGGCAGGGACGGCGTAATCACGTATACTACAAAAGCTGATTCGTTGAACTCACATTAACACTGGTTGTAATTGACTATCTTGAAAATAAAAAGACCGGACAACGAAGAGTCACCGTTTTTACGTTGGGCCTTAAATGACCGGAATGGTAAAAGAGCCGGGTCGGGACTGTATCTGGCGCATATCGCAGCGCCAGAGCTCGGCTTGCAGAAAATTTTGAAAGTGGCAATTGTGCAGAGGAGATTGCAATAGCAGGACAGGAGGCTTATCGATGAAGAAAATAGGGTTATTTTTGTGCATAACTGTTTTATCAGTTGTCACCGTGGCCTTTGCCCAAAAGAACAACGGGCAAGGAATTGGCAAAACCCAGGCGCCAAACATCCTGGGTGATTTCAAATATTTGCAAGTCAACAACCTCAGTATTCCTTTTGGCAATAACGGGATTATTGCCGATGTCGGTGACAGCCTACCAGGTCCTTTACATGGCCGCTGGGGTGAATATCCAGCCGGCTCGGATTTACATTTTTTGTATTGGAGTTCCTTCTGGGTTAGTGGGTTCATCGATGGTGAACTCTGGGCATCTGCTGTGTCAAATTTCCCTGGTATCCGGGATTATATTGCAGGTACCTATGGGTCGCATCCTGCAGATACGAACAATAAGATTTTTACGGTTACATCTCAAGATGGTGCGGGTTCTGATGCTTATATTGAATGGGCAAATGCTGTTGCTGCCGGCGCGGACTATGTTGATCTTGATGGCGATGGTTTCTACAATGCAAATGTTGATATGCCTGATTTATTGGGTGACCGAATGCTTTGGTTCGCGATGAATGATGGCACCGACATCTATGACCGTCACTGGGCGGGTTCTAAAATCGTAGGTATGGAAGTGCAGGTAACTGCCTGGGCTTTTGCCGCGAGGGCTGGTGCGTTGGCTAATACCATATTTGTTCGGTACCGTCTTGTTAATAAAAGCGCTGACACAATTGAAGACATGTACTTTACTTCTCAGCATAATCCGGATTTGGGTGACTACGCTGATGACTTGGTTGGTTGTGATATTGAGTTGGGTGCAGGTTTTACGTATAATGACGGTCCAGATAGATATTATGGGGTCGCGCCACCGGCCTTCCTTGTGGATTTTTTGCAGGGACCAGCGGTTTCATCACCGGGTGACACTGCCAGACTTGTTTTGGGGCCCAACCTGGGCGTCAAAACCCTTCGGGATCACAAAATACTTGGTTTGAGTTCATTTAGCCAATACTTATCAGGTGATGCAAGTTTACGGTATCCTGGCACGCAACAAATTGCCAGATTTTACCAATTGGGTTTGATGCACGACGGCAGTTTTTTTGATCCGCTTTCAAGGGGGGCCGGTGGCAACTCTACGGACGATCCCCATTATTGGTATTCAGGCGATCCTGTGTCCGGAACAGGTTGGTTGCAATATAGTGGCGACAATCAGTACATGTTGCTTAACACCGGGCCATTTCGAATGGAACCCGGGGATAAACAAGATATCGTTGTCGCTTTCATCGTTGGCCAGGGCACTGAAGCGCTCAACAGCATCACGAAAGCTAAAGAGATAAGTAAATTTGTCCAGAAGATTTATGAGGCCAATTTTAAAGGACCTGTTGCACCTCAAGTTATCAGCCGAAGCGGCGAAGATGAACTTGGCCGGCAGTTCATCGATTTATTTTGGGATGCTGCAGACTATGTGGCACAGCGTGATAAGCGAACTTGGGGAGAGCAACAATTTGAAGGATTCCAGGTCAGGCAATTTCATAGTCCAGTCCCAACGGATTCAGTGAATGGAATGAACAATGTTGCGACGATTGCCCAATTTGATCTGAAGAACAATATTGGCGATTTGTACGAAGAAACGGGCCAGGGACGGTTGCTTAAGATTCGAGCGGCCAATAACCTTGACTCGCTGGCATACTCGAGCCCGGACGGGGCCTACCTGCATTTACGAGTGACCGAAGATGCTTTTACGAAAAATCGAGTTCGACTAGGAGCGCCTTACTATTTTGAAGTTGTGGTTTACAACATCGACCACAGTTGGATTCACGAAAATGAAAATACCACAAGGGAAAATGACTGGGTGCTGCCATTCCCAAACGCGCTGTTAAAAAGCCGGGCCACAGAGGGCGCTAATTTTGTCGAAGTCATTCCGGGCGCGGATGAAAATCTCAGCTACCCTGTTTTCGCGCAAGCAGATCACACCAACGGTACCAGCGGTGGCACTGTTTTGTGGGAAGTCATTTTGCCGCAACAGCTAACCGGCCACGATTATGAAGTCAGTTTTGCGCTTGACCCAACGCTTGGCATTTTCTGGCGGCTAACAGATTTAACGACGCAGGAGACAATTCTTGACCGGCAGGTCGTTCAAAGCGGCGGTTATAATTTTCCGGTGGTAGATGGCATAATGGTGCGGGTTTACTCACCGCCGGCAGATTCCAGCAAAGGCATTCCCAACGGTCCTGAAGATAGGTTTGTTTTCTACGCTGGGGAAGCGCTCATCGAAAAAATAACACCACCATGGGCGGAACAATTCGACCGGGTGAATGTTTTTCCCAATCCCTATTTCGCGCACAATTCCCAGGAGTCGGCGCTGACCGCGCAGCAGTTTGTCACGTTTACCCACTTGCCAAACCAGGTTCGGATTCGTATTTATTCCATTGCCGGAAAGTTCATTCGTGAATATAATAAAAACGATGTATCGCCATTTTTACGCTGGGATTTGAAGCGTAGGGATGGCAAGAGAGCTGCTTCGGGCATTTATTTAGCGCATATCACGGCGCCCGAGTTCAACTTGCAGAAGGTTTTGAAAGTGGCAATTGTGCAGAGGAGATTGTGAAATACGAGTGCGGGTTATCTGGTGCTGAACATAAACAGCCTCTTCTCCGGCGGTAAATAAGCAAATCTCGCTTTAAATTCACCGTATGTTGAAATCTGAATTAAGGCAGGATATTCTTCCAGGAACTTGTTGCGGTTCGGGCCTTTGATGCCGCGGCCATTCCAGGTTGTATACCAGGTGTGGCGATCGCCGTCCTGCCAGCGTTCGCGCTCGATGATGGTTGCCGCATTGGCCCATAGATCCCAGGCGTTGCTCATAGTAAAGACTGTATCGTCAATCGTTCGATGGAAAACTTCCACCCCTATAATTACCCGTCAGTAAACGACGGCAACGGGTGTGTCACCAAAATAATCATTCACAAGCTCCCGGTTTTGCATTTCCAACAGTAAATAAGCTTTGGCATAGTCACCGTCAAATACGCCGATAACCTCCCAATCGTCCGGCACGCTGTCTATGCTGTCGGTACTGACAAATCCGGGGTTGTCAATGGGTCTGATTTTATCAAAATTAAAAAAACTGCATTTGCGGAAGCCGTCAATGGTTTCAACACGGTGCGGTGCAAGGCCCTCACATTTTGAATCATTCATCCTGTCAAGGATTCCAAATTGTGTCGGCGATGGGAAAGTTGGTTGTTTGTCGCAACTGTAGAACGACAAAAACAGTGCTGACATCATGGTTAAGTAGAAAACGTACTTCATAAATTTTACTTTCGCTTTAGTGTTTCACGGATATTCCGAAGTTAAAGGTTTGGCCGGCGGGTGTTCTTTTTCCTGTCACGGTTTTTACATATTCCGCCTCCAACCACACTGGGCCAAAAACAGCAAAACCAGCATTCATGCTGACATTTAAGTGCTCCTGGTCGTTTATTAGAAAGGGGCCTTTACCGATCTCATTGCGAAAAAAGTTAGGCCATGCGCCATTTCCTAAACTTCTAACTGCATCGACTGAGGTTGCCAGATAAATAGAATCTCTGAATTTGTAGCCGAGTTGCAAGCGGAACGGTAGTTCATCTGAAAATAAATTGGCACGAAATCTTATGCCGCCTTCTAATTCCAGCCAGAGTGGCAAATGTTTGAAAGCGTACCCTAGTTGCGGTGTGATTGAAAGCGTGGCCGCACCATTCCCGAGTGCTGGATGGTTGTCATAGAAATCCAGATCTTCCGGCTCAATGTTTAATTCTTTCTGGTTGTTTCGATAGGTTGGAACGCTGCCAAGCACTCTTACTGAAAAAATCACTGGCGTGGTGAAGAAATTGTACTTCATGCCCACGGTCAGGGTCTGAAGTCCCTGGTTTTCTTGAACGATATCCGGGTTACCTTCTTTCGCAAAACGCCATTTATTCCTGATGGTCGCACTGTAGAGCTGAAAAATGACATCAATTCGGCTGGACACGCCGGCTTCCCCATAAAAACTGAACCCTGCTGATTCAAAAGTGCCTTCCTCAAAAACGCCACCGAGAGCGCCGAGGAAGTCTGGACTTATGTTCTGACGCTTTGTGCCTTGTTCATTAAAAGTTTGTTGGTTCGAAAAGCGAAGATGTGAAATCTTTGCGTAGAAATGACCCTTCCCATTTGGCCACGCACCGGCAATACCATCTTTGCAAAGAAGGCTTAACAATAAGAGAAGACCTGTAATTATGTTTGGCAAACGGACTGTAATGGACATTGGGGGAATATTTCGTAAATTGAGCTTCTTCTGGTAATGACCGTGAACTGTACAATGGGCAGATACATCTGCTTTTTGCGTTACACGAAAAGTATTATTGCTTTAAACGCAAAGGCAAAAGGTTCTATTCCCAATTCAAGCGGCTATCTTGTGGGTGCGAGTGGCGGTGCCCTGATTTTCGCCGCAGACCTGTTTTTCTTTGTGGTTGAATTCTCAAAGTCTGTATTTCTGGTTGTCTCACAACTTGACAATCAATTTTTGGTTTGTTCTCGTAGGTGAATCATGTTTGTTGGTGTCGTAAGTTGTAAAGCATCACCTGCCCCGCCAGGGCATATTTTAGTTTAGCAAAACGATTGATTTTCGCAATGTATTATATTATCTTTTTGCTATGAAAATTCTATTCTCAATTTTTCTTTTACTGCTGTGCATTCAGGTTGTATTCAGCAGCGAGCCAATAGAATCGAGTGATGTTCAGATAGCTCGTATCGTTCGCCAGGCAGTTCGTGATGCTGAGCCGGAATTATTGAAGTCGCAAGTGCTCGCAGGGTGGCGTGAGTATCTCAAGCTTGCTGCCATGGATTTGGATCTGCAACTGCAACCGCTTGTTCTGATCAAATTTGATGAAGATATTCGCTTTCGGAAGCATTTGCGGCAGTTGATTGAATCGGAAACAGAGTGGGAAAAAACGGAAACAGAATATTTTATCTATTATTACAGATGGGACCAGCCTTTACCGGGCCTCATCCTGGAGGTTCAAGACGTACATTACAAGGAGCTTGCCAGGCTTTTCGCAATCGAGTTAGCTGAGAAAATACCGTATCGGTATGACTTGTCTGCCAAAGCATCCCTGGCTTTTCCGTTTGATGACTTGCGTGGCGGTATCGTTTCCCCTCAACCTTTTGACCTTGAGGTTGCAGCACGGGCAATTTTTAGCTCTATTAATTCAGAGTTGAAAATTCTTACCCATCCTTTAGCGCGCATTTATGGCCGATACTTTCAAAACCCTTCCACAGCACAGGCATATTATGAAAAATGTTTGGATGAAATTGACGTTCATGGCTATGTCCCGGCATCTGAACTTTTCCAAAAAGAAGAGATAACAACTGGTGAGTTTCAGGAATGGTATTCTGCTTACGCATTTACCTATCAACTGAGCCGGAAGTTTGACAGTGGACGTCTAAAAGCGTTTCTTGTCACTGCCAATTGCAACATGAGGCAAGATCTGTTTTTGACTACTTTTGAGGAGATTTTTGGTTTGTCTCTCAATGAGTTTGAGGTGGAGCAAAAATTCTTGAAATCTGTTAACAAACTTTAGTGGTATGGCCCGTTAAGTTCCCGGCAGTTTATTCTACCTGTGAGCTTGAAGCTGGCTTTGCTTATGCCGTGAAATACTGTCTTTTTTTCTTTGCTAAATAAAAATAGGGAGGTTTATGTAATGGATAGACGCGCTTTTCTAAAAACCGGTGCGGTGTTGACTTCGACTGGTTTATTGACCCGAAATCCAAAAATGCTGTTTGCGGAGGCAAGGGCAGACTCAAATAGCAGCCTAACATACAAGCAGGGAGAAAAAATTTCCGAGCAGACTTTTGTGCTTGATCAGGAACTGAAGAAACATACGCTGCATTCCGTTTTTCAAGTGAATGAAGATGTGCTGGTTAATGTTTTATATATCTTTGGAGGCGGTGCAATGGGAAAAGAGGACAAGTTGGGTGGGATTTGGTGCCAGGACTCTTTTGAAGATTTACAAATTCTTCGTTTTATCGATGTGAAATACGAGGAAATGCCGGTGCAAATCATTCCAGTTGCGTGTTCGCCAATTTATTCAACCCAGCACTATGGATTTGAGAAACGAGTTCTGCTCGATGAACCGGATGAGTCTGAAAAATATCAGACCGCTGCAAAAGCATTTGTTGAAAGTACCGAGGCTTCGTTTAAGTCCGGCTTGATACCCGTTCAACCGTATTTTGATTTGCGCAATCGCTTGCTCATGAACAAACGCGAAGATCTCATGCCGGGTCAGGGGTATGGCGAGATTTATGATTGGCAAGGCAGGTTTCGTGCTGATGATGAAACGCAAACCTATGGCGTTCCCACCATTTGGTTTCTCGATGCCGCCGGCGTCGTGTTGGAGGGCCCGTTTCGTGGAAATTTATACCATTCTGATCCTTACGAAATCAACTACACACTGGTTGATATCGATCGTGCTTT
>JAJDAG010000044.1 GCA_029262005.1 Candidatus Zhuqueibacterota bacterium | reverse complement strand
AAACCCCGCAATGACTCAAGGAAATCTTCGGTGACCATTTCCGTATGATGTTTTTTGCAATAGAGCACATAGTCCTCCAGCACTTTGTACATAAAAAGGCGTCATCAGAACTGCGTTTTTCAGACAGTAGCATTTAAATGCCCGTGGTTAAACTACTGAATGCTCTTGCAGCCACTTGCGGAACCCATCCATTGCCAGTGGCTTTGAGTGCGTCCATCCCTCTGGCCACATCATCATTATTTCTTGGCATTGAGGTGTAATCATCCGCTGGAATAGTCGCATCAATTGCTCTTGTAAATTGCCGTCTGCGTGATTTTTTCTGATCAATCCGTAAGGGTTTCTGAAAGTCCATGCCATCCAGCTTTGAGCCGTAGGTGTAAGCAACCATGTAAAACCTTGCTCTTTGATGGCATGCTCCGATGGTTGAAGCTCTGAACACTCCCCATCTCGCATCAAACCCCATTTGGGCCAGTTCTGACAAAACGTATTGAAGCCCTCGAATAAGCAGCATTGGCGAGTTTTCCAACAACACGAATCTGGGTCCAACCTCGCGAATGATTCTGGCCATTTGAAACCATAGTCCTGAACGTTGACCTTTGATTCCAATTCCACTTCCGCATTGACTGATGTCTTGACATGGGAATCCACCTGTGATGACATCAATTTTTCTATGCCAGGGTTTTCCGTCGAAGGTTTTGATGTCATCCCATATTGGAAATTTTTCGATAATTCCATCTCTCTGTCTGTCAAGAATGATTTGACGTGCTCCGGAATCAATTTCAACAGCGCAGACGGTGCGCCATCCAAGCAGCTTTCCGGCCAGTATGCTACCCCCTCCTCCTGCAAAAAGTGCCAGCTCATTCATCATACCCTATGATGAAAAATCTAATTGTATGCGGGCGCGCACATGGTTTTTAAAACCCCGCAATGACTCAAGGAAATCTTCGGTGACCATTTCCGTATGATGCTTTTTGCAATAGAGCACATAGTCCTCAAGCACTTTGTACATGACCGGAATTTGCAGGTCCGGGTCTAATAGCTGGCTCATGATTTTCTGCATCTTCAGCAGTGCGTCTGCCAGCTTGGCGTCATCCATGTCGGTGTTCTGCAAAAGTGCGTGTATCTTCTTCAATATGAGCGTCGCCATATTCTGGGGCGACATCTCAAGATATTTCACATTACTATTCTCTTTGCGCAGGTCACACCAGCTCTTGCCGTTTTCGTCTTTCTTCTTGCTCCAACGATAGATGGATTGCGGCGCGGGACCGTCTTCAGGCCACCCCAACTCTCTGGCGATGCGGCGCGGGTTCATTTCCTTTTCAAGGAAAAGATGCTTTGCCCGGTTCTTGATGTCGTCTTTGTACTCTGTGATTTTCATCAGTCCAGTAAGGAGAGTCCTTGTTTTTGGATGGGTTCCTGATTTGCATCAATCTTAAGGCCGAGCTTGCCGTATTCGCTCGGGTCGATTATGACACTGTGTTGATAGGCGGTCTCCAGCACATCCAACCATTCTTTCACATTGATCGGTTCTTTCTTATCCAGCTCAAAAGTCGGGAATTTGCTGTCGCTGAAGTTGCGTTCGTAAATCGTTCGGATAAGCTTTTGCACGCAGCTATCGATGAAATACATATCATCGATAGCGATTTCACGACGCACCTTGTACTGGCTCATGTTTTCGCCGACCTGCAAGCCTTTGCTGGACTCGACTGCATTGGCATGCCCGAGGATGGAAATGGCAATGCCTTTGTTCGCGCCATCGACAAACTTTTCGTGGTCGCCGGTATTCTTTGAAGTTTCCTTAATATCAATCTCTGAGCCATCGGGCATAATGCCGCGTCCGCTGCGGGCGATGTTATTGACTGCCGTTTCCAGGGCGGTTTTAAAATCAGCATCCGCGCCGCTGGGATACTTGCCAATGATGAGCGGTTCGCCAAACGCCTCAATGAACCCTGCCCAGGATTCGAGCCCGAATTCTTTGAGGATGAAATCGCGCAAGACCGGCAGGATGATAGGCATTTCTTCAGTCTGGCAGACCAGCACTTCAGGCGGAATGTCAATCAAGGTCTTGCCGAAGTCGACTTTTAAGATGCCGTCCTTTGGGTCGAAACGAAAATATTTCTGTTCGATCTGTTTATGTGAAATGGGTATCTGCTTGCCATCGACCGCGTCCCATTCAAAGTCAATCACGGAAAATTTCTTATTTATCGCCTCCTGGATGTCTTTAAACATCTGGCGATAATTGAGGTTCTTGATGACGTTATAAATGAACAGCGCACGTTCTTTGTCAGACGCATTATCCGAATAGGGTGTGACGCTGAATGGGCGCTGGAATCCTGCACGCCGTCCGACCAGGCAACCGGCAACATGGCTGTCTACTTCCGCCCGGTTCATCATCTCGATCAGGTCTCGATATATTCCCAACCTGAAATCTTTGTAGGCTTTCTTGTAGCTGGTAGGCGTGAAGCTTACGGTTGGGATGCCAATCTTCGGGTTTACTGAAATCATGCGATAGCCTTATTTTTGTGACGCCATGAAGATAAGACCAAAAGCAGCCAATTATAAGAAAAACAATGTCAGATATGTATCTGACTACGAAGGGTTTGTCAATGGAGAGTGTTCTTTCTATCTTTTGCCCGTTGACAGCACAAAGGAAAAAGGCATGATACGAAAGCTGAAAAGCAAGGTGAGATTATGGATTGGTAAGGGAGTCATTTTCCTTAACAGGGACAAAATGGCCGGTGAACAAAAGCTGCCAAAAGGCTGTTTTGCCAACAGCTTCTATGTTAATGCTGAAAAGTCCGACGAGAAGATTTGCATTGTTCCGGTGGGAGAATTTCCGGAGCACCCGGACGGACCGCACATCATTAACAAAGAGCATCTTGAGCAGATGCTTAAGAACCAGAAAACGGACGTGATGATAGATATGGGGCACGAAGCAATCTGGAGTCCTTCTGCGCCTGCGTTCGGCTGGATTGCACAGAACAGTCTGGAAGTACGCGACGACGGCTTGTATGGTGATTACCCGGAATTCACGCCCGACGCCGACCAGCTTGTGCAGGACCGCAAGTATCGTTTTCTGTCGCCGGCCTATACTTTAATGAACCGTGATAAACAGGGCAAGCAGATAGGTGCGAAGCTCTACCCGATAGCGTTGACAAATCGTCCATACATGGACGAAGAAATATCTCATCTCAGAAATTCCCAACCGAATCAACCGGAGAATACAATGAGTTTTACTGATGAACAAAAAGAAAAGATGGGCCTGACTAAAGACGCAACTGACGCGGAGGCACAGAAAAAGTTCGATGAATTGATTGAGGCTGGAAAGGGAGCGCCGGCGGCTGATGGTGGAGGGTCTGAATCCGAAGGCAACGGCTCTGAGTCCGGAGACGGGACGTCGGAAGGGGAAGGCGCAGCAGCTAAGGAAAATTCAGCGGTTGAGAAACGTCTGGATGCACTTGAAAAAGAGCGTGAAGAAGCAAAGAAGAACGCGGCTGAGTCTATGGTTGACGCTGCTATCAGTCAGTTCAAAATTGTGCCTGCTCAAAAGCAGATGTGGCTCAACAGTGCAACGCTTGACTATGAAGGCACCAAAAAGCAGCTCGATGAAATTAAGGTGAACTCTGTGAAGCCGCAAGCCACGCCTGTGCCGGGCGGTGACGACAAGGATGACGAAGTGAAGAAAAACTCGGTGCAGTCTGCCGCGGAATATTTCAAATCTGCAGGCCGGCAACCTCTTATTAATTGAACAGACACGCAACGACGGGCAGGAAGATTAAGGAGACATTAGCATGGCATTACTCAGAGCAATATCAGCAGGCGACCCGGTTAGTAGCCTTGCTCTTGAAGGTCTGGAAGAGACATGTCCGATTTTGCAAGACGCGCAATTTTATACACGCGGCGGTAGCGCAGAGCGTGTCAAAGTTATGCGGGAGGGCGCTGTAAAAACGAAGATCACCCGCTCATTGAATGAAGACAACGCGGCAGTTAAACCCGTGCCGAGCTACGACACACCTGCGAAAAAAATCGTTTCTTTCGATTCTACGGCAGACGTGATTCTTGAGGACCGGAATGAAGAACCGGAAGCGGAGTTGGCGGTGCAAACCCGTCTCGATGCCCGCGAGGCAGGCTGGGTTTTGCAGGAAATGTTTTTTGAGGGCGATGACGCTGCGGACGCGGAAGATTTTGACGGGATGCGGAATCTGGTTGATGCTGCCTGGCTGTTCACCGATGGCCTGTACGTGCCGGTTGGTAATTCAGACGGTAATGTATCTGCACAACAGTTGGCCATCGAGAAATTCATGCAAGCTATCGCTCGCGTCCGTGGTGGCGCCACGCATGTCTACATGAATGAATATTTGAAAATGCGCTGGCTTACGGTTGCAAAGACGCTCGGCTATTACCGGCAGTCAAAAGACGAGCTTGGTAATGCCATCGATATGATCGGCAATACCATTATCCGTGGCGCCGGTTATAGTAAAGCCGGCACGCCGTTGCTGCCTTTCACCGAGACCGGAAGCAAATCAAGCATGTTCTTTGCGCGCTGGGGTGAACGCACGAACATGACGCTGTTGACTTCAGTAGGTGTCAAGGCGCGTTATGCCGGACAAACCGGCAATCAAATTATTAACAACGTCAACCTGGATGCGGTTATGTACCTGCAGGACGTAACGTCCCTGGTGCAGGTGTCCGGTTGGAGTATCGAGTTACCTTAGGATAAATAACCATCCGCGACGATGAGTGCAGTCTGTGAGGTCTGCAGGCTGCACATTTTATCCTGAATAATTTAGCAAAGATTGAGGTAGACAATGAACTTCAAAAAACTTTTCATCCTCCTGGCTTTGATATCCATTTCATGGCTTTCAGTTTTATCGGATAGCGCACTTGCCCAGGGCAGTTGGACGCGTGACGCACAACGCACGCCGCTTTATCCGGGTGAACAAATTCGATTCACCGGCGCTGTCGATTCGGTTGGCACGCTGTACAGCAAGGCATTTAATCTTCGCAAATATGACGGTGTGCATTGGGGTGTTGCCCAAGATGCAGTTGCTTCAAGTGCCACTGCGCCTGGCTATTGGAATGCTTTGCGTTTTCCGTTTAAGGTTCGTTACCAGGCAACTTCCGTTCTTGGCAGTCCTAAATTGAGCGCTTATGTGCAGGCAAATTTTGCCTTGGATAGCACTGATGCCAATTGGGCTAATGTAGATACCCTGTTCACCGATCTGACTGCCGAAACCGTTGCCGACATCGATGTGGACCTGAATGACAAGAAGTATCCCTGGTATCGTTTGAAGATTGTAGGCGTCGCCCTGGGACGTAGTGACCAGGCTATCGATATAAAAAAATATTGCTACCAGAACGACTAGATTAAACCCGTTCAAACTAAAATAATCCAGGAAATACAGAGGTAACCGACATGCTATTGACAGTGCAGAAGATTGTTTTGGCCGGCTTGACTCCCTCTCTTGTTGCAGCCGCTGCAGGTGGAGACTCGTTCGCAAATGACGGCACGACCTATATTCAGGTTGATAACGGCGGTGGCAGTTCTATCAATGTAACCGTGTCAAGCCAGGCGAGGGCGCCTGAAGGCACTGCGCAGGCCGACAACGTGGTAGCGGTGCCTGCGGCAGGTTCACGTCTGATTGGCCCGTTCACCAAAAACGCCTGGAACGATGCTTCCGGCATTATCAGTCTTACGTACTCCGCAGTCACCACCGTGACGGTGGGTGCAATCAGTTTGCCGGCATAGGCTATAAACCATAATATCGGAGAAGATCATGCCCAGAGTTTACACCCCCAATCCGACCTTTAGCGGATTCCGTAACGCAGGTAGAAAATCAACATCCTTCAAAAATGGCGTTGCAAAATGCCAAAAAGCCACTGCCGACTTTTTTGTGAAAACTCATGGCTACTATTGCCCGGAGTTATATCCTGAGCATGCTGCGAAAGTAGCTGAAATCAGGCCTGATTTTGACAATGCAGCAGAAGAGAAAGCAGCAGCAGACAATGCAGCAGCAGAGAAGCCAGCAGCAGAGAAGCCGGCACCAGTGAAGGATAACAAAGCGGCAAATAAGAAAGTCAAATAAGAATAGGTTTCGCCGCCTAACGTCGGAAGGCTGTCAGGGTGTAAAGCCCGTGCCCTGACATGCTGACCGGCAAAATTTCAACATTGAGAGAGCGGGAATGACACCAAGAAATGAGCAGTCGGCGACGCTGCGCGACATCATGGATTTGCAAAATAAGATGTTCGATGAAATGAAATCTGTTCGCAGGGAAGTGGCAAACGTGAAGATAAAAATTGCAGTGATTTCCAGTTCAGTTTCGCTGATTATGTCAGTGCTTTTCCATCTCTTCAAACTACAATGAGGTCAGCATGAATTTCATACACGCCAGTTATTTCAGCTATGTAATAGCAAACGGCAATCTGGGTGCGGCGAATCAGTTCAAGGTTGCAAATGAGCGGGCAAGCATAAAAACATCCAGGAGAGTCCTGGAGGACTTTGCGCAGGATAATCCCAATCCGAGCAGGCGCATCGCAGTCGGCGCCATGTTCGAGGCGAGAGTGGTTTTACAGGCTGCGACACAGGCAGAGATTGCTGCCATAACCGGTGGCTCGGAAGTATCCAACGTTCTGACAATCAACCAGTCGCAAAATGTGCTTCCGCTCTATGATACGCGGTTTGCGGTCGTGCGCGATAGCGACGGTCTCATAATTTTGAAGGACATTACAGACGTGAATTTTATGCCCGAGGTTGATGAGGGATACGAGGCGGAGAATAAGTTCTATCTTCCCGTCCTGATCAAGTCGACATCGGCATCTATTTACACCAGCGATAATTCTGCATAAGATGGCCGGGTTTAGAAAGCCCCGGCCAAAGTTCTGTGGCCGTTGCTTCGGTTCAGGATGGGTAAGGCGCTGGTTTTCTTTCGCCCAAAAAGTTTGCCCAAAGTGCAACGGCACGGGCATTAAATGGAAATAAACCAAAGGAGTTTCTGAGATGATTGGAATACAACAAACGAAGGATGTTCTCGGTTTTGGCGCAGAGTTTGGTGAGTCGATGGCAAAATCACTCGAAGACGGCAAGATTAGTCTGGGTGAGTATGTCAACTTCATCCCTGCGTTGATCAAGCTGCCAGTCGCACTGACCGGAATTACGCAAGTAAAGGCGGAGTTGCTCGATTTGAGTGATGAAGAATCCGCCGAATTGAATGCCTTTTTGCAGTCTGAGTTTGACATCACTGACGACAAAGCAGAGGTATTTATTGAGGATACCATTGACATGGTTTTGTCCGTTTTTCAATATGTGCAGAAGCACTTCTTGGCATAAGTCAAAATAACATTGGAGACAGCTATGGAAACGGGCTATACCGAAAGAACCGTTGTAACACCGAAGTCGCTAAAGATCATAAAAAATGCGGGTTTGCTTGAGTCGGATAAAGGCCAGTATACAGAAAACCTGATGGCCATTTACACCGATGACGCGGACCGCTTGAAAGAAGTCTGTTCGGCCTTGTTTGAAGATGATTTCAGCAAGGTTGATGTTGATGATATTGACCTGCAAAAAGTGACGGTCGCACTCAGTAGTTTTTTTTTAAGAGTGCTCGGTGTTTCGAAGAACTCGCAAGGATAGGAAAAAAACTCAAGTGTCATGGACTGAGCCGCATAAACTTTGAAAAGCACGCCGATGAGTTTATTTGGGATCGGTTCATACGCTCCCTGGTGAAAGAAGGATTTGGCGATTATAGAACCGCTGCGTCGGCTGACATTGTCGATGCAGCGGTTTTCTTATTTTTGGGCGACGACAAAGATAACCGTGTGGAAAAATGGCTGCGCGGCGGATGAAAATTTCGGGCTGGGTAAAATGACGCTTGTCACTTCTCAAAATAAAAATAGAGCTTGAAGGCGATCAGTTCAGGCGCGAGGCCAACAGCATTGGCGACGTGGCCGCAAAGGGCTCTGTTTCTCTTGACAGCTTAACGGCCAAAGCTGCCGGTGTCTCGTTTGCATTTAATCAGATTTCAGATACGTTCAACCGGGTTGCTGCCGTTGCAGCAGTGCCGATTGGGAAGTTCATCGACCTACAGGATCAGATGTCTAAAGTCGAGTCTCTCGGCGTTCCCAATATCCAATCTCTCACCGACTCCGTGCTCGATATGTCCGGGCAAATTTCATTACCCATTGACAGCTTAACCGGTGGCCTGTTTGAGATAGTCAGCGCCGGGGTTGACGCCGCCAACCAGATGGACGTTCTGAAGGTTTCAGCATTGGCGGCAAAGGCAGGCATCAGCGATACCGGTGAGGTTTTTTCTCTGGGTTCCCTGGTCATTAAGAACTATGGAAAATCATGGTCAGACCTCGAACCAATTTTAGATCGTGTTTTCAAAACCAACGAACTCGGTAAGACGACTATCACCGAATTGGGTAGCAGCGCCGGGCAGATTGTGCCACAGTTCGCTGCCCTAAAAATAAGCACGGATGAGCTGTTCGGCAGCCTGGCAACCTTGACCGGTGTGACCGGTAACACTTCTGAAGTTTCCACCCAGCTTAAGGCGGTTGCCTCGGAGCTTCTGGGCCCGACAAAAGAGCTGACTGAGCTGGTGCAAAAGCAAGGCTTTGAATCGGTCGAGGCCGCCGTTGCAAGTGAGGGTTTTGTCGGCATCTTGCGCATTCTGGCAGACGCCACCAAAGGCAGTGGCGCCGAGCTGAAGAAATATTTCGGCAGTGTTGAGGCCATCAATGCATTGCTGGCCTTAACGACGACACAGTTCGATACTTTTGTTGAAAAAACCGATGCGATGACGAACAGCTCAGGCTCTATGCGCAAGGCGCTTGAAGCACAAGAAGAAAAGATAAGTTCGCAAATAACGCTACTGGAGAACCGCTGGGAGCGAGTCATGGTAAAGGCTGTTGCTGTGACTGTTCCATTTGCAAACAGCCTGCTCGAAGTAGCACTGAAGGCAAGTGATAGCCGCAGCGAAGTTGAGAAGCTTTCTGATGCGGTCAGCGACATCAAAAATGAGTTTAAGAAAAACGATGAGTTGTCTGATTTACTGAAACGTTATGATGAGCTCAAGAAAAAAGCCAAGCTCTCAACTGATGAGCATGGCGAGTTGAAGAAAATAATCGAAACGCTATCCGGAGTTTACCCGACTGCCATCACTAAAATCGATGAATATGGCAACGCCATCGAGATAAGCGCCGGTAAAGTCAGGAGCCTGGTAGAGGCGCGCAGGCAGTTGTTGTTGGCAAGAGAAAAAGAGGACATTGTCGACCCGGCCGTAACCAGGATGCGAGACTTAATCGACTTAACCAGTCATGCGCAAGATGGGCTGGATGAAATAAAGAACAGAATCAGGGTCATAGACGCTGGTGGCGGTTTGTTTGTTAGTGACCCCAATGCAGCAGAGAATGTAAAAAATGAAATTGCTGAGTTCCAGAAACGTCTGAGCGATGCAAATGAGGATATTGACAGAGGCGTTTTTCTGTTAAGTAATTACTTCGATTTTGAGGGCGGCGCATCCGGTGAGCTTGCTAAAGAGATGGGCCTGAGTCAGGAGCAAGTAGAGGCGCTCACGCAGCGCTGGCAGGCGCTGGGCAAGGCGGCTGAAAAAGCCAATGCAAAACAGGCAGGCAAAATCGAACAGACGGTGAGCTTTAAGCCTGGTGCCGCACCGGATTTGCCAACTGTGGGGTTGCCTGATCTGCCTGATGCAATTCCTGCTGATGAGATAATCAACCTGGCATCATTTGATGACGCGCTTCAGATAGTCAATTTAAAATTTGATAACATGCTCAGCAGTGAACAGGAGTGGTTTGATCAGAGCATTGAGTTGCTTGCTGGCAGAGCAGATTCCGCCAAAACTGTTTATGGTGAGGAGTCAGTTGAATACCTTGAATCACGCAGAGAGATGCTTGAGTTTGAAGCGGATTTTCAGCGTCAAAAAGAGGCGTTGCAGCAGCAGGCATTCGACTTGACCATAGGCCAGATGGCCAGCCTGGTACAAACCGCCCAGGGCAGCAATAAAGCCTTGTTCGAAATCGGCAAAGGCGCTGCGTTTGCGGAGGCAATTTATAACACATACGCCGGCGCCACCGCAGCTTTCAAAGCCCTGGCGCCGATTCCGATTGTGGGTCCGGCTCTTGGTGCGGCTGCGGCTGCAGCCGCGATTGCAGGCGGCCTGGCAAACGCACAGAAAATTGCACAAACAAAGTTCGAAAAGCGCCGGCATGGCGGCTTTCTGGGCGAGGGCATCCGGACTATCGCCAGCGGCAATTTCGGCGATGGTGAAGACCGGTTGATCATTGCTAATTCAAATGAGTTTATCGTCAATGCAAACGCTACCAGGCGGCACCGGGATTTGCTGGAGTCAATCAACCAGGGCGCAAGTTTATTGCCTGTGCGCCGGCATGGCGGCGTGGTCGGTTCCGCAACGAGTTCGAGCGCCGGTGTGGCCGAGCTTAATGCATTTAAAAATGAGGTCGTGCGGGCTATTCGGGATGTGAATATTAACCTGGTTAACACAATGGAAGGGCAGCAGTTTTTGAGAGAGGAATTTCCCAGGTTTGAAAAGGCTGAAAATCAGAGGCGTTTTTAATGTGGTCAGTTAGATACATTAGAACCGACGATGCATTTGGAAAGATTCAGGAAACATATTTCATCACTGATATTTTCGATGATTTCAGAATTGAGTTGACTGTTGGCGATGAGCTTTGGATAAAGAGTTCCGACGTTACAATTAAGGCTCGATCTCCTTTACCATTTACCGGTGGCACGTCTTTAGATTGGTTGGTCTTTTATTACAATGGTGATATTGTCGACTGTTTTTTTGTCCCGAATAACTTTGATGAAAGAGATGACAAAACCGGCAATTATAAGGTGCGCTTGAGCTCCATTCAAAAGAAGTTTTTCGATGATTGTCAGACTGTTATGAATCTTTTCAAATCTAACGGTTGGGCCAATCTGATGGATGGTGGCGCTGTTACAATTTCACAGATAAAAGTCTTCAATCAACTTGGTACAGAACAATCCATTTTGAATCGCTGGGGCTTTTCCCTGGGTGACATGCTTGAAAATATGGCTAAAACAGAAGATAAGGGCTATAATGTAAACTCTGTCACGTTTCCAGGGCCCAAAAAAAATCAAGATGATTTGCCGATCATCTACCGTGGCCTCTCCGATGATACTACTCTTGTGACAAAGGCGGATTCTTTTAATAATACCTTCAGGGACTTTAATGTTACCTACCTTGATTTATTCAAATTTGCTTCTTTTGCCTTTAATGCTTTTATTGAAGTGAGACCTATAATTTATTCATCCTCAGGAGATGAATATTTGGGTATAGATGTTAAAGTCGTACCTAAGACTGCATCGGTTGCCACGGTGAAAAGTGCAACCTGGAAGGAAAGGACTTTATCACAGGAGAAATTTAGGCTCGATGGCGTTAAATTGACGAGTTCGATTATGAATGCTGATAATGAGCCATCATTTACATACCAACAAGGAAACACACAATTAGGCCATATTTTCAGCAGGGATGTCAATATAGCTGATCCTGATGCAAAGATTTCATCTTTCGATGAAACCCTTTATTGGTCAGCCGGATTGTATGAAAACGTTGACCCTGGTGAATATGATATTGTTGGTTTGCCTTACTTTTCACAAGGTCTGGTTGAGCCTTTTTATTCAAACATGATTTCATCCGGGAATGGTTATTCCGGGAGTATTTTTTATAGTGGTGAAAAGCTCCTTGATCAGGTTCAGATCAATACTGATGTCATTCAAATTACTAAGATGATCATGACCAAGCGCAAGAAGTTTTCCATCGAGGGAATTGTCTTATGATAGTCACTAACACTCAGGTCATCTTTAAGTATGATTTCGGCAACTATTCGTTGCCAATTTTGTGCAGCCAAATCAGGCTCGGTTTGGAATTCATAGGTGACGTGGAAGAGGACATTAATTTCAGCCTGGTCGAAGATTATGACGGCGTTCGAGTGACTGTCGCAGTCAGTTGTAAATTGCACTCATCGCAGTCGATATGGATGTCGGGATTTCTCAGCAGTGACAGTAAGATTCTCGAAATAGATGGTGTTGATATAGAAGTTGTTAACGATATGAAGAAGATTGATTTTGAATTATGGGATGACCTGAGTTATGCCATTGATATAGAGATGAAGTTCAAACGAAAATCGACGGGTTTGGTTCAATTCTCAAGTCCATCTTCGGCCACGATGAGGTTGTAAAAATGCGAAATTCTATAATGCTTGAAACAGTTGTGAATGGCAAGAAGATTGCCGATGTGGGACGCGTGGTAAGGGTATACGAATACAACGCCAGCGATACCGCTGGCAGTGCTCCGAACGGCTTACTTGTTGCTACTTTTTCTGAGCTTGGTAATGGTGTTTACGAGATTAGTTTTACGGAGTCGTTGCGTGCCACCATCGTGGTCGATGCTTTGTGTAAAGCCGGTGGTATTGGTGTGCTTTTGAACGGTGAAACCGCGATGGATGATTTTATCGATACGAGCGCGCTTCAAGACGCCGCCGTGACCCCGGTCAAGACGACATTTACATCATAATTTCTTGTCAAGCGCGAAAGTTATCCACATGGCCATTTGTGTCGATTTTGGTGGTTGTTTGTGGCGCGTCGGTTGTTCCCACATCGAATTGACTCTCACGGTGTCGGTCACACCGTTCCAGGGCCACATGTTGTCGCCCCAGTTTTGGCCTAGATTGCCGCCGGATTGGGGCGCATAGGGCAACTCGGGGTACATCACCCGCCACTTGGCCCAGATACGGTCAACGTTGTTATGGTGCAGGAAGAAGACCGGGTCGTTAGGAGAGGTCATTGGCCCCATGGAGCCACCGACCCAGACGTGTACACCGTTGTGTGATTAACGACATTTATATTTCCCTGTTGGCGACAATTAAAATTCCCTATTAATCAACGGAGTTTTCATACTATCCAAGAAGAGCAAAGACATAAAGGAGGGCTATCTTGGATGGTAACAGATCAACAAGTCAGGAGATA
>JAJDAG010000043.1 GCA_029262005.1 Candidatus Zhuqueibacterota bacterium | reverse complement strand
CGTCATACCGTAGACTGCGAAGCCTTGGTGGTGCTACTTCTGGTTGGGTTGGCGAACTTCAAGCCCGCCCGAAAACCGACACACCTACAATGCTACAACTTGATTTCCCAATTCATGAAATTTATGCCGCACCAATCGCGTCACAAACTTTGCTTGATGATAGTGAAATCAACATTGAACAATGGTTGGCTGATGAAGTTCGTACTGAGTTTGATGAAGAAGAAGGTGCGGCCTTTGTTACTGGTAATGGATCAAACAAACCACGTGGTCTGATTGGTGGTTATATACCCGTCGCGAACGCATCGTTTTCTAATGCTAACCCGCGTTTGGGTTATTTAGCAACTGGTGTATCCGGTGGATTTACTACCGGTTCATCGCCGGGTAGTAATCCTTATGATATCCTAATTGATCTTGAGCACTCTTTGAAATCTACACTCCGCAACGGCGCTGGATTTCTAATGAATGATTTGACACTTGCTGAAGTTCGTAAGATCAAAGACAATGACGGTAATTACATTTGGCAACCGTCCACACAACTTGGCACCCCTTCACTTCTGTTGGGTAAAGGTGTTGAAACAGATGATAACGTTGCTGATATCGCGGCTGATTCATTCTCCATCGCTTTTGGTAACTTTGCCCGCACATATTTGATTCTTGATCGTGTTGGTATCCGTATTTTGCGTGATCCATACACCAACAAACCGAATGTGTCGTTCTATACAACGAAGCGCGTTGGCGCTGGTATTCAGGACTTTGAAGCTTGTAAGCTTCTGAAGTTCGGCACGTCTTAATTTTAATTTGAATTGGAGTATTTAATATGAGTGCTAAACGCGACGCCCTCGCCAATGTTTCTCCCGGTTTTTGCATCTTGCCACAAGCGATTGCGGCTGATGTAGACGGGACAGGCGTTGAAGTGCGAGGCTTTGAAGAAGTTGAAGTGCAAATCGCTGTTGGTCTTTATACTGATGGTACATTTACACTTTTGGTTGAAGAAAGTGCTGACGATGTAACTTATACAACGGTTGCCGCTGGTGATCTTGATGGGTCTGTACCGGTACTTTCCGCGTCAACTGACAATCAAATCCACCGTGTCGGTTACATGGGTTCTTCGAGGTATGTTCGACTTACAGTTGCCGAACCTACCTCACCCAACCCGACTGGTGTGGTTCTTGCTTGTACTATTGAGCGCCGTCGTCCGCATAACGCGCCGGTGTAAACCCTAATTAACTCTAGTGGAAAGTTTGTCCTCTTGATACTAGAGTTATAGAAGCCGGGAGTGTTGCCCCTTCACATTCCCGGCTTTGCTGTAACTAAAGGTCAAGAAAATGGATAAAGCCTTCCCTCGCGATGATTGGAAAAATTCAACAACCGTTATTCTCGCGGGTGGTCCTAGTTTGACACAAGATGATGTTAGAACAGCTAATAGTTGTCGTTGGGTGAAGGAAAACATTAAAATTATAGGAGTGAATGAATCTTGGAAATTAGCGTGGTGTAATTTAATTTATGGTGCCGATCCGTGCTGGTGGAAAGAACGTGGGAGTTTAATTATAAATTTCCAGCGTTGGACACAAGATAAGAATTGGCAACATGGTGAAGCTGAACAAATGGGAATAAAACAAATCCAAAGCAAGCCGGGTGCTTATATATCGTTCGATCCTTCCTTTATTTATCAGGGTGCGAACAGTTCCTTTCAAGCGATGAACCTAGCAATATTATTCGGATCGAAACGAATAGTTTTCTTAGGTTTAGACTTGATGACGGACGGGGATAAAACCCATTGGCACGAATACCCCGAAAAGTTTAAACGTCGTTGTCCGGGTTACCCAACGTTTAAAAAATCTTTCGAAGACGTGGCGCAAACATTGCAAGATAATGATATCGAAGTTATCAATGCATCACGTCGAACCGCGTTAACTTGTTTCAAACAAATGACTATAGAGGAAGCCCTGAAATGACATATCCCAAAACGTTAAGTGAAATCGGAACAATCAACGCCGCCTTACGTGGTGAGAATTTAGCCCGGTTTGGTGACGGTGAATTACGGTTGGCAATGGGTGGGAAAGCGATTAGCCAGAAAGCCGACCCGGAACTTGCTAAGGAATTGCGTCAAATTCTTAAAGGGGACACAAAATCGTTTCCCTGCATTCCCTCATACAGTCTAAAAGAGTCACCACGTTCAAAGTTTTGGGATCAATATTACAAGTCACCAACGCTTGATTTGTATGATCTTGGTGCTGGTTACGGATCATCATGGGTAACGCGAGCCGACAGCGCCCCTTGGCTCGATACACCCGAATATTGGGATAAAGTCCGCGAGTTGTGGAAAGACAAGAACGTTTTGTTCGTTGGTCATGAAGACGAAAAATTAATTGCGGAAATGGAAAAGACTTCAAGAGACGTTCATCACCTTCAAACACCAAAGAGTGATGCTTACCAAAACATAGATGACTATGAAAATATTTGTCAAGAATGGTGGGGGTTTTCTGGTGATGAAATAATCATTATGTCGTGCGGCGCAACCGCTACAGTTCTCGCACATCGACTTGCTGCGCAAGGTATCCACGCGGTTGATATCGGTCATATGTCAATGTTTATGAGTGTTGCAGGGGCTTACGAGTTTAGCTTGGACGATCTTGCGTCACCTTACTACCGTGATCAACTTGGTGAAGCGCATACAGTTAAGAAATGGGGGACCGGTGGCTACTCACACGTTCCTATGGCTGCAAAGTTCGCACGGGAGTTGGAAGCAAGTTCAATCTTGGATTACGGTAGCGGACGTGGAACGTTTAAAACTGAGTGGCGCAAACAAGGCTTGCCGGGTGGTGTTATCGAATTTGACCCCGGCTTCCCTGATAAAGCGGTTATTCCAAAACCTGCCGATATGGTCGTTTGCACCGATGTTCTTGAACACGTCGAACCTGAAAAACTTGATGCAGTGTTGACCCATATATTCCGTATAGGTCGCAAAGGTGCTTATCTGGTGATCGCAACAAAGGCGTCAAATAAGGTGTTACCAGATGGTCGAAATTCACACCTCATTCAAAAGGGTTTGGATTACTGGCAATCTAAGATCGAAACGCTTGGATATACTGATTGCGTATTTGACGATGGCCGCAAGCATATCACAGTGTGGTGTACAAAGTGAGCAAATCGATTAGTGTCATAGGCTGTGGACCGTCAGCGCTTGAATGTGGTGCCCGTAATGCACCCGGCTTGCGGATCGGCGTCAATGATGCTTTTCGTCATGTTGATGTTAACATGATTGTCGGGATGGACGGGCGCTGGGCGCGTTATCGATATGCGGATGTTTGGCAAGAGAAGAAACCAACGTTCTTACGTGTTTCAGCATATGGTCATGTTCTCAAAGCTGGTAAAGCTGATAAGTTACCGCCACACCACGGCTTCGTTATTTATGAATGCGATATCAACACACGGGAGTTTTCCGACACAGCGGGGATTTTAAACGGTAATCATTCCGGATACAACGCGTTAAACCTAGCTTGGAAATTTGCGCAACCCGACGACACCGTTTATCTTTACGGATTTGATATGAATTTCAGAAACGGTAAAGATCACTTTTTTGGTGATTACGAATGGAAGGGTGAAGGCTGTTCAAATTCCACGGGTAAATTTAAACAGTGGGCGGATGATATGTCACACGCCGCCGTTCAATTCGAAATGAAAGGCGTAAAGGTCTTGAACACCAATCGCCAATCTGCTATAACAGCGTTCGATTATGGGGAACCGATTAAATGATTACTTACCTTACACCGTATTACGAAAATGCTGGGATGCTCCGCGAACAATTCATGAGACTTGAATGTTTGGAAGCTGACGTTCGGAAGCAATTAGAATATATCGTTGTTGATGACGGATCGCCGAAGATTCCAGCCCGTGAAGTTCTAAGAGAACATGGTAAACCGTTTGATACTGATTTCAGTCTTTACCGGATCGCTAAAGATTTGCCATGGAACCATATAGCGGCACGAAACATCGCGGTTCATTATTCGAAATATGACTGGCTAATGATGACCGACATGGACCACGTTGTTCCGGCCGAAACGTGGGAATATTTGTTGAAAGGTATAAAAGCCGGAACAATCAGTAAAGAGAAGGTCCACACCTTCAACCGCGTTGATGCACCAGAGTTCGAACCGTACAAGCCGCATCCGCATACTTGGTTCTTTCACAAGAGCGTTTGGGAAAAGTTCGGTGGATATGACGAACGTTTCAGTGGTCACTATGGAATGGATTTTCTAGCCCGCGAACGTTTGCAAGAATTCACGTGTCTGCACTTGCTGCCGTGTTCTGTAATCCGTTACCCCCGTGAAGTGATCGCGGACGCATCAACAACATGCTATCAACGCAAAATGCCATCCGACCGGCGATTCGTTAAAGAATTACGCCAGAAGTTGAAAGCCGATGGATCATATTTCAAACCTAAGACAATGACCTTCGTTCACGAAAAGGTGTATCCATAATGGGTATTAATCTAAAAAAAGAACGTCAACGCCGGGACGTTGATAATTCTGAAGTTGGTGAAATCGTTTACCGAAACCGTGCTTATCAACCGGCAACAGCGACAACAAAAGAGGTTGATCACTATTTTGCTAACATACATCTTAGTGATGCTATTGGAATGCTTGAAAATAAACGTTGTGCAATTCAGGCCGGAGGCTGTTTAGGATTATGGCCGCTTGAACTATCAACACATTTTCAGGAAGTTTGGACGTTTGAACCTGACCGCACACTTTATGAATGTTTGAAGAAAAATGTTCAACGTCCTAACGTTATACCAACGGACGCCGCCTTAGGTAAAAAACCCGGTGGTGGAAACATGACAACTCGCGGAATCATGACCGGTAGAATTGATCAGATCGATAGCATCATTGGTGACACACCTATAACCACTATTGATTCTATGTTCACCGACCGCGATTTATCAATTGATTTTATTCAACTTGATGTTGAAGGCCGGGAACTTGATGCGTTGAAGGGTGGTGAGAATATAATCAAACGTTATAAACCATTGTTGCAAATCGAAGTGAGGGGGCTTGGTGAGAAGTTCGGTTCTGATGACGATGAACTTTTTCAATGGTTGGCTATTCGTGGGTATTCTCCAATTAAGAAACTTCCTCGCAGCGACGTTATATTTATGCACGGGTCAAACATATCATGACCTATAAACTAGCAATATGTTTGCTCACTGCCGACCGACCGGAGTTAACCGGTGAGACTTTGACTAGTTTGATGGAAACAAACAATATTAAAGATCATATCAGATTGCACGCGGATGATGCATCTGAAACTAACTGGAATTTTGATCTTGCTAAAGCCGCTGGATTTAAAACTGTTTATCGTAACAATAGCGGTAAGCGAGTTGGTCAAATTCCAGCACTTCAAACAATGTGGGCGCACGCTTATAATCATGATGCAACACATATTCTTCACCTTGAAAACGATCAAGAGTTTGTCAGACCATTTCCAATGCGAAGCGATGCAGAATGCGTGCGGCTATATGGGGCGAAGAAAACACGCGGATACGGTCCACGTTCGCGGGCTGGCCCGCATTTAATGGGTACTAAAATACCTATTCAATGGAAGCCGGAACCGGTGAGTATGGAACGCGGTGTTGCGCATTGGGGTGGTCAAGCAAGCATTACTGAAACCGAATTATTGTTGGTCGCTATTCAATATG
The DNA here is from genome assembly GCA_029262005.1 of Candidatus Zhuqueibacterota bacterium. Taxonomy (GTDB): domain Bacteria; phylum Zhuqueibacterota; class Zhuqueibacteria; order Oceanimicrobiales; family Oceanimicrobiaceae; genus JAJDAG01. Next base: position 2,238 of record JAJDAG010000043.1, on the reverse strand, counting down.
CAACACGGTTGAAAGATGTTTCAATGACCCTTCAAAAATTGGACACACTGCGACCAATTGAAAATATAACGTATCATATCGGTGATGTTGAACCTACACCGGGCCATTGGTTGAAAAAGGAACGGGGATGATTGATTTTTTAACGTTCAAATGGACGGCTCCGCTTGGTTATCGCTCCACGTTCACCGGTGAACACGTCAACGTTCTTCGTGATATGATCGCCCGCAACTACTCTGGTGACTTCCGCCTGACGTGCGTAACTGATGATCCGACCGGGATTGATCCGCGTGTTCGGTGTTTGCCGTTGTGGGATGAGTTTGGCGACGTGCAATCGCCGCATGGAGGGTTAAACCCTTCGTGTTATCGACGGTTGAAAATGTGGAGCAAAGACGCTGCAACGTTGATCGGCCCTCGTATATGTTCGATTGATCTTGATGTTGTGATTGTTGACGATATCACGTCACTTGTGGAACGTTCTGAAGATTTTGTGTTATGGGGTGATTATGTCAACCCTAAGACGCATTATAACGGATCGATGCAACTCATACGTGCGGGTTGCCGCCCTGATATCTATGAAGAATTCAACCCGGTAACGTCGCCTAGAGAGACCAGAGCGGCTGGTTTTCATGGGAGCGACCAAGCGTGGCTTAGCCTTAAGATCGGCCCTAGCGCTCCACGTTGGACGATTGCGGACGGTGTAGCGTCTTTTCGTATCCATTGCACCGGCAATCCAAATAAAGTATTGCCATCTTGCGCAAAAGTTGTATTCTTTCATGGTAAACGTGATCCGTGGGATCAAGACGTTCAAGCGGAGTTCCCGTGGGTACGTGAACATTGGAGATTAGGTGAATGACGAACCCCGGTTATTTCTCATTAAGTCGCACAGTCGCGCCAACTCAAACCCCGATCACGTTGATTGAAGCCCGCGACCAGTTGCGAGTTGATACCAGTGGATCACCTGCCGTAAGTGTTGAAGATGATTTGATCACCGCATTGATCGATATGGCAACACAAGAGATCGACGCCGGGACCGGCTGGCTAGGTCGCGCCATTGCGCCACAAACTTGGAAACTTTCACTTAGTGAATTCCCGTCAGTGATCCGGCTTCCGTTCCCCCCGCTCATTTCAATCACTTCATTCACTTACACTGATTTGAACGAAGCAACACAAACAATGGTTGAAGGTGTTGACTATCGGATCATTCAAGAAACCGGGATCAACGCAGGCGGTGCTTGTCTCATACCCTTGCGACTTGGCTCATGGCCCAGCGCGTTGTCAGATTTTGACACTGTGAACATCACGTTTCAATGTGGGTATGGTACAGGTTCGCCGGTGGTTGCCGACGTGCCGGAAATCATCAAACTATATATCAAGTCTGTGATCACGTCACAATATGATAATCGTGGTGTTGAGGATAACGAACTTCTTAATCGGGGTGGTGTCAGTAAGTTCATTCGAAATTCACTTGAAAATCGTCGCGTGCGGGATCAATTTTATTCATGATAATCAAGAAAGGTCTTTATCATTTGTGTGCTAAATGTGTTGAATGTGATTTCACGCATGATTCATATGAGGAAGGCGATCAAGCCGTCATTGATCATATTGAAGAAACAGGACATCGTTGCGATGTTGAACGCGGTGAAGTTTGGGAAAGTGCTGATCAATGAAAGCCGGTAACTTAGATCGACGTGTTACAATCGAACAACTCTCTACCGTGACGAATGAGGTGGGTGAGGAAATCGAAACATGGTCAACCCTCGCAACCGTATGGGCTTCCCGCGAAGGGTCCGGCGTTGCGCAACGTTTCGGTTCAAGTCAATCATTTGCTGAAGTTGATGCAGTGTTTAGAACACGGTGGTATCCATGGGGTGACACAGTTGAAGCGTTGACACACCGCTTGACGTATCGGGGCCGGGTTTATGATATTCACGGCACCGAAGAAATCGGACGCCGTGAAGGTTTGTTCATCTTGACCAAGGCCCGTGCCGACAACGAAGCCGGGAGCGCCTAATGACACATTACGATTGTAATAAATGCGGCGCGTCGATGTACGATTGGGTTGATGGAATTTGTACAGCTTGTACTCCCAAAGAAGCCGGGGAATTTTTAAAACGTGCCGCTAGATTACGGCATGCCGTCAAAAAAGATATTGACGATGTAGTTTTTAAGGTTCGTCCTATGATCGAAAAAAGTGTGAACAAAGGACGATTAGAAAAAGCCGAGCAATTGGAAAAGATG
>JAJDAG010000042.1 GCA_029262005.1 Candidatus Zhuqueibacterota bacterium | reverse complement strand
CCCGTGCCGCCATATTTGCGTGTGTGCGAGGCATCTACCTGGCTGAAAGATTGAAAGAGGCGGTCGATTGCTTTTTTCGGAATGCCAATGCCGCTATCTTGCACAGTAAATCTGACCCACATTTCAGTATCGGTTTCACTTTCCACCTCACCTTTAATGATCACCTCACCGGCATTGGTGAATTTAATTGCATTGTTGGCGAGATTGATAATAATTTGGCGAATGCGTACCGGATCGCCAATAACATGGTTGTCTATATCCGGTGTGATGAAACAGGCAAAAGCCAACCCTTTTTCATGCGCGTTAAATGCCAGCAAATCAGAAACTTCGTCCAACAGGGTGCGCAGGTCAAATTCAGCATTTTCGAGCTCAAGCTTGCCGGCTTCAATTTTTGAAAAATCTAGAATTTGATTGATAATGTTGAGCAAAACTTCTGCCGAACTTTGAATCATTTTGGCGTTTTCCCGTTGTTCCTTATTTAGATTGGTATCCAAGAGAATATTTGTCATACCAATGACGCCGTTCATGGGTGTGCGGATTTCATGGCTCATGGTTGCGAGAAATTCGGATTTGGCCAGATTCCCTGCTTCTGCGGCTTCTTTGGCTTTGCGCAGTTTTTGTTCGACAAGAACGCTTTCGGTTTTGTCTCGAAGGACAACGGTGTAGATTTTCTTCGACCCCAATTCATATTTGGATATTGATGCATCAATCGGGAATTCTTCTCCGTTTTTCCGGCATCCGTATAAACCCTTGGTGCGCTCACTCATTCGCATTGACTGAGTAGGAGAAGCGGAAAAATTTGTAATGTGGTTTTGGTGTTTATACCTGACTTCTTGCGGCAAAAGGAGATTCAGTGATTGCCCGATAACCTCACTTTTTTGATACCCGAAAATTTCTTCCGCACCGGTATTGAACACAATGATTTTCTGCGATTCATCAATGGAAATAACAGCGTCGTTGGCGGTTTCCAATATACCGGCCAACAGAAGACTGTTTTCTTTTTCTTTTTTTTGCGCAATCTTTTTTTCTGTTATGTCGTTGAAAGCGACAACGGCCCCGATAATATTGTCGTACTTATTGATCGGGGTTTTACTGTACTCAACAGGAAGTTCGCTACCATCTTTTTTTACCAAGGTCGTTTCCAAAAGGCTCCTTGCCGTAAACCCTGTTTTTCCGCTACACAAAGGGCATTCTTCCCTTGAATGGTTTGGGCTGACATCGTGACAACAATGAATTTTCAGGTGTGCCGATTGGCCGATCAACTCTTTTTTGGTATAACCTAACATCTGGAGCGCTGCCGGATTCAAAAATGTCATTTTACTGTCCACATCCAAACCGAATATTCCTTCGGCAGTTGATTCCAGAATGAGTTGTGCTTTATCTTCACTTGCCGTGATGCGTTTATCCATGAGCGCGCTTAATATCGCTACAGTCAGCAAGGCTACAGCAATGAAGGCCACAAATAGTCCTAATGCCAATGGAGAAACGCCTGATTCCGGCACGCTAACACCTTCAACCGAAAAATATTTGGCCGCGGCCATACCGGTGTAATGCATTCCGGCAACGGCGCAGCCCATAATGAAGGCACTACAAATTTCAATTCTGATTGTTGTTGCGCCTCTTTTTTTGGCAAACATGAACCTTATAAACAAGGCAAAAGTGGCCAAAATATGAGCAACAAGAATAGAAAGAACAAAAATAACCGGATCATAATACATGGCGGCATCCATGATCATCGCTGCCATGCCTGTATAATGCATGCTGCCAATCCCTAGCCCCATAAGGACACCGCCAAGATTGATGCGCCAAAAGTTCAGATTCTGTTTGCTCATAAAAAAGAGCGCAACACCGCTCGCGAGAATTCCGGGGATCACTGAGAGCAAAGTGATTTGTATATCATAATTCACCGTGGCGGGGAGCTGAAAAGCCAACATGCCGACAAAGTGCATGGCCCAAATCCCGGTGCCCATAGCAATGGCACCTAAAGAAAGCCAAACTTTTTTTCGCCGAGGATTCGGGTCAGTTAAGATTCTTTCGGCAATTTGCAAAGCCGCATGGGCTGCAATTGTTGCAACTAAGATAGAAAGGATGACTAAAAAAGGATCGTATCTGCCCGATAAAGCGTTGCTCTGGTCAATACTGGAATTTAAAAACTGTAGAAATTTGTGATTCATTCTATTGGCTTGTTTTCGTATTTAGTGTTTGAACGAAAACGCTTCCGCGCAGTCACCCCGCCACTATTTGTGCGGGAATCTTCTGTTAAAATCATGAGAATCCGGCATAAAAGAAAGCCGGGATATCAGAAATAGACGAGCTTTCGGCCAAGCACTATTTAATAGAAGACATGGCTATTTAATGTCAAAGTTCTATGTGTCCATAGACAGCATATGCCGGTTCAAAGCTCATTCTGCATTAATTCAACTTGCTCGACATCTACTCCATTCTGTTTTAGAGTTAGTTCAGCTACAACGGCCCGATCGCGCCCGGCAAAACAAGCACAAACTCTTCGCCACCGAATCGGCATGCTATATCTTCTTTTCGGCTCATCCTTTGAAAAATATTATTAAATTCGAGCAACATCGCATCGCCTGTATCGTGACCAAAGGTGTTATTGAACCGTTTAAGCGGCGGGAAATTCGAACACTTAAAATAAATCGGCCCCAAAAAATCCGTGAGAAAATTATGAACGCTCTTACATATCTTTTTTGGATATGTCTTTGCCTGGTCTCTTCTACTTACATCGGTTACGGCCTGGTCATCACAATCGCGGTCCGGCTTAAGCAGCTTGGCGAGAAAGCTGAACCTGAAATTCAAACAATCACTCCGGAGGCCTATAAGCCAATTGTTCCACTGCTGGTTGCGGCTTAGAATGTAAATTATCAATTATTGGTAATTTAATTATAATAATCCTTTGCAAACCATCCACCCAACTTTGGCGGACAACCTGCTTTTCGAGGACACCGGCGTGAATCGAGCGGATAACTTTACATTCAGGATTCTTCCTGAATTCAGGAAAACTGTATTGATTAAAACTGTAATGGCTTTTGCGCCGTTGCAGAGCCTGAATCAGGCCTGAACAGGGGAGTTAATATAGCGCAAAAACAAGGGCAGGCTACTTGGTGGTAAATTCGTAAACACCATCCCAATTGGCGGGAGGCGGGTTTTCGAGAAAATCGAGGCTGCGTTTTATGTAGACTCGGGTAGGGCCGTCCGTGGGGAAATAGCGTAACACTCTCTTAAATTCCCGGAGTGCCGGATACCACTGGAGTTTTTTATAATAGTTCAAGCCCTGGGTATAGGCATCGATGACCAGATCCTGCTCAATGGCCGGCAACGCTTCCATACTTCGCAGTTCGTAAATTCTCACAGGTTTCTTTTTGCCTTTAACTCTAACCAAATCAAGCTCTCGCACTTTCGCTTCCTTGCCCACAAGCTTGTAAGTAAACTCACTAATAATAATGGTTGTACCGTACTGTTTATTGGCGCCTTCAAGTCGTGCGCCCAAATTGACATCGTCGCCAATAACCGTATAATCAAGAAGTTGCGTTGAACCGAGATTTCCTGAAATAACCTTCCCGGAATTAATGCCAATACCAATCTCAAAATAATCTTCCTTTTTTTCAGACCATTTTTTTTGCAGAGCACACAATCGATCGATCATCTCAAGGGCCGTGTGGCAGGCCTTTTTGGCGTGATCTTTCATGTGATGCGGTGCGCCAAAAACCGCCATAATTTCATCGCCAACAAATTTGTCCAGAGTGCCGGCATTATTGAAAATGACATCCACCATTTCCGAGAGATATTCATTAAGCTTTTTGACAACGGCATGGGAAGTGTGCCGTTCTGCAAAGGTAGTGAAACCCCGGATATCAGAAAACAAAACAGTAAGCTCGCGGCGCTCTCCTCCAAATTTCGGCAGCTCCCCAGAATTAAGCATGGTGTCGATGACATCCCTTGACATGTACTGTTCCCAGGATTTTTTGACGCGCTTGCGTTCGCGCTGCTCCGTCAATATCTGGTGGACAGTGTTGCCGAGGTAGCTCAACCCAATAACAAACATGGGTGTCACCAACTCTATCCACAGCAGTTGATTGATAAAATAATAGAGACTCGCCACAACGTAAAACAGCAAAATACCCAGGACAGCAAAGAGGCCGCGGAACGGCGAAAGCAACTTGGTCACCAGCATTGTTGCTGCAGAAAGAACAAAAACAATCAGCAATAAACTCCAAAAAGCCTGACGAGAAATAAAATCGCCCCGCAGAAAGGTACTCAGCGCGTTGGCGTGCACCTCAACCCCGGGCATTTTTCGTTTGTTACCCTGATATTGAAAAAATGGGGTCAACTTGTTATCATGCAGCACTTCTGCCGATGCACCGATAAACACAATTTTGTCTTTGAAAGTGCCGGCCATCTTGTGAATTTCAAACGAATCGCTGTCTTCATCACCACTCAGGGCAAAGGATGTATCATCGATCACTTCTTCGAAGGAGTATGTAGGAAACGATTTTGCCGGGCCACGATAATTGATGAGCATCGAGTTGTAATCGACCTTTGGGATGCGGTGTGCATCCAGAATAAAATGGCCATCTTGCTCAAATTTCACATTTTTGCTTCCGTTTGCACTGGGTCGCAAATTCAGGTAGGCGTGCATGCTGATTGGCAGATAGCCTTTGTTATTATGCGTCTGGAACAGCAAATAGCGCCTGATAAATCCATCGGAATCTTCGTCAACATTGATCGTGCCCCAAGTGGCGCCCGTAGCTGAAGTCAACAATTCAAGTGGCGGCAGAATGTAGGAGTTTTGAATGTTTCGACTCAGGTCACTGGCATTAACCAGCTCACCAGCCAGAATGACCTGCTTTGCACGCTTGATTGCACCACCCAAAGCTAAATCCTGACGACGATCCAGTGCTGAGGGATCCGTGAATTCAATATCCACAACTATCATCCTGGCACCCGCAGCGTGCAGGTTCAAAATGGCTCGGGCAAAATAGGTTCGGGGAAATGGCCAGGTTCGCAGCGACTTAATACTCTGATCATTGATGGCGACAATGACGATATCATCCGCACTGGTTTCCTGTGAGCCACGAATACCAAAACGCAGGTTGTAAGATTTGAGCTCCAGTTCGTCATAATAGGCGCCAAGGAGCAATCCAAGTATCGTTGCGATAAAGGCAATGATACTGCCAAACACCCATTTATTAAACCAGAGTTTTTTTATGCTCGCAAACGAAATTTGCATGATTGCATTAATATAAAAAGGCAGGGATAAAAATCCACTGCCTTTTTATATCATTCTCAGTCGGTGGGATGGTTCTAAAAACGCTTTTCATAAAAAACGCGGATACTTCTATCCGTGAAAGATGGGTTTGGTGCATTGGTCGCCGGCGTGGTTGAGGTATCCACTGTAAGCCCGCCATCTTTAAAACTGATCAAACTGGCATCCAGAGCAATATACTGTGACCGCGAAATATCAAACCGGGCGCCGGCGTTAAAAGCCAGGCGATTGTAATCTGTTACCGAAGTCAAAGTCGTCGAGTCACTGGATGATGTTCCTGAGGCCGAAGTATAATTCGTGCCCAAGTATGTTTTGACCTTTTGGTTGAGGAAAGGATATTCGGCCTTAAAGCCAAACATTTTAAAATTAAATGTGTTGAGACCATCACCGAAATTGTTATCGTTGCGGGCAAAATTAAACGTCGTAATCAAGGGGAATTGGTACTTTGTTCGAACGGAAACGACCTGTACATTTGATGCGTTTTCAGTTTCCTGCACAAAATCATCGGTGCGATCAGACTTAATATAGCTAATGGAAATGGCGTGATTCAAATTCATAAAATGGGTATCGTAATTCATCTGCAAACTGAAGTCGCGTGTGTTGTTATTTTCACCAACGTGTGTGGTATCAGCAACAAGGCTGCTTGAATTTATATCGATAAACAAAGAATCAATGTTATCATCGCGGTTGTGATTACGTAAATTAAATGTGAAATTGGGTAAATGAGCGCCGGGATAAATGGTAAACCCAGTGTTAAGGGTTTTCAGTTTGGTTGGTGTGTTCTCATCATCCGCAGCAAAGTTATCGTCATAATTCTCAAATCCAAAATTCAAATATAGCTTATTCTGCAACAGTCGGATGCGATCTTGAAAATAGAATCCTCTGAGATTGCTGCGCAGGAAGGAATTTCCCAGCGACACATATTCACCGCCGATACGTTTGTAGCCGATGACAAAATTATTATTGAAAAAATTAAAACGAAAGCTCGAATTGAGTGCCAGGGATTTACCCTTACGCGGATCATCGAGCGGTTTTGTGCTTAGATTTATAATTAAATAATCTGCAAAATCAGCCGGGTTGATGGGCAGATCAAAATCCGGAAACTGTTCCTCGATTTCAGCCTTGCTAAGTGGGCCACCCAAAATATCTTCGGTGATAAGACTGTAGGCTGCCCCCGCACGGAACTCAATTCTTCGATTGGCAAATCCAATCATCAAATCAGAGCCAATAACAACATTGTCCTGAGGTGTTGTGGCGTATTCGTTGGGGCCAAGTCCGGTACTGTCATCTTTTGCTTTCAAAAGATTAAGGCCGAACTGAAAGTTTCTCCCAGTGCCAAAACTCGTTCTCAGGCCCAGCAAATTCTGCCTGAATCTGCCTGTAGTGACAATTGCAGTAGAGTCGCTACCGGCCGAGTTGGGGAGCACCTGCCCCAGGGCATCCAGCACCGTACTATCGATTGCAGCCACCCTGCGTACAGTTTGGCCGGTAACAAGATCAACATTGAAAAAGCCCAAACGTAAACGGCCATGCAATCCGCGAACGCGTTTTCCCCACAACATTAAATCATTGAAACGCGGGTAAAAATCACCAACCGTAACGCCAATAAAGGGCAACTCCAAATTAAAAGAATAACGATTGCGTGGCTGGAACTGCGAATCCTCGCGTGTGGTCAAATAGAGCTTTGCATCGTACTGCACAATGCCGTGTTTTCCTGAGAGAAACCCACCCATATTGTTATCATTATAACCCACGTCGCTAATGCTTTCATGGCGTGTTTCAGCAAAAACACGCCCTTTGACCGGTGATTCCAGCCCGGACTTGGGGCGCTCTCCCTTAACAATAAAAGCAATTTCAGCGTGAGGCAGTTCAACACCCGAGTGAAAATATCCTTGTAAAAATGCGCTGTGCCCGCCGGGCAATAAAGAGGATGTAATATAAGTCATCACATTGTCGGAAACTTCAGAATCGAGCGTAACATTCATACCATCGACAAATAGATTGATACTATTCACGTCAATGGAATCACTGCCGGAAGAGAAAAAGGATACAGCAATAACAATATCTTCGCCAACGCCAAACTCATCACCCGCTTCCGGGCTGAGAAAAAGCAAGGAGGAATCATCGCCAATGACAGACGACGAGGGCAGCTCAAAGTCCTCCTCAGGGAAAATTACGTTGGGCTCAGGTTGCACAAAAGGCGTGGTTTCCTGTTGCGGCGGCTCTGATACAGAAGGGCCGCCTGCTGCAATGACAACCTTTAAAGGGTTGCCATAAGGATTTTGCTGCGGATAAGTTATGACCTTTCCATCTTCGAGCATAGCCAGGATAAAATAGGATAGATTATTTCCATTAAATTTGTCAGGAGACAACTCGCCAAAATAACCGGATGTCCCATTTGACATTTCAACATAATCATACGACTCTTGTGTTTGCGACTTGAAGTACAGCCGCATAAACACCACGCGTGCTTTTGCGCCATCCACTCTGCCTTCAACAACGAGTTTCTCATTCTCGCGTAGTGAGGTTACAGGCAAATGAATTATACCGGCCTCGGAAAGCACTTTATTTGTTTCATTTGGACTCGCGAGGGTTTCTCCCCAAACTGCAATAGCAAAGATTGCGACAATTAATATAAAATCTATTTTTTTAACACACATAATTCGTTCCACTTAAGACGTTTTATTTTACAATTGACAAATTAAGTGCTCTAATCAAAGTCCAGGATGAGCGTTTTCTTATTTCCATCTTCATCTTCATACTCAATTTCCATTTGCTTGCCGTCACCGTCATTAGTCATATCGAATATTTTGTCAGGGTTACCTGAAATTCTCTCCGGGGGTAGGCCCTTGGTCAAACGCGCCATTTCATTGGCCCCGAGCAGCATGCTTCCAAATTGGTTGGTCACATCGACAATGCCTTTCTGGCACAACACAAAAAAATTATCATCGGCGTAAAGGCAGTTCAGCTCAGTACCTTTAACCGTGGCCACGCCGGAGGGCGATTCGATGCGCAACTTGACATTCTGCCTGGTTACCTTTGCCCAAATTTCCCCAAAGGAAATTTGAATCCGCTTGGCAATACTATTTTTTTCACGTTTACCATAAACGGTAACATTGGAGTTCGAGCGAATTTTCATCAACGATTTGTCGTCGGTAAATACCAAAGCAGCCAGTGCGCGATCTCCGGTTTTTACGATTTCCCCGGAATGCACACGCTGTCCTCTGCGCGCCGTGGACCAGGTGCTGCGACCTTGTTTGTTTACACCGACTTTGCCGGCTGTTTTTAAAATAAGCGCTACATCCTTACCACTGTCTGCAAACCCGGAAGAGGTTGCAATTAAGCAGATTGCAAACGCAATGAATGTATTTTGGGTCTTCATTTCCAATTTCCTTAAATTCGTTAATTCCTAAACCGACGAAGTCTCAACCTTATTACTACCATTCCGCGATCCAGTGGCGGTGCAAAAACATAAAATTTACAACCGTAAACTCGAAATGCAAATACTCAACACCGAAGCCTCACGGTCACCAGGTGCAAGGTTCAGAATTCCTACTCAAGGCGAAATCCTGAATAAGCGCGATTGAGTTTTGGCAACCGTCGCATCAAATCGGGTATTGTTGCCTCTTTGCCTTCAAAAGTCAGGCGTTTGGGCTCAAAACCTTCCAACTCGCCGCCTTCACCAAATAATTTTTCATAGTCTGAGCCAAGAAGATTTCTCAAAATTAACTCCACCTGCCGCCCTTTGCCATCGGCATTGTCCAGCCTGGCGACACGGAAGCAATAAATTTCACTCTCCATAGGTACCCTGCCACTGGAGGTCTCGGTCAGACCAATGACACGCCAATAATAAACTCTCCCGGGCCGCAAGCGCAGGCCATGGCCCGTAGCGGGAAATTGGAATGTGGTAGTGGGTAAAATTTCCGGACGCTGACGAAACTCACCGAAATCCGGAACCACATCTGGCGTACGATTATTTCTGATGATGAACGTTCGTTCAAAACGCGGCTCTCTATTTAAGGCGCTCTCCGGATCTTCACCAGGCCGGGACTCGGCGATGATGACCCGAAAAGTACGTAAATCTGATTCCCAGCGAAATTGCGGCAACGGGGTGAAAACAACCGGGCACTCAGCCTTACGCGATGTAGCCGGCCCCCCCGGGAAAACGAGGTCGAGTTTGCGCGGGTTGCTCACCCGAATATCAAGCTGGCCGCTGCCCGGGCTTATTCCAGGCCCGTTTATCCTTACCTCAAACGTGTACACATCTGTTGGCAGGCGACCGGTCGACAAAATATCGCGAATGAGATCTTCAATGAGATCCTCTTCAAATCGATATTCATCTAAAGAAAATCGACCTATATTGGTAAACATGTTGTTGTTGGTTAGCCTAATTGCCTCGCCTGCAGCCATTGAAAAAGGACGGGTGCGACCACTGGAAAGCGGGCCATGCCGCTGACTCAGTATAGCAAGCTCCATTATGAGTCCCGTGCGCGCTGCGCCGGCATTGTTCATTTCAACAGAGAAGATGGGGGGCCCAGTACCCGGCCTGGTTATGTCGAAATCTTTGAGGAAAAATACTTCCAGACCGGCCCGATTAACAGGCGTGATGGTTACGGTAATTTGCGCACTCACCATCTGGCTTGAAGCGCACAGCAGTGCCGCAGCCAGGCACATTTTTAAAATTGTTTTCATCATCCCTCCTTGAGGAGAAGCCGTTGTTTAACTTGGCAATTCATAACAGCAAAAGGCAGTTGTCTCAATTTAGTACAAATTTCTCAATATCCGGAAATAACTTAAACTGAAAAAAGAGTGGTGTTTCTTACAGCTCACAACCCATTAAAAACGGAAGCCTGGGCTTTAAAATAATTGGATTTCGATGTGTTCGCTCAAAAAACAGGGCCGTGCAGCAGCCGGAAGCAAATTACGAAAACATCCCAAAATAGAAAATTGAGAATCTTCCATGCAACAACTATGCCCAGGAATGAATACATCGGTTGGCCCACAAATCCAGTAAACCGCTGCGCTATTTGTTCGGACATGAACAGGGTCACCACGGAGCTTCCGTCAAGCGGGGGGAAAGGCAGCAGATTAAACAGCAACAAAATGATGTTTAGCATGAAAAGAATGCTGAGGAGTTTAGCAATCCCACTCATCCCGCCAGCCGTTGCAATCACAACACTTCCAAGTTGCAGACGATCATTGGCGAACAATTGCTCGCGAAGGGGTTCCGCAAAGTATCCAAAAGCAAGGCCGGCTTTGAGTAAAGTAAATGCGACAATCATGATTACAAAATTTGCAGCCGGTCCGGCTGCGGCCATCCAGGCGGCACGACGCGGATATTGAGCAGCCCAGTTGGGGTCGTAAGGCGCGCTTGCCCAGCCAATCATCCATCCTCCCAGGGCATACGAAACCAGCGGAACCACAACCATGCCAACTGGTGAGCGTTCAATATGTGGCAAAGGATTCAATGTGACTTGTCCGCCTGCATAGGCCGTGAGGTCCCCCCCTTTCATAGCAATCCAGGCATGCGCCGCTTCATGGGCAGTAAAAGACAATAAGAAAGCAACAAACCAAATAAACAGATCAGATAAATTGATAGCATCCACAACAAAGCTTACCCATTTTCTAAAGGAAGAGAATTAATTCGTATTTGACAGAAACTCGATTACCGAGGTTATGCGCGGACCAGTCGCAGATTGGTTTGGCGTGTTCCGACCAGAGGGAGCAGGCGGCGTGTTATTTTCAGAAGTGACATCAGATCTATCTACTTTTTCACAGGCCCAAAGTCGATGGAAACAGGCGTACCAGCTAATGAATGCGGCGCTTCAGTTACGGGGGTAACCTCAAAACGAATGATTGCCCCAGGGACGTTTCCGACCAGATATTCGCTACGGCCTCCCGGGCCACGATCTTCCTGCACCAGTGCATCGTTCACATACCAGCGCAACCGTGACTGTCCCTCAGGCTCACAGTGATTATAAGTGTAACTGCCCATAATTTTGGAGCCAATTATTGGCTCACCAGACTTTTGAATTTTCACATACGGCAGCCCCAACGACTTTGCCGGAAGGCCAGGCTGGGCCAGTTTGCCTGAAATCTCCAACTTGGCGCCGTCATAGATTCTGTCAGGATGAGTTACCGTACCTCTGTTCGAGTGAAATATTTTCAGATACTTTTTCACATCCCCATAGTAATATTGAGCCAGCAATGACAATGTTTCGTTACATTTCACCGTATGGTAAAATGGCTCCGGCGGTCCAGGTTTTCCAATGAGGTAAACATCTGCGCTAGCCCGGTTGTTTAGTCCACTCCTGTCAGCCGCATTGGGAAATGCAACCTGGGTAACCGTGGTTACTTGTTGAGCGCCGGCCACCTTCATTGGCATCTTGCCGGTATACTTAACCTGAATTGGAGTAGCGCCACGTCCCAGCCTCGGGAAACGCCAGATCAGTTCTTTGGAGGCCCCTTTTATGATGTCGTCCGGCGGCCTGGGAAAATAGTTTAATGTGGTCATTGTTGCCGGAACCTGTTCATGCACTTCAAAATTCTTCGCAGCAAAGCCATCAATGTTGCTGATGGAGATTTCATAGTTGATGTCTTCGTTTGAATCGACAAGGTTGACCGGAGTGGCGGTGCATGGTGCAACGATGGTACAATTTGCATTGGTAATATTGAGGCAGGGTTGCTGAAACATTCGCACAACCACGCGACGATTTCTGGCGTGATCTGCTGCACTCTTGGCATTTTTCACAAGCAACTGAGTTTGCCCGAAACCAGTGACGCTGACGCGTGCAGGACGAACCCGGCCCATACCTGTTAAAAAGTCACTAACACTTTGCACACGGTCCGAAGACAACCTGCAGTTTCTTTGAATACCGGCAGCAGGAGACAAACCACGCCACCCCATCTGATCCGTGTGTCCATTCACGCTGATATAAAAGTTACTTAATACACTGTCGTTAAAGGCTTTACTGAGCCTCGCTAATTCCTGTCTATCTAAAGGCAACAGTGTTGACTTGCCTGAATTAAAATGCACATGTGGGCTGAACTCAGCAACGGAAACCGTTTTCTTCACAGCCAGATCATACCACACAAGCGTGTCAACCTCGCTGTTGTTGGAGTAGACATCACGGCTGCTCAGATAATTTTTTTCATGGACGCTACCCACTGCAGGCGCTAAATTCACCGATGCATGAATATTCGCGAAACGTGGATCCCAATTCACTGGAATCGTAATGGATTCGCCTCTTTGGATGTGGTGAAACCGGGGCCCATAAATGGTTGTTTGCGGCAGCACTGTCGAACCGCTTGTAGACAAAACATCTATCTGCACCGGAAACTCTTCGGGCAAAATGGTTTCGTTTAAATCGCTAAGAACAACATCAACCAGGTAGGTGCCTTTTTGCCACCTGGCGTTTGTAATCCGAATATCAAGATCCGGGTAACGGCGGATATGGAACCGTCGAATGTTTCGCCCTTCTTCGGCAATGGGACGAAAATGCAAATTCTTGTCGTAGGCCAGTACCGACCAATAATAACTGCCGGAATCAGCTTGAGCGGGAAGCCGGCACTTTAGTATGTCATCATTGTCGGCCAGGTCAAAGTTCAGCCCCGTGATGCTGCTTAGAAAAGCGTTTTGATTGTCAGAATTTTCCTTTATATAGGCAAAGCTGACCCGGCTTTGATTGCCTTCTCTTGCCACTTTAAGTTGATGTTGCAAGGCATTTTCCGAAAAAGCCGCAGCGCCTGAATCCTGCACGGCTGTCAGGCGTTTTTGCACAGAGGCGCTGTTAGTTGAAATCATCAACAAATAATTGACCTGGTCATACAAATCCGGATCATTTGCTGGTTGCCAGGCAAACTCAACAGGTTCGCTGGTCCAGTAAAGACTATCCGGCATTTGCCCGATATTGACTGAATGGTACGGCGAGTGTTCGAAATCGTACGCTTCCGGACCAACCTTAAACCATGTGCCGCTCCCCTGATAAACATTGGTAAAAGTAGCACTATTATAAAAGCCAAAATCCCCGCGCAGTGCTGAGTTTTGTATGGGTCTGGAAACTTCTATTCGTCCGCCATGATTTCTTTTTCTGCCGGCAGAAAGTGAATTATTCATGTAATCATCCAGACGAATACTCAGACCAAATGTAAATTTACTGAGAATGCGTGTGTTGCGATTTGAATTAAAATGGTAACCGCCTCGCACTGACATGAGCCGAGACCACCTGGATGAATCTGACAGGAAAATACTAAAAAAATTCTGAATTTCGGCGCCAATGCTGAATGTGTGCACTTCATCATTCACTTTGTGATAATCAAAAAGCAACTGTGTTTGTGGCCCATCATGGCGACCAAAATTGAACGATGAACCAACTCGAACAGTCCAGGGTAAAGGCGTACTTTCAGTAATAAAGGTGATGGGTTTGCCAACATGGTTTAATGATAGACCGAGTGAAAAGATACCAAACATCCCACGCGGCCCTTGGCTCAAACGAAACCTTGAGGTGCGGTAGAGCAAACCACCGTCAAAAGCAAAAGCGTTACCGGAATATTGATCCAGTTTTGTGTATAAGTGTTTCGCAGTAATTCCCAGGGCCAACGAGTGACGTTTACCAACGACTGGAAATCCCAAGCTAAGTGTGGCAAGATAATCTTGTGAACTTGTGGCAGGTTGCAAACCTCCCGTAGATTCAAAATCAACGCCCTGATAATTGAAGCCCAAAGCCAGATTTAACCGTTTTTGCCACGGGTGAAACTGCTTGCCGAATAGCACCGATGAATTGGTGATATCAGAAATCCAGCGGCTGTGACTGAAAGAAAATTGCGTCTCGCGCAAAAAACCAACTGCTGCAGCATTGGCATAAATAGAATAAGGCTCATCAAGGCCGGCGGTGAGGCTACCGCCCAGATTCTGCTGACGAGCACCCGGCACAATTTTTAAATAAGCAGAGCCGGCGCGGACCTGGGTATATCCCGATTCACAAAAATAACCCGATAACAAAATCGCAACCAGCAACCAGAGTCGGAAAGTGCGGCAGCAAATATGCCTGGCGACTTTTGAAAAGATGCTTTTTTTCTTCGCTGTCATCATCGTACAATGATCACTTTTTTGTCACACTCTATAATTTTGCCCGTGGACAATTGGCCTTGAAACAAAATCACATATATGCCACTGCCTGTATTACGACCATCATCGCTTGTGCCATCCCAAAAAAACGTTTGCCTGCGGCCAACTGGAACGCGCCCTTTGACAATATTTTTGATTGGGTAACCCGTGATGTCATACACATCAAGGCTCACGTTGTTGTCAGAGTCAACATCCACAATAATTTGCAGCGGGTCGCCAGCGGAAGGAGCGAAAACGTTGCGGTCGAGCAGCATCAGTTTTTTACAATTTCTGAGCGCTTCAAAGACAACGGTGGCGCTGCTCTGATCATTGGCAGCATTGACGTCGTTAGCCGTTTTAACACGGGCTGTGTTTATTCGCACAGGCTCACCAATTAGCTCGGTTGAGCCGGGTAACATTGCATTATAATTGATTTCAATTGTTGTATTCGGTGCGAGTTCATCGAAATGCCACACAAGTGTGTCCGGCTCGCTGGTGGCAAATGGGGCAAAATTGAACTCGGAAAAAAGCAGATCAGCAGGTATGGCATCAGCCACTGTGATGTTGGTGGCCCGGGCAGGCCCATGATTGTGAATACGAATTCTGTAAGAATATTCCTGGCCGACAAAAACCGTGTCCTGACTCGCTGATTTTTCCACTGACAGATCGAATTCATCGCTGCGGCACGGTGCAGAGATTGTTACAACAGCATCGTCGCGATCATTGGTTAAATTGCTGTCGTTTGTGGCCGCAACCCAAGCGGTATTGAGCAAACTTATATTTGCAGAAGGCAACGAAACCGAGCAAGGAACCAGGGCTGTCAACTCAATGGTGGTGTCCTGCAGCGAGCCGTTGAACTGCCAAAACAATGTATCTGCGGTAAAACCGTTCAGGGGCGGCAAACCGGCGTTGACGATTTCAACAAATTCCGGCAACACATCAAATACATTTACCGGGCCTGAGTGCGCTGCAGTTAATCTTTTCACGTCGATTTGCCAGGTGAATTCTTCACCCTGTTTTACACTCTGAGAGGACGACGACTTACTCAGCTCAAAATCAACCTTGGCTGAGTCGCACAACGTCCCGGAAAAAGTCACTGTGACGCTGTCGCGATCATTGACAAAATTGGTGTCGTTTACAACTGCAATCCAGGCGGTATTGAGCAAATCTGCACTTGCAGAAGGCATTGCAACTCCGCAAGGAACCAGGGCTGTCAACTCGATGGTGGTGTCCTGCAGCGAGCCGTTGAACTGCCAAAACAATGTATCTGCGGCAAGGCCATTCAGGGGCGGCAAACTGGCGCTGATGATTTCAACAAATTCAGGTAACACATCAAAAACATTTACCGGATCTGAGTGCGCGGCGGTTAATCTATTCACGTCGATTTGCCAGGTGAATTCCTCACCTTGTTTTACAGTCTGAGAGGACGACGACTTACGCAGCTCAAAGTCAACATTGGCTGAATCGCACAGCGTTCCGGAAAAAGTCACTGTGACGCTGTCTCGATCATTATCAGAATTGGTGTCGCCATCAGCAGAAAGCCAGGCCACATTCACCCACTCTAAAACAGCGGTCGGCAAATCTACATCACATGGCACCTGACACAAAAGCGAAATACTTGTGTCGACAAAAGCAGCGCTGTTAAATTGCCATTGCAAGGTATCTGCGCTCAAACCATTTGCGGGGGCCGGGCTTGCTTCAATGAGCTGAAAAAAATCAGGCAGTACATCAAAAACAGCAACATTGCCAACATCGGGACCCGTTCGTTGAACAACATCAATGTCAAAGCGGAACAATTCCCCCTGTTTCACCACATCCTGAGATACACGCTTTTCTATTTTAAAATCCGCCGGCGTGGCACATGTCGAGCCAGTGACAACAACCTCTACACTGTCCTGGTTGTTGCCGGCGTCACGATCTTCAAGCGCAGACAACCAGACAAAATTTGTTTGAATGAAAGGAAAAATCGTTGGTGATTCCGCGCACAAGAATTCCGCTTGCAAGGCAATCTGAATCGTATCCGCTGCAGCGATCTCGTCAAAATGCCACTGCAGTGTATCTGAATTTACCGTGGTCGATGGCAGCACAGATGCACTGGCGATTCTAAGACGTGTCGGCAGTGCGTCCCAAACGTTGACCTCCCGGGCAATTCTGCTACCCTGGTTGCTGATTTCAAGCAAGTAGGTAAACAGCACACCCTGCTCAACCGAGTCAACGCTCGCTGTTTTGCGAACAGCCAACTCAACAAATGAGCAATCCAGCGGTGTGATGTCAACGCTTGCTTTTGCAAAATTGTTGGCTGGATTTGTATCGTATCTTGCCAGAACCGATGCATGGTTCCGTACCGCTGCCGGAGCATTTTCAAGCAAGTCACAGGCCGGCAAATTAGCCGTATAAATGACTTTTTGCACAGCATTCGGTGCCAGGGAGTCGAAATGCCAGAATAACACATTGCCCCGAATGGAATCCGGCGCAACATCAAACCGCAAAGAGTCACGCAGCAAATCAAACTGAAAAAGTGTATCGACCAGCGTAATCTCCCTTGCTGTGTCCGGCCCATTATTTTTCATGGTCAATTCAAAACGAAATTCCTCATTTTGCAAGACCGCTTCAGGAAAAGCAATATTTGTTAATTCAAGATCATAAACGGGCGGTTTTGCAATTATCTCAAAAGGCAGAAAAACAGTATTGTCGTCAACATTTTGCTCACAGGCTGCCACAACAGAGGCGGAAGTAACGACCTTTGCTGCCTCCCCCAGAGTAAGTTGCGGGCTAACAACCGCAGCAAACCTAAGTGAAATAGTGGCGCCAGACGGTACAACCAACCCAGACCAGTTCAACGAATCACCGGTAACTGAGATTTGCGGAGAACCTGAAACCCCGGAGTCCAGTACAAAACGGAGCGTGTCATGTGGCAGTACCTGCTGCACACTGACTGCCGACGCCAAATCCGGCCCAACATTCTCTACGCGTATAGTAAAATCGATTGTGTCACCAACAGCAAGAACCCGTTGCGTGGCTGAGGCAGTCAACCGAAGATCATAAAATTTCGCTTGCCCGGGTGCGGTGTAACGGCCTGCGCCAACGCCAATTCTGCCGTCTGCGGTTTTTGCGGTTACCTCGACAAACCGTTCCGGAGCCCGAACACAAACATCGGCGCTGTGATGCGCCATCAGGTAAAAATTCTGTGTGACTTTAGAAAGATTTTCATAAATCCGCTCAAACTCAACTCCGCCAATGGTTGTAAAGAAAAATCCATTCGTGGCCTCAGCAATGAATCGCAAAGAATCCGCTGCAGCTTTGTCGCTCGGAGTTATCACGCCTTTCCTGCGCAAATAAATTGTATGAATAGGAATCCGGCTTTCTTTCGCAGCATCGATGACTTGCTCAATGGTTGAGCCGCTGCGATTATTTAACCCATCGGTATAAACAATGACACTGCGAATCCGGTTTGGGTCTTCTTTGCTGGTGAGTTTTATTGCCTGTTTAAGCGCGAGATAGAGTGGCGTTCCACTCCTGCCAATCGGCTTTGCCGAATTAATGGCACGGTGCAAATCACTACGGTTGTCGGTAAAGTTGCTCAGAACAGTTGCGGTTTTTCGCCTGAATTCAATGACACCGGCCCTGTCATATTCGTCGGTTATGAGGGGAGACCCCACACGCATGCCATCAACAAATCTGTTGGCGCCTTTCTTGGCAAGATTCAATTCAACCACTGTGTCGATACTCGTGCTCACATCCATTACCAACATTGTGCTGGTTGAAATAATCGGGAAGCTGAAACGAGTCACTTCACGAAGCAAAGGGCCATCGGGTTGTGCGTATAAATTAGCCCTGATTGAATCGTCAACGGCATATTCCTGTAAAACCTGCCAGTTTTCTTTAACCGTACGACCATTCCGTGCTGTTTCGTTGGCACCGAGCCATCTCGAACTGTCAGCCAAACCCAGCGCAGGTGCACCGGTGGACGAATCGATGATAGAGATGTGCCTGGTAATGACCGGGAATGGGAAACCCGACACCATGCCACGAACCGAATCACCCGCAGCAGAAACATCATTCATTCTTATCGTGAGAGATTGACAGAAGGCAAGCGCTGGAATGCTCAGCAAGAGCAGTATGGCCAGAAAGTAACGACCCCGTTTCAGTAGTTTTCCGTAAGAGCAACACATAGTCTATTTTGGTATGTACCCCCCATTAGGCAGTCATACAGAATTAAGGCGTAAAAAAGATAGCAAGATCAAATTCTATGGTACCTTTCCAAGCCTTTCTCCCTCGCTTCGCATCACAATCAGAAGAACTATGGTCTTTTCGTTGGAAACGTCGGAATAGTCGAGCCAGAGGAAAATTTACATTTCGACAATAACTGACACAAAAACTAAACTTATTTATGAATAAATGCAAGTTTTTTTTTATTTTAAGGGCAACGCAAAAAAAATGTTCCAACGCAAAAAATTGCGGCATATCTTTGTCGAACTGCATTGTTTCAAAGCACTTTTTTATCCTGTTTTTTGCTTCAGCAGTTCCCTGAATTTAATTTTAGAGCCTATCTCGCAATTCATCACGCTGGCAAATCAAACTTATCACATGCAAAGAACATCTTTTTTTTATCCCGCATATTGACATTATCAAAATGCTTACTTATTATTATTCAATCACTTTCCAATTAAAAATATCAAACCTTCAACATGGGGAAAGCAAATGTCAAAAATGCTCACTTTCACGCTTGCGTTTTGTATGCTCACCGCCTGCCAGCGTCCGGAACAAAAGCACAGTGCAACCCAGGCCAGAGATCCGAATCTGCCACAAATGAAAAAAATCGAGATTGAACGTCCGGAGCAGGCCGACAGCCTCATTCAGGCCGGCGTGGATGTGATTGTAGTTGAGGGCACTTATGTTATCGCCCGGGTTGCTCAAACAGATATTGCAGCGCTGGAAGACTCACAACTGAATTCCGTCGATGCAGAGGAAAGCGACTTTGTTCAACGCTTGATCAAAATATCAGGGCACAACCGCGAGCACCTGACAGAATTTGCAGAAATGGGACTGGATATCTGGGAGGTTCAGGCTGACACCGTTCTCGCACAGGCATTTGACAAACATATCAGTCAACTGCGCCAGAATGGCTTGTCTGTAAAAATAATAGCCCGGGACATTCGGAACTATGCAAAAAAACTGGCAGCTGAGCAATAGACAAGCACAGGTAACCGTACCACAAACCAACACAAGAAAATTAATTAAAACAAATGCTTACGCACAAGCAATTCAAACTTGCGGAATGCCGGCAGCAGGAAAAATCAAATGAAAAACAAATTTCAAGCAATCCTTCTTTCATACTTTTTGTTGCTGTTTTCAGGCAGCGCTTGTGACACGCCGGAGCCGGGCCCCCCGGATGCAGGGCTTTATCACAACTACGCAGAACTTACTCAAGAGCTGGCCCGGTTGCAGGCGCAATTCCCAGAACTTGCAAAAGTAGTTTCACTTGGCAAGACTGTTGAATCGCGCGATATTTGGGCCATAAAGATTAGCGATAATGTTACGGCAAATGAAGATGAATCGGAAATTCTGTTCGTTGGCGGACATCACGCCAGAGAATGGATCGCAGTTGATGTGCCACTTTTGCTTGCCAGAAATCTGCTCGAAAACTACGCCTCTGACGCGCGCACCAAAAACTACATAGATAACGGTGAAATCTGGATCATACCGCTCCTGAATCCCGACGGCCACCAGTATTCAGTTACAACCAACCGCTTGTGGCGCAAGAACCGCAGAAACAACGGTGACGGCACTTTTGGCGTCGATTTGAATCGAAATTATGGCTACCAGTGGGGTGGCCCCGGTTCCAGTGGCTCCACTTTCAGCGAGACCTATCGAGGCACAGCCCCCTTTTCTGAGCTGGAAACACAACTCATCCGTGACTTTGCTATCGAACATCAGGTCGCGGCCATGATTTCGTATCACAACTACTCGCAACTGGTCTTATTTCCATGGGGCTTTACAAACGCGCCGGCACCGGATCAGACCCTCTTAAGCCAGCTTGCCACCACCATGGCTGACAGCATCTTCGCCGTCCACCGGGTCCGTTACACGCCGGAACAAAGTTCCGACCTCTACCTTGCCAGCGGAGACGCCACAGACTGGCTGTACGGCGAAACCCGGGTACCGGCGTTTACCATAGAGTTGCGACCACGGTCGTCATCACCCGGCTTTATTCTACCCGACAGAGACATCCAACCGACATTTCAAGAGAATTTGCCGGCAGCGCTGTTTTTGATTCAATGGTCGCAGCAAGGCGGGACGATGACGCTCAGGTTGAAATGAGAACAATTGAGCCACGGATTCTCACGGGTGGAACACGGATAAAAAACTTTTGCTTATAGTACTTAGATGTATGAAGAGACAGCAGAGGCAATTCTTAGTACCGCTTTTGACGTTCACAATAATTTATTTTTGGGGAGAAGAAAAAGAGGAATTCAAACGCTTTTTCTGTGAAAATAATCAGTGAACATCTGTGTAAATCCGTGGCGAATACTAATCTTAGCGCGTGACAGATAACAATTCACAGCAACATAAAACATTTTTCTGATTTTGTGCCTCAGTGTGTCTTTTTCAATTCCAGCCCCAAATTCAGTCCAAAAATGACATCGACAATTTCGCGAAGATCGTCTTCAATGGGTATCTTCAGGTTCAGGCCGGGGCGAAGAATGCCCATTTTGTAACTGACCGCAAAACCTAGTTGCAGAAACGAACGCTGGCCAAGCTTGCCATCCGGGGTTAAACGGAACCGGCTGCTGACACCAGTGAGCACTTCAAGCGCTTCTCTTTCGTAACCTAATTGGCCGCTAAAAAAAAGAAACACATCCGGATCCATGCCATCCTCAGTTTGCATGAGCAACGACGAACCAGCCCGAAAACGATACTTGACTTCCCCAGGCTCTAAAGATTGAAAATTCACTGCTCCCAGGAAGGCATAATTATCTGTGGCAAAGGCCTCAAGACGATCTACATCTGAAAAAAAACCAACAAAGCTGGCGAAATTATCTGACCTGACCAGGGGCAACCGCCCTCCTGCCTCAACAAAAATCGGCGAACCCGCTCTCTTAATCTCTACGCCAAAATACGGATTACCAAACTTGTCCTTGGGTTGCTGCCCGGCAAAAGTTATTTCGCCATAGGCAAACGGCAGTTCACCAACAAAATTCAAGCGGCTGGAAATAGGCACCCGCACTGTAAGAAAAGCAGTTGAAGTAATGAAAGTTGTATTATCCGGCCCGTCCAGATTGGGTTTGAGCAGCTCGAGGGCAATATTTGATTCCTGGTTGAGCCAGACGGTTTGTGCTTGTAGCGGGAGATAAAATGGCAACAAAATAAATACTAAGAAAAGAATTGAACACTGTCTTGACTTGGTGGCAAACATGGCTACCTCCTTGGCTCGACTGCTGTTCCTATACTATTATATTGGGCCTATTAGTTGTAGAAATTTCGTTTTGAATCCGTCCTGATGTGTACGCATCTTTGCAAAGGTACTAAGCCAAAAAACTCCCGGCTTCATTGTTAATATTGAAACCGGGAGTTTTTTTAATATGGCTAGGTCGGTTTATTTAACGCGTAAAAGTCAGTCTTGCAAGAGCAAGTCGACCAATTTGCGGCGCGCCAATAAACTCCCGATGCTCGTTATTCAGCACATTTTGAACCGTAACATCAAAACGCAAGCCTGGTGCAAATGCGTTCAGATCATAGCCCGCGCCAAGGTCGAGGACAAAATAGTTGTCCAGCCCACCAATGTCATCCGGATGCGAAATTGGCAACCCACCAATATACGGGCCAGAAGCGACCGGATAGGCCTTGGTGTATCGGCCGGCAACATTCACGTTTAAACCGCGGGGGATATTGTAGCTAAATCCACCTTTTGCCTTAAATTTACTGGCATTCAGCGCCTGAAAAATAGCTGTATTTTCAACGCCTAGCTCATCATTATCAAAAAAGTCATCACTTACAATTGAAATGTTGCCGAAGAGGTTCAACCTGCTGCTTGCTAAAAATTGAACCGATGCGTCAATACCCCAGAAGTCGACATCACCAAAGTTGCGATAACCACCAACAATCTCACCCGCAGCAGTATTTTGATCTGGTTGTACAACACCTGCCGGAACCTGGCTAAACAACGCATTAAGGTCGGCAGCGCCAAGGCCAACAATCAAGCCTGCAACTAACTCAGGTGCAACCCCAAGTTGCTGCAAAGTTGGAGCAAGCGCAGGGTTGGCAGCGATCGCTGCAGCCAATGCAGGTGTAAGTTCACCCACAATTGGAATACTGCCATCCGGCATTTGATAACCGGCAAGCGGTGAGATTTGCGTTACACCACTCACAAAATTTTTCTTTTGTGTTTTGTAAAAATCAACAGCAAACAACAGCCTGTCCGTGACCAACCCTTTATAGCCAACCTCAAAACTCTGGGTAATCGTTGACTTTAGAGGATCAACATCTTCAGGTGCAGCAGCAAGAATTGAGGTGCCCAACCCCTGAACATTTGTTGCCGGCAAAGGATTGTTTGGGTCGATACCTTGCGGACGTAACAGCACCTTAAGAGCAGCAACCGTAGCTTCATCAACCGGGATGCCATTGGCGCCAAGAACAGCAACCAAATCTGCATTCGGGGTGGCAGACAGTCCTGCGTACAGCATACCGTAAACAGCAGCAAGAGGCACGTTTTGCGTGGGCACGCCTGGTGCTGAATAGGTCATAAAATTTCCCCCAAAAACGCCTGGAACCGGTAACATGGAAGAAGCTGTAATGCCACCTTGCGATCTCGCTGTGTTAAAGGTAAAACCATTCCTTGAACCCATACCACGTTGAACAATGTCAAACCCTGATGTACTGATAGGCAGCCTTAAACCAACGATATCCAAGTGCAGCGAGTTGCCACCCGGAAGCGAATAAGCACGATTGTAGGTTGCTCGCAAACTATGCTGTGGCGTAGGCTTAAACACAATGGCCGCACGCGGAGAAAATTGAAAATCCTCTTCAATATTATTGTAGTCCGCACGCAATGCAGCAGTAAAATCCAGTTGCTCTGTTAAATTTGTAGTAGACTGCACGTAAGCGCCGGTTTCTTCAATGAGGTCATCATCTTCATTGCGGCCAAAAATGGAGCCTTCAGTATCAGGTGAAGTGCGCTCATAATCAACACCAAAAACAAGATGCTCTTTTCCGTTAGCCAGTTCCATATCATACTGAGCCTGAGCATTGAACAAATAGGACTTGTCCACAACCGAAGTAGCGCCGGCCTCATCTGCTTTGAGCTGACCATAAACAAATGAGTCACCTGCATCATTTTTGTTGAGATATGTTTGGGCGAAAAAGTTGCCTGATTGAAATCTGAGCTGACCGTATGTGTATCCATAACCATCAGCCTGGACTGTACCAATTCCAGATAAAACAGTTGAAGTGAGTGTTGAGTAACCACCATTGGCAATCAGCTTGGTATCGTCGCCCAGCTTAAACTCAAGCAAACCATTTACGTTGAGTTTCTCATAATCACGATTATAGGAGCTTAGGCCAACACCGGCAAGCTTATTAATTTGAACCAGATCCAGCGAATCTTTCGCGCTGTATCCCCAGTCATCGGCCTGAGCATATTGCGCAGTTACTTTGTAGCCGACGCTTTCCCCGAGAACACCGGCATGGCGAAGGTGACCTGCCAAGGATGTTCGTTCACCGCCTGAAAAAGAAACCGTGGTACCAGGATGAGTGAACGGGTCTTTCGTAATATAATGCACAACACCGGCATCAACACCGGAGCCATAAAGCGCAGAACCAGGGCCACGAACAATTTCCACTTTGTCAAGATCAATGGCTAAGTTCGGCATAATGGAGTGCAAATTAACATCCAGGGATGGAACAGCGGCCCGCCGGTTGTCAGTCAAAACATAGGCGGCACCGGAAAATGCATTACTGAATCCGCGCATAACAATTTCACGACGGTCAACACCAGTGGTTGCCATATCCACGCCCGTTACATTTTGTAGCAACGATGCACTCGACGGCGCAACCATTTGATTTATTTCACGCAGCTCAATAACAGAAATTGATGCTGGAGCGTCCAGCGCTTTCTCAGCGCGGCGTGAGGCTGAAATCGAAATGGGGTTCAACTCAATACCCGTAACTTCCAAAGTTACATTCAGCGTCTTGGTTTCGCCGGCAGATAATACAACATCAGCCATTGAGTAGGTCTGGTAACCGATAAAAGTTACCTTAACTGCGTATGTACCGGGGCGAATATTGGCAACCGAAAATGTGCCGTCGGAAGTTGCAGCCGCGCCCGTTTGGGCTGTGCCGGATGTTACGACCACATTGGCACCGGGCAGTGGGTCACCGGTATCAGCGTCAGATACAGTTCCGCTCAAAGTTGCGTTTTGTGCTAAAACCGGGCCTGTTATGCAGCAAAGCATAACACAAACCAAACCGGTCATTCTGAGCAAATGTTTACCAATTGACATTTCAAACCCTCCAAGGTTAATTAATAAGACTTAAGTAGAACGACTCTATATACTACAAATGCTGCGTAGGATTGTTAAAAGATAACATTCTGAAATGAAAAGACTAAAGGCGGAGTAAGCTA
Source organism: Candidatus Zhuqueibacterota bacterium (assembly GCA_029262005.1). Lineage (GTDB taxonomy): Bacteria > Zhuqueibacterota > Zhuqueibacteria > Oceanimicrobiales > Oceanimicrobiaceae > JAJDAG01. Next base: position 25,055 of record JAJDAG010000042.1, on the reverse strand, counting down.
ACTGTTCCTCGAAAAAAAAGCAAGTGTTTTTTTAGTACAAAACCATCCTGTAACGTTTTTTCAACGCAAAAAAGACAAACAACTTTAAATAAAATAAAAGCTTATGCAGCTTCAGTGTTGGCATTTAGAAACAAAGTAACGTCATACGCATACTTGTCGCAATTCGGTATATTCTCTTTTGCACTGCGAAGTCAAAAAATGGTAACAAAGATAAATACTTAAAAAAGGTTGTTAAGTCAAATATTTCTTGACTCTTAATCAGAGAATATTTAAAGTTCGGTACACATTAAATGTATGTTACTCAATTTCATTTTGAAACAATTGAACAGATCGCTTAAGGACAAAGCGATGAATGTACCGTTTAGGGAAAACATTTTGGTCTGTTGGTTATTTGTTTGCCTTCTCATGCCGGCAGCCGGTTTTAGTCTGGACGATTCCGGGCGCATTTCAGGGATCGTTTCCGATGCGGTTACGCAGCGACCGATTGAGTCGGTGAATGTAACGATCCGGGGTGCAGGCTACGGCGTGGCTTCTGACAAAGACGGCCACTTTAATATCACCGGCCTACCGCCGGGAAGCTACATCCTTCAATTTTCTGCAGTCGGCTACGAGAACACGGAACTCACCAACATCAATGTCAGCGCGGAACAAAACAACCAGATTAAAATACTCCTCAGCCCTGAAGTCATTTATATGGAAAACGTGCACGTTTATGGCGTTTCAAAACGAGTAGAAAAAATCACAGATGCGCCGGCAGCGGTCAACAAAGCTGAAAAAGCAACTTTAGAGAACCTATCCAGCGCCGGCCAAATACCTGCCGTCTTTGCCGCGCACCCGGGAATTGACATCGTGCAAAACGGTCTGAACGATTTCAACATCAACACACGCGGCTTTAATCGCCCGTTGAACCGCCGCGTGCTGGTGCTGCAGGACCATCGCGAAACAGCCATGGCTTTGCTGCTCGCTCAGGAATGGAACACGCTCAGTCTGCCACTCAGCGATGCCGGTGAAATGGAATTCGTTCGCGGCCCGGGCTCGGCACTTTATGGCGCCAATGCTTTTTCCGGCGTCATGAATATAGTAACACCTGCTCCGGAAAAAATTCAAGGCGCACGGGCAACGGTCGCGTTTGGTGAACTCAACAGTATTCGCGGCAGTTTTCGCTTTGCCGGTTTTCAGGAAAGATGGGGCTACAAGTTAAATTTTGGCGGTTCCCGCAGCGGCACCTGGAGTCAATCCCGAAACATAAATCAAGATGACTTGGATCGGCAGGAATATCGTGGCTTGCCAACTGAGCAACTCGCTTTAAATAATGAAGATATAAGCACTGTTTACGGCTCGGCCAGGCTTGATTACAATTTGGATGACGGCAGTGTCTTCACCGCTGAGTCGGGCGTAACCCAGGCGGAGAATGAAGTGTACCTCACCAGCATCGGCCGCATGCAGGTGGAGGGCGTGCTCAGGCCGTGGTCGCGGCTGAGCTATACCGCCGAACACCTGTTCTTTCAAACCGATTACAACGGCCGCAAGACGTTTGGCGAACATCAAATGGCGCTTGCAACGGGCGAAAAATTCAAAGAAAACTCGTCTGATATCAATTTCCAGTTCCAACAAAACCTGACGACCTTTGGCGACAAGATGCGCATTATCTGGGGTGCTTCGCATAAATTTCAAAATGTAAACACCCGAGGCACCTTTACTCCGCATGAGTACAAAGAAAACCAATCCGGCCTTTTTGCACAGGCAGATTTCAAGCTTGCAGCACCACTCAATATTCTGGCGGCGGCAAGGATTGACCGCAGCACCTTGCACGCCACACAAATTTCACCCAAAGCAGCGTTGGTTTACAATCCCCAAAAAAATCACGGTTTCCGCCTGACTTTTAATCGCGCTTTTCAAACACCAAACTATGCGGAGTTTTTTCTCAGAACTCTGGCAGGGCCGCCCAGAGACCTGGCAGCATTGGAACAACAAATAGAACTCGATATTGAACGAGCAGAAAACCTGCCGACCGGTACAGTCGATCTGCCGCTGGATTTCGGATTCACACCGCATCTGGCTATCGGCAATGCAGCCCTTGATGTCGAAAAAGTCCATGGCTGGGAATTGGGTTACAAAGGCCAGCCCAGGCAAACGCTCAAGCTCGAACTTACGTTCTATTACAACCTGCTCGCAGATTTCATTACGGATTTACTGCCGGGCGTAAACCCGGCTTACTCTGCCTACCAATTACCGGAAGGAATTCCTCAAGCCTGGAAAACAATTGCCCAAAACCACATAGACCGTGAACTGGGGCCTGCTCTCACGACCCTTGCGGACGGCAGTGAAGCGCTGGTGGTTTCATACACCAACTCAGGGCGCGTTAAAGAATGGGGAATGGAACTAGGCGCAGCCCTCAAACTGACCAGGGAACTTGAACTGCGGGGCAATTACACATTTTTCGACCACAAAATCGCACGACAAACTACCGAGGTGCTGCTTTCGCCTAACACCCCCGGTCATAAAGTAAATTTGAGTGCGGTTTACGCAAGCAGGCGCGGCATCGATTTGCAGTTGCACCTCAAACATGTAAACTCTTTTGACTGGGCATCCGGTATCTTTGTCGGCCGCGTGCCGGCTTACAACATTATCAATTTTACCGGCAGCTACAAACCCGGGGCCAAGACACGAATTGGCTTCACAATTAGCAATGCACTGAATGACAAACATTTTGAGCTTTTTGGCGGCTCTGTAAACGGAAGGCGCAGCATGTTTTCTGTTTCGTATGAATTGTAATGCCGGGCGCAACTCGGGTGCTATGCGCACTTAACAGGGAAAGTTAAGCACAGGAAAACTTCGTATGGAAACATCGTTCTATCAACTGTTTAAAATCTACTTGATGCAATATCTGCCACTATCGAAAGACGCCATTCATGTCTATATTGGGCTTTCTGTTTACTTTGTTACAGGTATCAGCACCAAACGTCTGGCAACAGTATGGCCTGTACTTGCCGTGCTCATTCTCAGCCTGCTCATGGAATGTTTTGATTTGCGGGATGACCTGAGCGCTTATGGTCAATTTCGCTGGAGCGCCAGCCTGCACGACATTGTAAACACGCTCTTCTGGCCGGTTATCATCACACTTATTCTCCGGCCAAGCCGAAAACACCATCCCCTGAACCCGGACGCCACACCAAAAAACAAGTCAAGCTGCAAAGCCGGGGATTAAAAGGGAAACCCACCGTCCCAGAAATCCTGGAAGCGTTCAACAAACGAATCGCTCTAACTTTAATATAATTTAGATTTTAAATAACCGCAACAATCCTCTCTGTTTGTTAACCCTAGTAAAGAAACAGTCGAAATTTAATGAATAGCCAAAAAATCCGGGCTTGCCTGCCATTTGGCCCCTGAAGCCAGTTGTATGTAAAAATCGGGGACAGCATTTTGCATGAAATGCATTGGCTTGCGGATTTGGTGCCTGAACTGGCACCGTAAATAGAAGCGGAGACTGAGAGAATACGTTCCAATATAATTTATCGGTATGCTTGAATACAAAATAGCGACACAAGACACAGCGACGCCCGTATCGTCGGCCGCCAGAGCAAAGGGGCCGGTGTTTCTATTATCCGAAACGGAAAACGATGTCCTCTATCTCTTTGTAAAAAAACTGATATCCGAGTCGCCCACTCTGGCAAATCTCACCATCACTACCATTTTACCCGAGGCAGAGTTTATCATTTTAAACGCCAACACCGAGCAATGGGTCTGGCAGACGTTACACGATCTGCGATCGGAGTCCGAACATTTTTTGACACCGCTGCTGGTGATTGGCGAAACAGAGTGGGAGTCGCTGTCGGATGTCACCGATGCCGTCTTGTCCTCACCGGTCAGGCAAAATGACATGGTTGAAATATTCGGCCAATTGTCACAAATTCAAAATCGCCTACGCCAACTGGAGGCGCTACCTAAGTCCATAGGGCAAAGTTCAAAAAACAGGCTGCTGCTGCTGCGTTATTTTTTTTCCCGGGATCCACAACTATTGTCGCCACAGAGAAACTACCGCGCCAAAGCCGGCTACACCTACCCACTGGTGCAACTTCTGCTCAATACGCGGGCAGGCGAAGAAATAAGTTTTCTTGCCTCAGTGCATGAAGCACAATTGCTGAATGCCAAGCTGGTTGATAAAGTCAACATTTGTCCACATTGTGACCACACCCAGATAAATTTTCGTGAAATCTGCCCCAAATGTGCCTCCTTAAACATCAATGAAGAAACCACCATTCATCACTTTCGCTGTGCTTACATTGGCCGCGAATCCGAGTACAAGCTCGGCATGAAACTGATCTGTCCTAAATGCAGCAAAGAGCTGCGGCACATTGGCGTTGATTACGACAAACCCTCTGAAGTGATGTGGTGCCAAGATTGCAATCATAATTTTTCAGAACCCGCTCTCTCCTGCTTTTGTCTCGTCTGTGCCGCAGTGTTCGGCCCTGAAGAGGCGCAGATCCGCCCCATTCAGGAATTTGTCATATCTGAGACCGGTTATCGCGCAGCAGAGGAAGGCGTCCTGCCCGGCTCCGGCGTCCTCGGCATTCTAAAAAAAGAACTGGGTTTCTACAAAAACGAAGTGTTCGCCGAATATCTCCGTCTGGAAATAGCGCGTTGTACCCGCTACAAAACCCCGTCTACGCTGGCACGTTTTAACCTCAGTGCTGCAAATGAAGCGCTTGCGGAAAAGCAGCTAAAGAACTCGCGAAAATTCAAAAAGGATTTTGCTGCCATAATCGGGCAGACCTTCCGAACCAGCGACATGTTTACGGATTTAAGCGGTGGTGACATTTTGATCATTTTCACCCACACAGATACTGCCAGCACCCAAATCGCATTCAAACGTTTGGCTGAAAATATCCACAAACGTTTCAATGTTGAGCTAAAGCTGAAATACGAGGTGTTCGACCTGTCTTCCACAGCCACCAACTTAGATAATATTTGGGAAACCTTGAAATGATGCCGGACATAATTGCCGATACTTTTGATTATCTGTTGAGCCTGGATGAATATGGTGCATTTCGAGTGTTCTGGTATTTTTTTATTTTTGATTTTCCGCGTTACGTTCTCACCGATATTTTCATTCTTATAGATGAAAAACTGAAAGAGCGCAGCCCCCGTCGAGACAACGACTTTTTGTTACGCTTAAAATACAACCCACCGCTGGTAACTGTTATCATTCCAGCACTAAACGAAGAGGAAACAATCGGCTGGACTGTTCGGTCGCTGCAAGAGCAAACCTATAAAAATCTGCAATTGATTATCGTCGATGACGGTTCCACAGATGGCACACCTGAAATCTGCCACAAACTGGCCCAAAATGACAACATCATTTATGCGAGATTTTCTGAACGGGCCGGAAAATCCGCTGTGCTTAACTACGGCCTCCAATTTACCCGGGGTGAATTCGTTATCTTTGTCGATTCAGACACGACTTTTGACAGAGATGCCATTTATAAAATGCTCACCGCCTTTGCCGATCCAGAGGTAGGTGGGGTGTCAGGCAATCTCAGGCCACGCAACGGCAACAACAATCTGCTGACTCACTTGCAGCAAATCGAATATATTTTTACCATTTCTATCGGCAGACGTGTGCGCGCAAAATTAGGCATTCTGCCGATCATTTCAGGTGCATTCGGAGGATTTCGCCGAAATCTCATCGGCTTGAATTCGATAGGCGGGCACGAGCCCGGACCCGGCAATGATTCAGACCTCGCCATTCGTGTGCGTAAAAAGGGGTACAAAATCTCATTTCAGCCGGACGCTATCTGCCTGACGAACGTCCCTGCAAACATTCGAGCCCTTATTAACCAGCGCTCACGCTGGGACCGCAACATGATAAAAAACCGCATGAGAAAACATCGGGACATTTTTAATCCATACTCCAAAAATTTCAGGCTCATAGATGTGATCACATTTGTGGATTCGCTTTTCTACCATGTTGCGTTATCATTTGTAACGGCTGTCTACCTTTTCGATATTGCTGTAAATTTCACAGATATTCTCTTGCCCCTGTTAGTTGTCAACTTCTGTCTTTATTTCTGCGCAGAATTGCTCGAGTTGCTGGTGGCAATCGCATTATCAAACAGAACAGAAGATTTTAAGCTCTTGCTTTACCTGCCATTGATAAACCCGTTTAAAATTTTCCTGAAGTTTGTACGTTTAAAAGCCTACTTCCAGGAACTTGTATTTCGACACTCGAATGTAGACCCTTTTGCACCTTACAAAGTTCGTCAAAGATATATCCAATGGTAACTGCTGTGAAACAAAAGAAACTAAACGACAAATGCACGAAACCCCCGCATTGGCTGAAACTGACAATCGCGCTCTTGTTTACAGTTTGGCTGCCTTTCACATCCGCACTGCTCGGACAACAAATTTTCACATTTCATGATCTCGAAAAACTGACGCTGACACGGGCGCTCACCATAAAAGCAGCAGAGTTAAAACGGCGAGCAGCCAAACACAATTTGTCAGCCACACGCGTTGAACACTGGCCGGAGTTTCAAGCAAGTTACCGCTACCTGCCAGACAGAATAGATCTTACAGACGATGAATTAAATGCAGGCAACTCGCTGATCCTCAGATTAAGTCAGGACATTATACAAGTTACGAAAACACGCTCAGCGCGAATAAAAAATGCAAAAGCAGAATTACAGGCAGCAGACCATGCAACCAACGCAGCTCTAAACCAAGCGCTGCTTGATTTCCGAACGCGTTATATTGATATGTTGCAAACACACCAGGAAGCAGAGAGCCGGAAACGCCTGAGTAGAATTTATCACAAAATGCTGAAAATCACCAAACAGCAATATGAACAAGGCGAAAAACTCCTACCGGATATTTTTGAAATCGAAAAAGAACTTATCAAAAGCAAAGGGCGGGAAGAATTCAGTCTGGCCAGATTTAACAGCCAACAGCAGGAAATGGCAGACTTATTCAACCTGCAAACATCACAGATTGCATTAGACACCATCGAGTACCAGGCTTTACGTATAAAAAAACAGGAACTGCAAAATCTGGCCGTCAACAACGCGAGCCAGGCCCGGATTTTCCTGGCGAAAAGCGTGGCCGAAAACAGCCGTGCGCAAAGCGCCGAATATAGAAATGTCCACTTCACCCCTTATTTGGGTTACCGTTACCGCTGGCACGATCCTGGAAAAATCACCGGCAGCGCCGAAGCCGGAATCCGTCTCGCTTTTCCGCTGCTCTTCCCGGTCACCCACGGAAAACGCAAGGCGCAAATGATGGCCACTGCCGCTTCCTGGGAAGTGGCCGCTGAAAATGCCAGGGCAGTCGCACGTTCGAACGTTGTCGAAGCACACGACCGCCTGCGACTGACAACCCACCAGTTAATGGAAATAGAAAAAGAACTTGAATTTCAGCGCGAAAGCAAACGAATTAAAAATGAGAAACTCGTACGATTGCCGGAAAGAGTCAAAACGGATCGATTGCGTTTGCTGCGCTTTGATGTGCAAATCGAAAAAACCCGGTTGCGAAAAAAATACTTGCAACACGAAAAGACCCTCCGCTTCTACGAGCTCCTCTATCTTTGCGGTTTACGCTGGCCGAGTGAATTAAACCGCACACTCGCGCACAAACCAGGAGCACCAACAGAATTATCGCATGCAACCTGGGTCTGGAACACGGCGCAAACCCTGGCCGACGATGCTCAGCAGCAACGCCTCGTGCAATTTTGTCAGACCGAAGGCTTAACCCAGGTTTTTCTCTCAATCAACCGCGAAATAATGTCATCGGCCCAAAGCACGAATATTCTGCAAACAACCATAACGCGGCTGCACCAAAATGCAATTTCAGTTTCGGCGCTCATAGGCGACCCGATGTGGATTTTTCCCAGTAAAAGAAACCATCTGATTGCCGGTCTCGATTTTATTATCGAATACAATCGCAGAGTAGAAGTCGGGGCAACATTCGACATGCTGCACCTCGACATTGAACCGCACACACTGCCGGCATGGAAAAAGGAAAAGCCGGAATTGCTCAGACGCTTGCTTGAAACGATCATACAGATAAAAGTGGCCTTGAAATCACAAAACACAGCACTGCCAATCGGGATAGATCTGCCGACTTTTTATCATAAGGTTGACGTTCAAGCCTTGCGTGAAATTATTTCCAATGTAAGCAGCGTGACCCTCATGGCCTACAAAAGAAAAAGTTTGATATCGATTCAAACGGCGTTAAGTCATATCACACCACACACTACGGAATTGGACAAACGTTTAGTTCTAGGCCTGAATGCCGATGATTTTAAGACCAAGATGGCACTTCGGCAATTTATGGCGCAAATTGTCACCCGTATTGATGCCGGGGAAATTCTCTCCGGATTCGCAATTCACGATTACAAAACCTATTCAACCCTTAAAGAAAAATAGGCATGCGTAGCAAAATACTCAAACGCAGGGAAAAGCATCTTATTAAGTCAATCGCTCAGCGGCAGAAGAAAGAAAGGTCGTGGGGCAAATATATTTATCTGATTGCCATCTCGCTCCTCATTGCCTTCACCAGCAAATGGGGTTTTGAGAAAATCTACTATATTAAAGGCGTGGGCTTTCTTGAAGCGAGAACAGCGTTGGTAACGGCAAGAGCTACCGGCCGAATTATGCAAATTAGCTGCGCCATCAACGATACAGTAAAAATTGGCATGCCACTGGTTTGGCTTGATAGAACCGATTCAACTGCGACCGTTTTCTTCGAGCCGGTGCGTGCAGAGTATTACACGAACCAAAGAAGAATAATTGATGCCAGGCGACTGATTGCTTTGCTGCATGAAAGAATTGAGCTTAAGCAAAAATCGATAAAAACGCTGAGCGATGAAGTTCGTCAGGCCAATGAACTTCGCAAACTCAACGCCATTCTACTAAGCGAACAGCGCAAGCTCGCATTCGAGCTGGAAAAGGCAAAATTTGCACTGGCCGAACTTCAAATTGAGCTAAAAGCAGCCTTGCGCACCCTGCAAAGTTATGAACGCCAGCGCACTGTTTTGTCTGCCAACACTGCTCATTCACCTTATGATATCAGAGGTGAAGAAACATTGTCTGCATCGCAGGAAGGAATAATCTCAGCCGTTTACAAAAAGCAAGGCGAAGTCATTACGGCCGGGGAGCAGGTTCTAAAAATCACAGACACATCCATGAACTATATTAAAGCCTATTTTGAGGAGGCACACGAAGGTCAGCTTAAAAATGCGGAAGAAGTTACTCTGAAATTTGAAAACGGTGATACCTCTACAGGGTTAGTTCGAAAGATCTACCCTGTGACATCAGCGCAGCCGCCAGAAATTAAACACAGGTTTGGCAAAGTTCGGCGATTTTTAATTGCCGAAATAACCCCGGTAGAGGACCAGGTGTGGACCCGCATTCACGAAACCCAGGTAACGGTTTTTGCAAAACGCAAATGGCTTTAAGCTGAATCTAAAATAAAGTCACTTATCTCAATAAACTTAAGGCAAGAATGTTATGATAATTCTCGAATCGACCTACTCAAACATACTGTTTTACTGTCTGCTTACGTTCTACATGCTACTCGCCTAAGTTTGAAAGTGACACAGTCACCCCGCGATTTCACAAGCGCGGGATGAGTCGTATTGCCGCCTCAAATACGAAATCCATGTAATTTGAAAGATAATTTGGCTCTATGTCGTTTTCTGTGGGTGATAAATTCTTTTTAACGGGATTGACAGGGTACTCTAAATTCTTGATTGTACTGCTCATTAATTTTATCATGTAAACCACAATAAGCTATCATCAATCAATCCGGGCAAAATAAAGCCCAAAAATGCAGATAGAGATGCAAAAGGGACAGCCAAAGTTTTATCTCTAAGTTAAATTGCCTATACAACCCTGAGGGGCTCAAAATCACAGAAAACGAATTATGCTATTATTGTTTCTGCGTAACCTCGGCGACTTCGCATCTCGGCGTGAGAAGTTTTTTTTGATGAGAAGTTTCTTTTGAGTAGATATGATTTGTAACAGATTAACCGGCAGAGGAAAAAATGCTGGCCTGATTCAGAATTTTAACGACACGAGGAGGTGCAAATAGATACAACCAGCAAAGTGTACTACCACGCCTCTGTCGCCACATACCACCCACGGGTCCAATAATCACTCAACGTAATCACAAGCAAAATCGTGAGAAAAAGAAATGCGGAAAAGACATAAGCCCAGTTCAATTTGTGGCTATATTTGAGGTGCATAAAGAAAAAGATAACCAGACAGGCCTTGGTGGTGGCAATTCCCAAAGCAACCACATCATTAAAAATACCAAGATCTTGAAATGCAACCCAGATCGTGATAGCGGTTAATATGAGGAGTGAAAAAAAGATAAATAAATAAGTCCTTATTGGAACGATATGCTGTGACATTAACTTCTTCCCATCAGATAAAGTAGAGGAAACAGATAAATCCAAATAATATCGACAAAATGCCAGTACAACCCGAATAACTCAACAGGTGTATTGTACTCGGCGGAAAAACGACCCTTTGCTGTTTTGATAATCAGCCACACCAGGAGTCCGGCCCCGATTATCATATGCGCAGCATGCATGCCTGTCATGGCAAAATAGAAAGACATGAAAATGCGAACCTGACCAGCGTGAGGACTATCCAAAGAAAAACCATCTCCCGGCAACAGCCCTGCATGAAATTTGTGCGAGTACTCAACCACCTTGATCCCAAGAAAAGAACAGCCAAGCAGTAAAGTCGCAACCAGGAAGATAATGGTCTTTTTCTTGTCGCCCTTTTGTGCCGAATAAACTGCCATAGCCATGGTAAGACTGCTGCCAATTAAAATTGCAGTATTAATACCACCAAGCTGAACATCCAGCAGTGAGCTGCCAATGTTAAATGCCACAGGGTACATACTTCGATAGACAACGTATCCTGCAAACAGGCCGCCAAAAAACAGAATCTCCTGTGCAAGGAAGACCCACATTCCCAAACGCGATGCCTCGAACTGCTGGCCTAAATCTTTAAAATGATGCTGTAACGCAACGTTCTTGCTTGACAAAATTCTTCCTCTTACTTTATCCAGATTTTCTGTTGATACTCATAAGCCTCTTCAATCACAACAGGCGTCTGCTCAAAATTATGTGCAATGGGCGGTGAAGAACAACGCTCCCATTCAAGCCCTTTTGCGCGCCAAGGGTTGCTACTGGCTTTTTGACCGTATTTAAGAGACCAAATAAAATAAATCAAAGGGATGGCATAGCCTACACCGAGAATGGTCGCTCCGGCAGTGGACAGTACATTCCAAATCTGAAATTCTTCCGGGTAAATGTGGTACCGCCTTGGCATTCCCAGATAGCCAACAATAAACTGCGGAAAAAATGTCAGGTTAAAACCAATAAAAATAACCAATGATGAAAAACGTGCCCACCCTTCAGGGTAAAGCCTGCCCGTCATTTTGGGCCACCAAAAGTGCATCGCTGCCATGTAGGCCATGATGGCGCCTCCCACCATAACATAGTGAAAATGGGCCACAATAAAATAAGTATCGTGCACATGCACATTGAACCCAAGCGTAGCCACAAAAACACCGGTTAAACCACCAATGGTAAACAAACCCATAAAACCAATTGCATAAAGCATTGGCGCATCATAGGAGACAGAGCCTTTGTAAAGCGTGGCAGTCCAGTTAAACACTTTGATTGCCGAAGGAATCGCAACTAAAAATGTTAAAAACGAAAAGACCATACTTGCATAGGTGGACTGACCCGATGTGTACATGTGATGCCCCCAGACCAGGAAGCCGAGCACTGCAATCGCCATACTGGAAAAGGCGATAAACTTATAGCCAAATACTTTTTTTCTCGAGAAGCAGGTTATCACTTCGCTAATGATACCCATAGCCGGTAAAATCATAACATAGACCGCCGGGTGTGAGTAGAACCAGAAAAGGTGCTGAAAAAGAATCGGATCGCCACCCAGCTTCGGGTTGAAAATGCCAATATGCAACAGACGCTCCAGAGCAACCAAAATGATGGTTATAGCGACCACAGGTGTACCCAGAATCTGAATAATGCTGGTCGCATAGTGTCCCCAAACCATTAGAGGCAGACGGAACCAGGTCATGCCAGGGGCACGCATTTTGTGAATGGTTACAATAAAATTCAGCCCGGTCAGAATAGAGGCAAAACCAGCCATAAAGGCGCCAAGCGCCGCCAGAATCACATTGCTGTTCGAATACGTGCTACTGTATGGCGTGTAGAACGTCCAGCCTGTATCAACACCGCCAAAAATTATAGCGCAAAATGCGAGCAAGCCCCCGAGCGAAAAAACATACCAGCTCAAAAGGTTAATTCGCGGGAAAGCGAGATCCTTTGCGCCGATCATAAGCGGGATTAGGAAGTTGCCGAACACTGAAGGAATGCCTGGAATTAAAAAGAAAAACACCATTACAATGCCATGCATTGTAAACATTTTGTTGTATGTTTCCGACTGCATGAGATCACCGGCAGGGGTGAGCAGTTCCAACCGGATTAGCAAGGCAAAAACACCGCCTATGAAGAAAAATAACGTAATCGTGATCAGGTATAAAATGGCGATACGTTTATGATCAACAGTCAATAGCCAGGATTTTATGCTGAAACCTGCATTGAGATAATTTTTAGTTCGCCCCTCGGTCTCAGGCGCCAGCTGATTTTCTTTTGGTTTAAAAACCGCAGTAGACATTATCTACTTACTCCCATTATTAGATAAGGATTTGATATACGCTGTTATCTGTAAAAGACCAACCTCACTAATTTGCCCCTTAAACGTCGGCATGACTGGCTTGTAGCCTTCAGCCATCCTGGCATTTGGTGTGAGAATAGATTCGCGTATGTAATCTTCATCAACAATAACTGAACTGCCATCCTGCAAACGAACAGATTCGCCAAAAACGCCAACGAGCGAAGGACCCCGCCCATCGGACTTGTCTTTGTGACAGGTGTGGCAAGCAAATTGTTTAAATTTCTTTTCACCAATGACATCGAGAGATTCACCGGCACTGCCGCCGCTCAACCAATTCTGATAATCAGCCTGTTCCATTACCACGACTTTACCAATCATCTGCGAGTGTTTTGTGCCGCAGTACTCTGCGCAAAACAGGTGGTATTCCCCCGGCTTTGTGGCCTCAAACCACATGGTGGAATATCTGCCGGGCACGACATCTTTCTTGATTCGAAAAGCCGGAATATAGAAGCTGTGAATAACGTCTTCCGTGGCCATGGTTAACTTAATCGGTTCACCAACCGGGACATGCAATTCATTGATTTCACGTTGCCCGGAGGGGTGTTGAATGTGCCACATCCACTGCTTGCCAACAACATAGATTTCATGAGCATTAGCCGGCGGTGTGTATGAATCAAAATAGAGTGTTGCGCCCCAGACGAAGACAACCATTACCAGAATCAACGGAATGATCGACCACGCTATTTCTAACTTCAGGAGGCCCTTAATTTCTTTAGGAACGTCATCCTCTGAACGCCTGCGGTACCTGACTGCGAATAAATAGATTAGAGAATAAATCAGTGTCGCAAAAAAAATGGATACAACGATCAAAAAGTAATAAAGCATGTCTACCTGACCGGCCATGGTAGAGGCCTGTTCAGGCAGTAACCGAAAACCTTCGTTCATCTAATGCGTCTCACCTAAATGCTACTCAAATGCCGCTTCATCCGCCTGTCGCGACGAAGCATAATTATGATGAATCCTACCAAGACGATAACCGTAACAGCCCCGACCAGCCGAATGACATTCATTATCACCAAGCCGTATTTTCCTGTTGTTGGATCGTAATGGTAGCAAAAAAGTAAAACCTGATCCACTGCTGAGCCAATCTTGTTTGCAGATGCTTCTATCAAACCCAGTCTCAGATCACGCGCAGGGTATTCGATACCATAAAAGTAACGGGAAAGTTTGCCGCCCGGGGTCAATAACATGATGCCGCTTGCATGCACAAACTCACCTGTTTCTGGAATCATCTTATATCTAAAGCCAACCGCATCCGTTAGTTTTTTTATAGAGGCCCCGGCACCCGTTAAAAAATGCCAGCCATTTTCTGCTCCTTCACGTTGATATTTAGCCAGGTAAGCATTTTTTTTCTTACCGGCCATCTCCGCTGTCTCGGTCGGGTCAAAACTGACGGTTACAATTTCAAACTCATTGCCGACGTCAAACTCCAAAGCATCAATGCCTTGCAGCAGTCCATTCAGAACCATCGTGCACAACATCGGGCATTCGTAATAAACAAGGGCAAGAATAACCGGCTTATCACCAAAATAATCATTCAATTGCACCTGCTTTCCACTCTCATCCCTGAAGTCGATATCGAGTGGTACCTGCGCGTTCAAATTCTGGTCGATGCCCACATTTTTGGTGGCATTGTCAAGCGTGACGTCAGAAGACATCACCTGGGCATGTGCGCTAGCGCTCAATAACAGAGCCAAAGTCAGTGCAGGCAAACCAAAATTAAAAGCGGCAAAACTCTTTAACAGTCCAGCCATTTTATTTTGGCAGCATTGGTGCGCACAGTATGTTTTAATATTCATTTTACAACCTTAATTTACTTCTGTTCTTGCATCACGCTACCACCCGTCCGCACCGCAAAACCCTGTTCAAGTGCAATCTCCATAGCGTGTTCGATTGGGATTCTAACCAGGCCACCTTCACGCACAACCCAACCATAGCCATGCAAAATCTCTTTCTGGCGTGCCTCATACATCTTGCGGTCATCTTCGGGAACGACCTGCAGCCTGGGTCCGGGTGGCAACCGGCGGCCTTCTGCCAGAGGCGATACTTTAGCCATGGTCTCAACTGAATGAGTGCGATAAATATCAAACAATCCGAACACCGAAACAATTGAGACAAGCACCAATGCAGCGAGCGCGATACCGGACAAGAGCAACGGCTTAAACGGCGCATCAGAAAGTTCATAACCAGGGTCAACATGTTTGTCTATTTTTTTACTCATGCGCGAAGACCTCTATTAAGCGTGGATCATTAACCGGCAACAAAGCTCGCCCCTTGAGCTGCCAGACAAAAACCGCGACCCAAACACCACCGATGCCAATGGGAGCAGCAAAATCAAGCCAGTGAATATGAAATCCATGCGGGTAAAAATTTGGCATAATAATCCAGAATAAGTCGAGAAAACGCACCAGAATAATCGCCATGGCTATTTTTGACAGCACTTTTGCACTGCGCTTATTTCCCCGCATCAACAAAAGGAAAAACGGCACGATAAAATGAAAAAAAACAGTCAGTATTGCCAATGTGCCCCAACCACCCTGCAGGCGGTGAAGATACCAGGGTATTTCTTCAGGCAGGTTACCCGACCATATAATCAAAAACTGTGACAAGCCCATGTATGCCCACAAAGCAAGAAATGCCAGGAGGAGATTGCCATGATCATGAAAATGTTTTTTTTGAATAACTCCGGCGAGAGGCTTATGTTCTGCAAGCCGGCTCACCACAATAATCGCAAAGGCAAGGGTTGAGACACCTTGTCCAATAATCAGCATGACGCCAAAAATAGTTGAAAACCAATGCGGATCAAGCGACATCACCCAATCAATGGAGGCAAACGTTATCGTTATAAAACACACAAGTAAAGCCGGCCCACCAATGGAACGCAACTTTTCGCTCAAAGAATCATCCGCGGTTTTATCTTGAGCGCCAGACCATTTATTCATAAAAAAAACAAAAACGGCCCAGACTGCAAACATGAAAAAGGCCCGAAAGGCAAAAAAAGGAATATTAAGATAAGCACTCTTGTGTAGCAGGATGGCATCCGTGGACACAACTTCCGGCCTCGCCCAAAGATACAACTCTTTCATGCCAAACAAGATAGGTAAAAACAGTAGCGCCATCAGTGGCAGCGTCCTGGTGCCGGACTCAAGCACACGCTGAATGACAAAGCCCCAGCCTCCGCCAACCATATGGTGCAGCGACAAAATGGCCAGGCTACCCAAGGTCAACCCCGTCCAGAATATATACCCAAACAGATACGACTTGAAAAACTGTTCCGGACTGATGAATGCGCCGACCGCGGTGGCAAATACACCAAGGGCACCAACCAGCAAGGCCCTTTGCTGCATTTTATTCAATAGCGGTTTTATTACTTCAATATTCTGCATTTACTATTTCACTTTCGCAAAAAATTCTCGACGGATATCGGCGGGCAGCTCATCAACTGTCAAACTTTGGCTTAACTGCAATGCGCGAATATATGCAACTATTGCCCAACGATCTTCAGGTTTAATCCGTTCTTTATAATCATACATGCCTCCCAGGCCGTTGGTAATGACATCGTAAAAATGTCCTGCCGGAGATGCTTTGAGGCGCTGGAGGTGAAATGACGGCGGTGGTCTAAAGCCGCGTTGCACGATCATACCACCACCACTCCCGGTTTTGTCGTGACATGGTGAACAAAAAATATCATACCGTTCACGTCCCCGTGCCATAACCTCTTTTGTAACAGGAAATGGAAAAGTGGTCACCAACTCGCCATCTTGTCTTCCCTCATAGAGATGTTCATCAATGCGAAGTTTCCCGCGTGCCACTGTGCCGGGCACCACCGGCCTTGAAGCACGGGCATCACTGAAGAAGTTGTTTTGCTCTAACGGTTCATATCGCGGTTGATCGTGCATATCCTGCCTGCAGGCGGTTTGAGAAAGCAAAAGAAGCATCGCCACACCACACGCAATGGTAACGCGATGCACGCCTCCTTTTACCATTGAAAACCGCTCTCTTTTTTTACCATATTTGCAAATACATTTTCGCACAAACAATTTCCTTTGCTCTGTTTCCTGGTAGCTCGGCAATTGCCGCTACCTTTTAAATCATTCTATTTCGCTTAACGCCTACTTTCTGCCAGGTCTGGTCAATTTCGCTACGAATAGATTTTTATTGTCTACAACGACAAATCAAGACATGAGCCTACGCCACGACTGACAAAAAATCTCTATTATCGAATCTATGGCTCAACCTCATAAACATCCTTCGGTTTGAAGTCGCTAAGAAATTTTTTCGTTTTGGTCAAATCAAATAGCTTGTCTTCGCTTTCTATACACAGAAAAAACCGATCTCTTGAGGCCAGAGCAAAGCGTGGCACATTAAAAACCGGGTGGTAAGGTTGAGGCAAACCATTCAGAGCAAACATTCCAAAGACTGCGGCAAAAGCTGCCAGCAAAATGGTTGTCTCGAAGGTGACCGGGATAAAGGACGGCCAACTGTTGAGCGGACGCCCACCAATATTCAATGGATAGCTTATGACTGAGGCATAATATTGCATAAAAAAACCCAGACAGCCCCCAATAATTGCGCCAATCAACACGATACGCGGCAGAATTGGTTTTTTAAAACCAACCGCCTCCGGCAGCGCCTCAATTGGGTAGGGTGTGTATGCATCCATCTTGCGATAGCCAAGCTCATACGCCTTTTCGGAAGCCTCGAGCAATAATTCGGGGCTATCAAATTCGGCCATGACACCGTAAAGCTCTGTTGCCTTGCTGGCATCGTTCATTCAGTTACCTCAAACACTTCTTTCTAATATAAATTAGTATCTTTTCAAAATTGATTACAGACAAAACACTCAGTGGTTGTAGTTAATGTTTCTTACCCTTTTCCTCAGCGACCAGTGTTCGCATCTCAAAAATTGAAACCGATGGAATGAGACGAATAAACACAAAAAGCAGCGTCAGGAACAGGCCAATGGAACCGGCATAAGTGGCCCAATCCCAAAATGTTCCTGAATACATTCCCCAGGAAGACGGCAAAAAATCTCGATGCAGACTGGTGACAACGATGATAAAACGTTCCAGCCACATACCCACATTGACAAACATGGCAATAACAAACAATGCCACCACGCTGTTGCGCGCCTTGCTCCACCAAACAAACTGTGGTGCAATAACATTACACGCCAGCAGTGACCAGAAAGCATATTTATATGGGCCGGTGAAACGATTCAAAATCATAAACTCTTCATATTCCGCGGCGCTGTACCAGGCTGTAAATGCTTCCATCATGTAGCCGTAGCCGACTATCAGGCCGGTTGCCAGCATAATTTTAGCCATATTTTGCAAGTGACGCATGGTGATAAAATCTTCCAGGCCATAGAATTTTCTTAAAGGTATTGCCAAAGTCAGAACCATTGCAAAGCCGGCGTAAATAGCGCCTGCGACAAAATATGGCGGAAAAATAGTCGCGTGCCAACCCGGAACAATGCTCATTGCAAAGTCAAAACTTACCACTGTGTGTACCGAAACCACCAACGGTGTTGCCAGTCCGGCCAACAACAAATAAGCCGTTTCATAACGGTGCCAGTGCACAGCCGAGCCACGCCAACCCATTGACAGAATACCATAAACTCTTTTTGACCAACGGTTTACCGTCCTGTCTCTCAACGTTGCAAAGTCAGGCACAAGACCGGTATACCAGAATAGAAACGAAACCGTTGCATAGGTACTGACTGCAAAAACATCCCAGACCAACGGGCTGCGAAAATTCGGCCAGAGCCCCATTGTGTTGGGGTAAGGCATCAGCCAATAATCGAGCCAGGGACGGCCTGTGTGCAGAAGCGGGAACAACCCGGCCGCTGCTACCGCGAACAATGTCATGGCTTCAGCAAAACGGTTAATGGAGGTTCGCCAGTCCTGGCGCAGCAGCAACAGAATCGCTGAAATCAGCGTGCCGGCATGCCCAATTCCGATCCACCAGACAAAATTAATAATGGCAAAACCCCAGGCAACCGGCATATTTACCCCCCAAATACCGATTCCTTCAAACACCAGATAAGCCACTGCCACCATCAACAAACTCAACAGCATGAAAGAAATGCCAAACCCGACAAACCAAAAAATCGGTGTTTTTCGGGTTAAGACAATACTGCTAATTTTATCAGTAATTGAACCAAAGGTATGCCCAGGTTCAATGAAAGGCGCCTTTGCAGCACCTCTTTTTTTCACACTCGTATCTGCCATTAACTTTCTACAATTTCAGGGTTTGGATTTTTGAGTTTTGCCAGGTAGGATGTCCGTGGCCTGACGCCAAGTTCAGCCAGCAGGCCGTAATCGCGGTGCTCTGATTTGCGTCGGGAAACTTCACTGTTTTCGTCATTGATATTACCAAACACAATGGCGTCTGCCGGGCACACCTGCTGGCAAGCGGTCACAATTTCGCCATCACGAATCTCGCGATCTTCTTTCTTTGCATCAATGCGGGCAAGATTGATACGCTGCACACAGTAGCTGCATTTTTCCATTACACCGCGGAAACGAACTGTTACATCCGGGTTGCGCATCAACTTGAGACTTTCTGTTTCGTAGTCAGCATATTTGAAGAAATTAAACCGGCGTACTTTATAAGGACAGTTATTTGCACAATAGCGCGTGCCGACGCAGCGATTGTAAGTCATTTCATTCAGGCCCTCGTCGCTGTGTGTTGTTGCCGCTACCGGACAGACCACTTCGCACGGTGCATTTTCACAATGCATACACATAACCGGCTGATGATGCACTTCAGGATTGTCCAACTCGCCTTCGTAATAGCGGTCGATTCTAATCCAATGCATTTCACGACCTCTACGCACTTCTTCTTTGCCGACCACGGCAATATTATTCTCAGATTGGCAGGCGATGGTGCAGGCGTTGCAACCAATACATGCATTCAAGTCAACGGCCATCCCCCACGCGTACCCATTATATTCGAACGGCGGATATAAGCTCATCTCGGGACCAGGCTCATGCCCCATTTCATGGAACATCTCCGGATGCGATTCATATTCACCCACAGAAGCCGAACGAACGAGATTGCGCCCTTCCATGCTACCGTGCTCCTGCGTGTTCGCTATTGGCCAATGAGCTTCTATCCTGTTAATTTTCACACCGGCGACAAACCAATCACCGCTGCCCGGCTTCAATCCATAAGCGCTAAAACCTGTGCCGTTACCCACGTGGCCCACACGCGTCCTTCCATAGCCGAGATAAAGCGTCACGCAATCTTCTGCATGGCCCGGCACAATCCAGACAGGTGCTTTCACAGTTTGAGCGCCACTGGAAATTTCAACGATTTGTTCATTTTCAAGGTCAAGTCTTGCCGCAGTTGCCGGACTAACCATGGCCGCATTGTCCCAGGTTAGCTTTGACAATGGTTTCGGCAACTCCTGCAGCCAGCCATTATTTGCAAAACGCCCATCCCAGATATTGGGATCCGGCCGAAAAACAACTTCAATTCCAGGACTGCTCCCTTCCACATTCAAATTTTGCGCGCGCTGTAACCGCACTGTTTTCCGGACAAATGCTGTGCCGGCAACCGTGCCGTTGTGCAAGGCTATTTGCCAGCGTTCATCAAAATCAACGCCACCAATTTCCTTCTTCCAATAATCTTTAACAATGTCGTAAGTCGACTTGCCGGATTGGCCCGAAAGTACAGACAAGACGTCATGTGCTGTTTTGCTGCCATAAAGTGGTGCAATAAGTGGCTGAATTATCGTAGCAGTGCCGTCATAGGCACGTGCGTCACCCCATGATTCAAGCGTATGAGATTGAGGAATATGCCAGTGACAGAGTTCAGAAGTCTCATCTTCATACAAACTCAAATGTACCCGCGTATGCACTTTGGCCATTTTTTCATCGAATTTAAACTCAGCAGGTGCGGTGTAAACCGGGTTTCCCCCAAGAATGAAGAGCAAATCGACATCACCACTTTCCATATCACCAACCAACTCGCGCAACGAATCGAGCTGCACGACCGGATTGGCTTCAGCAGATTGCGTGTAAGTCACGGTCTTGCCGACGTTGCCCAACGCAGCGTTTATCGCGTGCGCAAGATAGTGTACATCCGGGGTTTGATATTCGCCCGGAACCACAACACATCGTCCGGAATGTTTCCGTAAATCACGCACCAACGCGTCAATCCACTTTTGACGGACTGCCTGATTTCTGACTCCTGGAACATCGATGCCAAGTCCTGCAGCAACAGAAGCAGCAAAACCGGCGACATCACCTGCTCGCATGGCAAGTCGATGATCTGCCATTGCACCAACCAGAGACGGCGAACTCTCCACAGCATAAAGCCGATTCATGGCTGCCGAATCACCCTCAGCCTTGCGCCGCCCGGTAAACTTACGGGCATAAACAAGGCCACCAGGAATGCCTGTAAAAAAATCACCATCTAGACTAAGAACAACATCTGCATGCTCAAAATGATATTGACAATCTACATATTGGCCAAACGCCATCTGGGCGCCTGCCTTAAAACTGTCACGACTCGCAGGCTCGTATTGATGCCACCTGGCCAACGGATAGTCTTTCAGAATATTTCTAATTTGATTTGCCAGCGCCGGCGCAGTAACCGTTTCCGTCAGAATGCGGATGCCCGCGCCATCCTTAATACGCTGCCCTTGCAGCTCGGCCTGCACGGACGCAAGGTAGTTTTCCCAAGTGTCAAATCGGCCAACCCGCCTTATAACCTGACTGCGATCCGGATCATACAACCCCAAAACAGAGGCCTGAGCGTAAATATCTGTAGCGCCAAGACTCGCCGGGTGTTCTGGATTTCCCTCTAGTTTTGTCGGTCGCCCCATGTGGCTTTCAGCCAAAACACCGGCGGCATACCCGCCCAGCATTACAGCAGTCGCATAGTAGAGCGGCTTACCAGGCACAATTTCTTCCGGATTTGTAACATACGGCACAATCTTTTCTTCAGGCTGGCTGGTACAAGCGCTTAAACCTGCCAATGCCAAAGACGCACCCATCACCTGCAAGAATCGGCGCCTGCTAAAACCCTCGCCAAACTCATCAAGGCTTGTGGAAAACTCATTTTCAACAAGTTTTTGAAAGGCTTCAGTCCCGGCAAGATCTTCCAGGCTGCGCCAATATTGCTTTCCCTGCTGAGTGGCAAGCTTATCTCTCAGAGCCGCCATATCTATTTTTTCGGAGTTCTTATTCATGTATTCAAATCTATCTGTGGCAAATTGAACAATTTGTTGAACTGTTAATATCATACGCTGCAACGAGCGAATCACCAATAGCTGCCTGGCCGGCAGGTGCATGCCAACCAGCCTGAAAAACAAACTCCCGTGGCCTGACAAACTTTTCCGGCGCGCGATGACACTCGATGCACCACTCCATATTCAACGAGTACTCCCGCCAGGTCAAAGCCATTTCCCCAACCGGACCGTGACAAGTCTCACAGCCAACCCCTTTCTTCACATGGATACTGTGATCAAAATAAACAAAGTCAGGCAAATCATGAACACGAAGCCATTCCAGCGATTCGCCGGAACGCCAACTTTCACGCACAGGCTCAAGCATGGCTGCCGTTGTATGAATTTGAGAATGACATGTCATACATGTTTTCGTGGGAGGAATTCCAGCAAAGTTGCTTTCCTCAACAAATGTGTGACAATACCGGCAATCAATACCAAGGTCAGACACATGATGACGGTGACTGAAAGGAACAGGCTGTTCACGCACGACTTTAGCCTGCGTAACATAAGATGAACGTTCGAGCGCCAAAAGAACCCAGGCGGCGCCTCCTATAAAAAGCACGGCACCAAAAATTGTGACCTTGGAAATTACATTGGTACTGGGATGAAATAATTGCGACATACTAATTACTCACCAGAAAAATTGGTGTAAAATGTAGTTAAGTGGAGGAAGATACAATTGCCGGCAATGAGGCTTGATAGTCGTTTTTTGTCAGACACTCTTTCGTGTCAAAACTCAAAACGACATCATTTCAGTCTTAGTTTAGACCGAAATTTCACTGAATTAAAAATTCCCGAGAAAAATATCGTTGAAACGACAGGCAAGTCCGGCTGCACTCGGCCATCAAATAATGTATTTAAAAACAATCGTAACATAAAGGACGACTGATGCAGTTGCACGACTTACTCTTTTTTATGCAATGACAAGACAGTTGCCTTTTTCTTCACAGGTTTTTCCGGATCAGATGAATCCAACTCTCCTTCCTCCTCAGAGAACGTTTCATCCTCCGGCATCGTCACCTTTTCAACTCGTATAGGTGTTCCGCCCATGGTGAAATCGGCACCTCGAATCTGCTCTTCATCCAAAATCCATGTCGTGAATTGGCATGGGACTGTCAGAAACAAAAATTTAACCTGCCACCACTTCGGCTTTATGTCGGGAGATATGGCCTCAACCCGCCCGTAAAAAGCCGGGTTGTCCTCAATATGAATGAGAACCAATTCACCTTCCACAAATGATTTATTTTTCAGATGGAGCACGTCTTGAACCTTCAGTAAAGAAGTGACTATGATATGAAATTCAAAAATAATAGTCAATAGAAATATTGGCAAACATGCGTTTGCTACACCCCCCAAGGGTATCAAAAACAAAACGCTTGTTTTGAAATAAAAAAGAAGCTACAGTAGTTCAACTTGAAAAATGGTAACTCCAACTGTTTGGCAGTCGCAATTGAGGCATAACTGTATATGAATTGCTCAGAAGCCCCTGGTTGTTGACGATTGGCAAAAAACCAAAGGCAAATAGCTGAACAGTTACGAAAAATGAGATTTTCATCATGATTAGCGCTGATATCCAGACATTTAAACCACACCCTTTGCTCAGAAATGCCCACCTGCAAACCATTGCCGGCAGATATCTGGCAGGGCCGACACCGCCGAAGAAAGTAATACTTCACAAGGTTCAATGTCCTGATGGCGATATGCTTGCCTTGCTGGAAAACCGAGCCAACCGCAAGGCGCCTTTCAAAAAAGTAGCTGTCCTGATGCACGGGCTGGCCGGTGACGCCGAGTCACCCTACATGCTCAGAATGGCAGCGCGTTATCTAACGCGTGGCTGGACGGTATTTCGCATGAATCATCGTGGCTGCGGCGCGGGCGCAGGTCTGGCAAAAAACACCTACCATTCCGGCAAAAGTGATGATGTGGCTTTTACCTTAGACCAGATAACAAAACTGTACCCGTCAACACCGCTGGTTGCTGTGGGCTTTTCCCTGAGCGGCAACGCACTGCTCAAATTGCTTGGAGAAGGTAAAGATGAATATCCAAACAATCTAAAAGGGGCAATCTCTGTAACGCCGCCGGTAAACTTAAGCTTGTGTGCGGCCGAGCTGAAACGACCCAGCCGGCGCATTTACGACTACCGTTTTGTCAGACAGTTAAAAGAAGTGACATTGGCAAGACAAAAACAATTTCCAGATTTCCCAAACTTTGAATTCCCTGCCAATACCACGGTTTGGGACTTTGACGAAATCTGCACGGCGCCGTTACATGGCTATCGTTCGGCAGAAGACTATTACCAAAAATGCAGCGCCAAACAGTTTCTTGGCAACATCGTCACCCCAACTGTTATCATTGCCAGCGACGATGATCCGTTTGTGCCAATGGCGAGTTTTCGTGATGCACAGGAGAACAAGAATGTGAAACTACATTTTACCCGGGGAGGTGGACACATGGGGTTTATCTCAGCCCAGCCGACGCCACTCAGAGACTTGCGCTGGATGGATTATGCGGTTCTTAAATATTCGGAAGCCCTGCTGATGGCGTAAACGCCTGTTTGGTTTTCACACAGCCAAACTGTTCACTCTGCGGCGCCGCAGTGAAAGCCGTAAAATATGACTGCTTGACTAAGAAAGCACCGCAAAAGTAATCATCGCATCACCCTGACGTTAATTGCTTTGTCTCCTTTCATTTCGCGACGTATGTCAAAACCAACGCGCTGCCCCTCATACAGACGTTTTTCTTTAACCGCAGCGCCGAGGTCCATTACATGAACGAAAAGTTCATCATCGTCATCAGAAACAATAAATCCGAAGCCTTTGCCTGAATCCCACATTTTAACTGTACCGTATTGCATGCAACCTCCATCAGCTTTTAATCCAAAAGTTCTTGCGAATAATTCCTTAGTTTCAAGTTCCAAGTGCGACAGTTTTAAAAATGGGTTAATTGCATTATATTAAGTTCGCAATTGACCAAAACCACAAACTGGAGCACGTAATGCCCTATAAGCAATTAACCCATGAGCAAAGATACACAATTTA
>JAJDAG010000041.1 GCA_029262005.1 Candidatus Zhuqueibacterota bacterium | reverse complement strand
CAACAATGGCGACAATACTTTCACCGACATCACAGAGTCTTCAGGCATGACCTATAAACACAACACTTTCATGGGCGTGTTTGTCGATATTGACAGAGATGGTTTCGAAGACCTGGTCGTAGCCCACGACACGGGGCAAGTCAGAACCTGGAAAAACCTCGGTGATCTTACATTCAAAAATATGCGCAACCCGAATTCATCGCAATATAGCTATCCCATGGGTATTGCCGTCACTGATTATCAGAATGACGGCTTGGTAGACTTCTTCTTTTCCAACGTTGGCAGTACGCCTCCGGGTTTCCTGGTCAAGGGCGACCTGCGCGAGGACCAGGTCTTCAATCGCAAGTGGATTATGTTCCGGAATAACGGCGGCTTTACCTTTAGCGACATTGCCGAGCAAGCCAAGCTGGCAGATTATGAGTTCTCCTGGGGCGCGATATTTGAAGACTTCAACCTGGACGGTCTTGATGATTTGGTCGTCTCAGAAAACTATATTGGCTTTCCACCGCATCAAATTCCTTTCCTAAAATTACCGGGACGTTTCTTAATGCAGACAGAATCAGGTGAGTTTGCTGCAACCGGCAAAGAGAGTGGAATTATCAACTACGAGTATGGTATTTCGCCAATCACTGCTGACTTTAATAATGATGGTTACCCGGATTTGGTGCACGTTAATATCGCCGGTAGATCTAAAGCATTTATTAATCAGGGCGGCAATGCCAACTATTTGAAAGTTAAATTACCAGATAATATTGCGTCAGTTGGGGCGAAAATAACGGTCACGCTTGCCGGCGGGAAAGTAATTTGTAGAGATTATGTTTCTGGAGAGGGCCTGTGCTCGGACCAATCACACGTGCAGATTTTCGGGCTTGGTAATGGGCATGCTACGGCTGTCAGTGTTGGCTACCTTGATGGGACTCAAGAATCGCGACAAGGCAGTTTCACTAATACGACGGTTCAGTTCTAATGCCGGCCAATCCGAACATACGATTCAGCCATATAGCTCTATGGCTTTTGTTGGCCATCGGGCTATATGGTGCGCTATCAGTGTCTTATACCACCATTACGGGAACATCTCCCTGCCCCGATTTCAACGGACTACCCATATGTTTTTTAGTGGCTGCCGGCTATTGCGCGATGGCCGCTAGCCAAATCGGGCTTAGCAAAAAGAATAGAGACAAGCTATTTATCTTTGGATGGATAATCGTTTTTCTGATTGCTGCTGCAGGCACTCTGCTGCAAATGATTAAAGGCGATAGCTGTCCGCTCAGTGATACGGGATTTCCCTTGTGCTATTTGTCTTTGGCAATAAGTGTGCTCATTCTTGTTTTTTATAAGGTGCTCAACAAGCGCTCTGACAAATAGATAAACAATAGGCGCCACCATTTGCATTGCTACTTTGTTACCCCGGAATCACCGGCTAAGGAAAGCTGAAATAGTGCACCTACTAACTCATCGATGGTGCATGCGGCACGTCAATAACTACGAGGAGGGTTATTATTGTGATATTTAAGGATGTCTGGAAGAGGCGTTTCCTGAAACTCCGGGAAAGACACGAGAGAATATTTGTCATTTCATCCCCGCCGCGGTGTTGCTCGACCGCATTTGCCCGCGTGTTTTGGGAACATATCGCCATCGGTTACTATTGCCATGAGCCTTTTGAAAGTTTGTACTACAATGGAGCCAATCTAGGTGATGCAAGAAAGAATCTCTTGCATCCTGTCGAAGTCGGCCCGGTAACAGAGACGGGAGTCGGGGTTGCTGCCGGCTGGCTTGTCGTCAAGGAAATGCCCTACCAGGTGGGCAAGTATTTTGACTTGCTCGTTTCTCTGACAATGTCTCCGGTCGTTTTCATGATAAGAGATCCGCGGCTCAACATTGCGTCCAGAGTACGCAAAAAAATCGAGGCCGGACAAGACTGCAACTTCCCCTTAATTGAAACGGGTTGGCAACTGCTTGCTGAACAAATTCAACAATGTCGAGACCGGGGCATCCCCTACATAATCGTTGATGCCGGCGATTTTAGAAATGAGCCCGAAAAAGTCATTGCAGAAGTGTTCGAGCGCTTGCAGCTACGCTTTTCTCCCGAATTGCTGTCCTGGCAGCCCAGAACGGATATTGATCTCGACAACCTGGAAGGTCGACATAAACATCTTTATGAGCGCGTTCTTTCAAGCACAGGTGTCCTGCCCGCCACCGAGCCGATTCCACCAATCAGCTCCTTTCCAGAAGCCAACGGATTGCGGGACCACGTGAGACAATGCCGTGATATCTATAAGTCTTTGTGCGAAGACCTAAATCGTGTTCAACCGGTGGCGAATGCTGTGCACAGCCATGGCTCGTGAGCAAAAACCGGTTAGAGAGACAGACCAAAGCAAGCGGGTTCTGAAGTCCCTAAATCAGACCATTGAAATTTTAAAAACGATTCTTAAGGTGCGACCATGAAGCTGCAATTTATCGACTGGCTGTCAATCGGCGGTTTTTTTCTGATTTCACTCGCTGTCGGACTCAGCGTTGCCAAAAAAGCGAGAAGCAATGCCGTTGAGTTTTTTGCCTCTGGTCGAGATATGCCGTGGTGGCTCCTCGGGGTTTCAATGGTGGCAACAACTTTCTCGGCGGACACACCAAACCTGGTAACCGACCTGGTAAGACAGCACGGAGTGGCCGGCAACTGGTTGTGGTGGGCATTTTTATTGACCGGCATGGTAACCGTCTTCATTTATTCAAAATTATGGCGCCGCTCAGAGGTGTTGACCGATATCGAGTTCTACGAATTGCGCTACAGCGGCAAAGCAGCGACTTTTCTTCGCGGATTCCGGGCACTTTATCTCGGTGTCTTTTTTAATGTTGTGATCATGGCGGCTGTACTTTTGGCCGCAATCAAAATAGGCGGAGTCATGTTGGGAATTTCGCCATTTGAAACAATTTTTGTCACGTCAGTGGTGGTCGTTACCTACACCATGCTCGGCGGACTTCGCGGTGTGCTGATTACCGATTTCATCCAGTTCATAATTGCTATGGTTGGATCTGTTTGGGCAGCAATTGTGATTGTCAACTTGCCTCAGGTGGGCGGTTTAGCGAGCCTGATTTCACATCCTAATGTGCAGGGCAAAATCTCAATTCTCCCCGATTTTTCGGACACGTCGTTGCTCTTGACCGTGTTCATTATTCCGCTTGCAGTGCAGTGGTGGAGCGTCTGGTATCCGGGGTCGGAACCCGGCGGCGGTGGCTATGTGGCCCAGCGAATTCTTGCTGCCCGGAACGAAAAACACGCGGTTGGCGCCACGCTGTTTTTCAATGTTGCACATTACGCGCTGAGGCCATGGCCCTGGATATTGGTTGCCTTGGCCTCTCTTGTTGTCTTTCCGGACTTGGCCTCGTTACGGAATGCCTTCCCGCACATTTCACCGGACATCATCAAAAACGATCTTGCATATTCTGCCATGCTTACCTTTTTACCGTCCGGCTTGCTGGGCCTGGTGATCGCTTCGTTGATCGCGGCGGTAATGTCCACCATTTCAACCCACCTGAACTGGGGTGCGTCTTATGTTGTGAATGATTTTTACAGGCGTTTTCTTAATGAGCAACCGACGGAAAAGCAGCTCATTTTCGTTGGCAAAGGCACTGTGCTGGCGTTGATGGTTCTGGCCGCCATGCTTGCACTACTTTTGAGCAATGCCGTGCAAGCATTTCATATTCTATTACAGATCGGCGCCGGCACAGGATTGCTTTTTCTGTTGCGTTGGTTTTGGTGGAGAATTAATGCAGCCAGCGAAATTTCCGCCATGATCATTTCATTTCTGATTGCTGTCTATTTTGAATTTATTCACGCGAGCCTGGGTTTACCGGCGCTGATCGAGTGGCAGAAACTGGTCATCGGCGTTTCGGTCACGACTCTCGGCTGGGTGCTGGTGACGGTTCTAACCAAACCCACGGCCCAAGAAACCCTGCTCGCCTTCTATCGCAAGATTAAGCCCGATGGACCGGGCTGGCAAAAAGTACTGGCAGAAGCCCGGCGTGCGGGGGATGAACTTCCGGTCTATTCAGACGAAAAAAGCGATGTTCCGTCAACACTACTGGCCGTTTTCTTCGGCATAACTTTCGTTTATTCACTGCTCTTCTCTACAGGTTTTTGGCTTTATGCCAATTTGATGCCGGCAGTAGTAACCAGCGTAGTGGCTGCCGTCTCGGCGGTTCTGCTTGCAAAATTTTCCAAAAGAATTAACTTTTCTTAGAGCAGGAAGTGGGCAAATATTGAGAAACAGCCTTTATGAATTCGCCAATCGGACAATTGCAGGTTTCTGCCCCTGGCCGGATTTGCCTTTTCGGTGAGCACCAGGATTACCTGAACTTGCCGGTCATCGCTTGCGCCATTTCTCTGCGACTCTCGGTTACGGGCCATCCGAATGATGACAAGACAATCTATCTGGACCTGCCGGACATCGGGGCGGTAGAGCAATTGCCCCATGGAAAAAACTTGCCCTATCAAAAAGAACGGGATTATTTTCGCAGTGCGCTCAATGTTCTCCACCGGAAAGGGTTGCACTTTTCGCAAGGTTGCGAATGTTCGGTTCGAGGTGAAATTCCAATCAACGCCGGAACATCCAGTTCCTCCGCGTTGGTCGTTGCGTGGATAAAGTTCCTGGCCCAAATTAGCGATGAACGACCGGATTTCTCGCCCGAAGAAATTGCTGAATTTGCCCATCAGGCCGAAGTCGTCGAGTTTTCAGAGCCGGGCGGTATGATGGATCAGTACACATCGGCACTCGGCCGTATCATTTTTCTTGAATTCGCTCCGAGTGTTCGAGCGCAACGTTTGCACGCTAACCTCGGCAACTTTGTGCTTGGCGATTCCGGCGAGCCTAAGGAAACCAAACTGATTCTCGCGCGTGTTAAGCACGGTGTAATTGAGATCTTAAACCAGTTGGCCCGGAGCGATGCCGGTTTTTCACTGCGCTTGATAAACAACGAACGAATGGCTGAACTGCAAAATAAGCTCACTTCCGAAAAATACGACTTGCTGGCCGGGACCTGGCGCAATCACCAGATTACCCTGGCGGCGAAGGCAGCTTTGCGACATGGGAATATAGACCGAACCCGAGTTGGACAGCTTTTAAACGAGCACCAGGCAATTCTTCGCGACACACTGAAAATATCCACTGCCAAGATTGATCGCATGATCGATGCTGCGCTCTCTGCAGGTGCGCTGGGTGCAAAAATAAACGGCTCCGGCGGCGGCGGCTGCATGTTCGCGTACGCCCCGAACAATCCTCACGAAGTTGCTGCTGCCATTGAACGCGTCGGCGGCAAAAGTTTTGTTGTTCAAGTTGACGAAGGCGTTAGGATTGAAACCGCTGTGAACAACGGAATGGGTCAATGAGCGGAGATCGCTTGGTTATCCTGGCAGCCGGCATGTCTTCACGAATGAAGAATTCAGCACATCAAGCGCCCGGAGAGGAAGATCCGCTACCAGGCCAGGCACTCGCTAAACCGAAGTCAATGCTGGGTGTTGGAGAGGGTAATCGGCCATTTCTGGATTACCTGCTCTTCAATGCCCGGGAGGCCGGCTACCAAGACATTGTGCTCGTAGTTGGTGCGAACGATCGAGCAATCAGAAATCACTACGGGGAAAAAGAACGCGGCAATCATTTTCGCGGATTAACCATATCTTACGCGGTTCAGGAAATCCCGCCCGACAGGACCAGCCCGCTGGGCACGGCAGACGCCTTGCATCAGGCGCTCTTATGTCGCTCCGACTGGCGCGGTCACTCTTTCACCGTCTGCAATGGCGACAATCTGTACTCGAAAAGAGCATTCAAGCTGATGTCCGATTGCTGCCATGAAAATGCCCTGGTCGATTACGACCGATCTGCGCTACAGTTTGCTCAGTCAAAAATCGAAGCTTTCTCCGTTATCCAAAAGAATGAAAACAGCTATTTGCTGGACATTATTGAAAAGCCGGGACCTGAGGCGCTGGCGCAGGCTATCGACGCAGCGGGACGCGTCGGTGTCAGCATGAATTTGTTTCGACTTTACTATGATGCCATCTTTCCCTATCTTGAGAATATACCACTTCACCCAGTTAGATTGGAAAAAGAGCTGCCAGCCACTGTTGTGGCGCTGGCGCGTGACTATCCTGAATCCGTGTATGCAATTCCAGTAAGTGAACACATAATAGATCTCACTAATCGCGATGACATTGGCGTTGTCAAAGCTTATTTGAAGCGGGAATTCAAGGGATTCGCGTTTTGACAGCAAAAGCGCCCTAATTAACTTTCTCAAAGAAAACTCAAAAGGATCGAACATGACCAACGACAAACCTGATACGAAAGATGATTTCAGTCGCCGGGACTTTCTTAAGATGGGAACTACTCTTGGCCTGGGGGCCTCCATGGCCGGTGTCAGCCTTTCAGCCTGTTCCAGAGCGCTTCAGACCGCTCCGGGAGTACCGGTAGTCAAACCGATGGAAACAGTGCGAGTTGGGATGGTGGGCGTCGGCAATCAGGGCAGTGGCCACATTCAAAGTTTGCTGAGAATTGCGGGCGTTGAGCTGCGCGCCATCTGCGATACGGTGACGGAAAAAGTCACACAAATGCAAAGCCTGGCGGTTGAGGCTGGCAAAGCAAAACCAACAGGATATTCGCGTGGAGAATATGACTTCAAAAGAATGTGTGCGGAGGAAGAACTCGATCTGGTTGTAACCGCCACACCCTGGGAATGGCACGTGCCTATTTGTGTTGAAGCGATGAAAACCGGCAGCCATGCGGCGACGGAAGTTCCTGCTGCCGTGACCGTTGACGAATGCTGGGAATTGGTTGAAACGGCGGAGAAATACAACAAGCACTGTGTCATGCTGGAAAATGTCTGTTACATGCGCCCTGAAATGATGATTCTTAATATGGTCAGAAAGAACCTGCTTGGCGAACTTTTACATGCTGAAGGCGCGTATAATCATGATTTGCGTCATTGGAAACTGGGTGGATTGTACGAAAAAGAATGGCGCGTCTACCATTCCATAAACAGGAACGGGAACCTCTACCCGACACACGGGTTGGGGCCGATTGCCCAATGCATGAACATCAATCGCGGTGACCGTTTTGACTACCTGGTTTCGATGAGCTCACCGAGTCGTGGACTCCAGGAGTACGCCCGAAAAACACTTGGACCGGATCACCAGTTTTCCAAAGCAAATTATAAACTCGGGGATGTGAACACCAGTTTGATCCAAACTGCGAACGGCAAAACGATTTATCTCGTGCACGACACTAATTTGCCCCGGCCGTACAGCCGGATCAACCTCATCCAGGGCACCAAAGGCATCACGCAAGGTTTCAGTGATATGACGCACAGAAATCTCATTCATATTGAGGGCATAACTGAAGCACACAAATGGGAGCCGCTTGAGAACCATGCAGAAGAGTTTGAGCATCCGTTTATTAAGGCGCACCAGGCTAAATCAACCGGCGCGGGCCACGGCGGTGCAGATTATCTTGAGCTTGCTCGTTTAATTTACTGCCTGCGCAAAGGCCTGCCAACAGATATGGATGTCTACGACGCCGTTGATTGGACCGTCGTTTCCGGCTTAACCGAGGAATCCGTCGCCAACCGATCCCGGCCGGTCGATTTCCCCGACTTCACTCGCGGCCTTTGGAAAACCCGAAAACCGCTCGGTATAATCGAAGTGAATCAGGCTTAACGGTTTTGCGCTCTCAATTTTTTGGGGGAATTCAAGCTTAACTTATTCAACAATCTCGTTAGCGGCAATACTGCAGGGGGACTAAAACCATAATTCAATGAGCTCAAATCTGACTACCAAATTTGCACCCAGTCAACAAACAAGCGCACCTGTAGCCAGGGGAATACATGCGTCTGGAGTTGCCATAGCTGTGAATACAGTCCTGGCGATTTCAAAAATAATTACTGGAATCGTCGGCAATTCTTATGCTCTTATAGCGGATGGCATCGAATCGACAACTGACATCTTGTCCTCATTTCTGGTTTTAACCAGTTTGCGGATTTCTGCTAAACCTCCTGACAGCAACCATCCATTTGGTCACGGCAAGGCAGAGTCTCTCGCCGGTATGTTTGTTTCACTGTTTCTCTTCGGCGCTGCCTTGCTTATTTCCGTACAAAGTATTCGAGAGATTCTTACGCCTCACCAGGCACCGGCGTGGTATACGCTGGTCATTTTAAGTGTTGTTATCATAACCAAAGAAACATTATACCGCTTTGTATTTAGAGTCGGAAGGACTGTCAATAGCACTTCTCTCAGAAGCGATGCATGGCATCATCGTTCCGACGCCATTACATCTTTGGCTGTTTTTATCGGCATCACCATTGCCTTAATTGGTGGTAAGGGTTACGAAAGCGCGGATGATTGGGCTGCACTCATTGCCTGTGGCATAATTGTTTACAACGGCATCCGCTTGCTTCGTCCCGCGGTAGACGAAGTCATGGATGCAGCAGTTCCAGAGGAAATTGAAAGGACGGTAAGAAGAATTGCGCGAGATGTTAGCGGTGTGGTCGGTGTTGAGAAATGTCGTATTAGAAAAAGCGGACTAAGTCTCCTACTGGATATACATATTATTGTTGACGGAAATATTCCAGTAAGAGAAGGTCATGAAATTGGTCACCACGTCAAAGACCATTTATTTAATTCGAAACTACAGATCGAGGATGTTGTGGTTCATATAGAGCCTGATGATCTCCAGGGGAGCAGCTAACTTTTGTGCTGAGCACGAAGGTGCTGAAGCTGTGTGACTTTATTTCTGCCATATGCTTAAAGTCTTGTTTATTCATGGCATCAGGTGATTCACATCCGAGCGGCTCACATACTCTGCGTTAGCCGGTTCGCAGGGAGAAAAATTTATGAAAAGAGGGATGACGGTGTTTTTATTTTCTGGAGTTCGACCAAGAACAATTCTCTTCATTATGGCGTCAACCATCTTTGTCATAGTGTTTCTGTCATTGGATTCCCCGTCTTATGCCATCCCTGCATTTGCCAGAAGATACCAGACCTCTTGCAGTTCCTGTCATATAATTATTCCCAAACTCAATCACTTTGGCAAGGCCTTTAAGGCGAATGGCTATAGAATTCCCCCCAAAGACGAAGCGTTCATAAAAATCCCGGATGTTAAGCTGGGTGACGAAGAGTGGAAAGAAGTTTGGCCGAAGGGAATGTGGCCGGGCTCCATTCCCGGACAGCCGCCCATTGCGTCTGAATTTGGGTAACTTTGAAAATACCCCCAAACAAAAAGGCTCTCGAAATCGAGAGCCTTTTTGTATTTTATGAAGACTTAGGTCTGTGCGCCGTCAGGGAATCGAACCCCGAACCTTGGGCTTAAGAGGCCCCTGCTCTGCCAGTTGAGCTAACGGCGCAATGTGTGTGAGGGTAGAAGGATTCGAACCTTCGGCCAACGGCTTAAAAGGCCGCTGCTCTACCGGCTGAGCTATACCCTCAGTACCATAGTTAAAACAAGGCTGAATATAATAAATATAATATACTGTGTCAATAGAAAATGGCCACCTTCCAACTTAATATTTGTCGATTGCTTTTGGGAACGAGCAGGCCGGTTGCTGGGCGCAATGGTAATGAGAACTTATGAATTGCAACAGAGCTACAAGGACAGGCGTCAGAGCAACGAGCGCTCAGTTTGGTTGCCACGGATTTTGCAAGTTGGTTTGTTGTCCTGGTTTATTCTTGGGTCAGGTACTTTTGTGCATACGAATTGCGTTTATTTTGCTATAAAACCAGAAGCAGAATTCAAGATTTATTTCTATTGTTGAAACCCTGCTGACAACCAGCCGTACTCGAAGTAAAATTAGAAGTTCAGGTTTTATAGCATAAAGGAGTGCAAAGTATGTTTCGAAATAAAGGGTTGTTTCAACACCTGCAGCAAGAGAAAAAAGAAAGTGCCTTAGACCGCAAAACGAGGCAGTATTTTTCCGAAAAAATGACTGGAATGAATATTGTGCGGCAAAAACGAGATCAGGCTAACTTAAAATTGGCTTATAGAAAAACAGTGGAGATCTGCTCCATTTTTGCTCTCACACTGGTTATCGGCACAGCACAGGTGGGACGGCTTTTCTCCTTATCCACTGTGGCGCCGCAGCAGGTGGACATCAAAATAGAAGTGGCAGATATCCCGGCGACGGAACAGATTCATCGTCCGCCGGCGCCACCACGGCCAAGTGTTCCCATCCCGACCGAGTCTGAGGATGTGCCTGAAGACATGACCATCGCATCCACTGAAATTGATCTAAGTGATATTCCGGCGCCGCCAGCGCCACCAGACGATGACGCTAATATTTTTGTTGCTTATGATGAACCACCTGAAATTGTTGGCGGTTTGCAAGCGCTTTCGAAGCACTTGAAGTACCCGCGGGTTGCACGAGCTGCGGGTCTTGAAGGCGTTGTTTTTGTGAAGGTGCTGGTCGGTGTAGACGGCAAAGCCGAGCGCTCGGAAGTGATCCAGGCAAAGCCCGCGAATATGGGTTTTGAGGAGTCTGCGCTGAGCGCTTTGCAAAAAGTGAGCTGGTTGCCGGCGAAACAACGGGATCGCAAGATCCGCGTGTGGGTATCTATGCCAGTGCAATTTAAGTTGGTGAGTTCCTGAAGATAAAGCAGTGGTGATATCAGGCAAAAAGAGTGGGGGTGCAATGCTCCAAGTCTGAGCAAGTCATGCGTTCCCGGAAGAAAGTGTTGGCGTTAATTGGAGTGGTTCTGATATGAGGAAGGTTTAGAGGCCGTACGGCAAAAGTTTAGGGATCGGGTTCTGCGTCTGTCTTGGACTTGTCTGCCGAAAACAGATTTACGTGTAGCCCTTTTCAGATTCTCGGAGTTGGCAGAAAGTAAACCTCTATGCACGAAAATCGACACAAATGTTGTGCCCATTTTTACTTATTAAGCTGGCTCATAACACCTTTCACCGCAGCCGGAATATCGGCTGGTAACATTACAATTTTGGCGTTTCCCGAGGTGGAGATTTCTTTGACGGCTTCCACATATTTTTCTCCCAGCAAAAACATAACAGGCAGTTCATTGCCTTGAATGGCTTCAGAAACATACTGAATTGCCGCCTGACTCGCATCAGCTAGAATGGTTTTTGCCTGTGCGTCGAGTCGGGCGGCTTCAAGCCGGGCTTCGGCATCGAGTTTGGCGGTTACAAGGCGGGCTTCGGCATCGAGTTTGGCGGCCACGCCGCGACCCTCTGCATTGAGAATAGCGGCTTCTTTTTCACCCTCTGCGCGTGTAACAATGGCTCGCCGGTGTCTTTCGGCCGATGCTTCTTCCTCCATGGATTTTTTCATGCTTTCGGAGGGGCTAATATCCTGAATTTCTACGGTTTTTAAATCAATACCCCAATCTCTAATCGTATCAGAAATTTGTGATTGCAGTTTGATTTTAATTTCTTCCCTTGATGACAGCGCATCATCAAGACTCATTTCACCGATAATGGCCCGCAGCGACGTTTGAATTAAATTTTGGATGGCATTTTGGTAGTTATCAACTCTGTAAACCGAATTGGCGGGATGGATTATTCTGATATATGACACGGCATTCGCGAGAAGAACGACATTATCTCTGGTGATAAGATCCTGTTTGGGAATATCCAAAACCAAATCCTTAGTCGGCACTTTGTGAGCGATGACATCCATGAAGGGGAGGATGAAGTTTAGGCCCGGCTCAAGGGTTCTCTTGAACTTTCCGAACCTTTCAACAACATACATACTGCCTTGCGGGACGGTTCGTATTCCAAAAATAGCCGCTGCAATAACAAACACTAAGAGTATTATTCCGAAAAAAACCAAAAAAATGATAGCTGTTTCCATAAACTCCCTCCTATCCGTAAAAAGTGTCGTGTTGAAAATTTGAGTCTGGCAATTTTGCAGATGCAGCCAAACTCAAATTTCACTGCCATTGCCCCGAGCCGTTGAGCTTTTTGGCGTAACTCTGACTATGAAGCAGGTTCAATTCCCAGTAATCTGGTTACTGTTTCCACAACTTTTTGAAAAACAATTGGCTTTGAGCAGAGACCGTCAACCTTCAAATCCTTTATCTCTTCCAGCAATCGTTGATCCATAACCGCGGTAAGAATCAGGATGGGCACATTGGGCGGCGTGGACAAATCTACAATTTTGTTTTTGCGTATTAGAGCCAAAAGTTCAGCGCCGGCCCTGCGCGGTTCGATGTTTTCACCCATCATTTCCCCGGGTGTAAATTGAACATCCAGGACAACCAGGTCATACTTTTGGGATTGAAGGCGGTTAATGGCCTGGTTTCCGTCTTCTGCAAGGTCTATTTCAATGTTCTGGTCCTCTAAAATTTCAAAATAGGCCGAAACACTCAGCGGCTCATCATCGACAAAAAGAATGCGTTTGGACAAGCTAATACTCCATGGGGTTTTTCGGCAAGAGGACAAAAAATGTCGTAAGATATCCTTCATAATTCATTGTCTTGCCGCGTTGTGAAAGGGGTTTACTAATAACCCATATTTTCCCTTTGTGTTGTTCAACAAAGTTTTTTGCGATTTTTAAGCCAAGACCGGTCCCCGGGATGAAGCGCGTAGAGTCCAGTACATCACTGCGACTGAACCCTTCAAATATTTGTGTATAGGATCTTTCGGGGATACCCAGGCCGGTATTCTTTATTGATATTTCAATTTTTCTACCATGATCTTCGCCTTGAATCTCAACCGTCTGCCTCTCGTGCGAGTATTTGACGGCATTGTCGATAAGGTTGGTGAACACCTGCTCTATTTGCATTATGTCAAAAGAAAAGGGTGGTATTTTTTTAATATTATCACGTACGACAATGCTAATACCCCGATTTCTAGCGGTTATCTGGAACCGGGCAGCACATTGTTGGATGGTCACACTGAGTCTGTGTTTTTCCAAATGCTGGCCCATGCTGTCGACTGACTTTTCAGATGAGTAAAGTGCATTTTTCATCTGGCGATCACCGCGGAAGCTTTCTTCCTCTATTATTTTTACAACATCAAGCACTTTCTGATCTTGACCGTATTTTTTCTTCAGGTAATAGCTAAGGCCCCCCAATTGCGTGATGATGTTGTGTAGCGGCGAGCGAAACTCGTGACCGACATCAGCCAAAGATCGTTGCAACTTGTTGGCTTTTGCTTTTAATCTGTTTGACTCAATGGCCACAGCCACCTGATTGGCAAAGGCTGACAAGACATTCAGACTTTCTGTAAGGTGATGTTTGTCTCCGTACAAAAAATTCTGCTTGTCTGTTAAGTCTATCTGCAGGGTACCAATCACCTCTTCATGAATCTTTAAGGGTATGATGTACTGCGATTTAATGCCGGCCTGTTGCGTCAATTCATGATTGCAACTAGGGTCGGTTGTACAATCTTTTATTAATCTGGGTGTGCCGGATTTAACAACTTGTGCCAGCACATTGCCGCTTTTCAGGGGCACGTTGGTTTTGTCCAGCAAATCATGCCAATTTCTGCCAATCGCTCGCTTTCCGGAAATTATCTTTGTCTTTTCACCTACGAGGGAAAGCATCCCTTTTTTGTAACCAATATTATTCAGGTTTTCAAAGATGATGTCATAAGCAGCTTCGAGGCTTCTCGCTTCGAGTAATGATAGTGTGGCACGGTTGAGATAATCCAATCGGTTTTTTGTTGCCAAGTCTTTTGCAACGCAAATAGCACTCGTAACATGATCGTTTTCCTTGTTCCGCATTAAAACAGAAGTTGAGATGCTCACAGGAATGCGGTGTCCATCAGAATGCTGCATGCTCAATTCGAGATCTGTAACCTCACCATTGGCTTTTTGCAATGCCTGTTTTAACTTATCCAGATCGCCTCCCAGCAACAGGCGGGCGTCTCTATCAGCGAATTCGTTGGTACTGAAGTCATAGCCGAACAGTTGATGGGCGACGCGGTTGGCTACCTTGATTCTCCAAACCAATTGCCCGTTTATCTTTTTATTTTCAGTAACAAAAACCGGATCCGGCAATCGATCTATGATTCGTTTTAAATATGAGTGGTCGTCATTCAACCTGGCTATCAGCCTGGAATTGGTGATAGCAACGGCTGCGTAAGCGACAAAAGTATTCATCCGTTTTTTCACTGATTCGGAGAATTTGTGGGGTTGGCGATAATTCAAAAACATCAGACCAACTTTGGTTTCACCAGCCTTTAAAATTAAAGCTGCCATGGATTGAATCCCTTCACGGTCGTGAAACCATTCGTTGGGAATATAGGCCGTGTTGTTCTGTTTGCACCAACTCGTACGAATATGCTCGTCTATATCATCTTTCATTTCAAAGTGTAACGACTCCCCTTCAGCAAGAATCAACTCTGCAAAGGTGGTGCCTTTGAAAGGAGATACCCCAGCGTTTTTGACTTGGTGGATCAGTTTGCCGGCGTAGATGGGGGGCGCCACGAATGTTGCCTTGTTTTGTTTGCATTGGTAAAGCACGACAGGATCAGCCCCAAGTTCCTCTGCGGCGCAGTTTGCTACTTGTTGCAAAATTTCCCCTATGCTGGCATTGGATGCAACTTTTTCGCCAATTATGTTCAGGCGGTCAAGCAGAAGATCGTTGGTTTGTTTCTCCCTGAGAGTGTTCTCAAGTGGCATTGAATTTTTCAGTTCATCCATAATGGTCGCTCTTTTGTTGATGTGGGATAACTTTGTAGGTTCATGTTTGCAAATGAACCACATGTTTGAACATCATAATAGCCTCAGGCCCACTTTTCGGGAGATATTCTGGTTCCAGTAGTTTTCGGCTATGTATTCGAGCGAGAGCAGGCCTTTGTGTGTTACATTTTCTCCATTCAATGTTTTGTTGCTATTTTAGTTTGCCTGAGCCCCCGGAAGGGGTGCTCAGGTTTGGTTTTATTGTCCTGTGGTCGGTGGCTGTGGTGGCCTTGGCAAGTTTTTCGGCCCACCATCATTACCGTTGGAAATGGCAAAAACAGTTGCGACCGTACCGCTGACAACACTGCCGCCAACTGCCCAAATCCAGGTGGCAATACCGGCACTTTTTTCGCGCCATTTCTGTTTTAATTCAACGCCTTGAAACCACTCTTTCAGAATCGGCTTTATCATGCTGGAGCGCACGGCAAAATCAGATGGGAACTCGGCGATTGAGGTGGCGTCATCACTGACCGTCATTCCTACCATGTAACCGTCGTTGTTCAGGATAGGCGCACCTTCAGAGTCGGCTGTTTCGTTCAGCCGGAAGGCAAAGCCACGTTCATCGGCAGCCTTAATTTTGGTTGGAATCGGCACCCAGTCGCCATCCTCGGCATGCGAGACAGAAGTCACTACTCTGCTGCTGTCCAATTTGCTATCAGGGCCAAGGGTGATCATAGGCTGCCCGGCAGGAAAATCTTTGATTCCGACAATGGCAAGATCGAGATCAAAGTCGATCCATTTGTCGACCACCTGGCCGAGTAGCGCATCTGGATAGTTTCTTAAAATAATGGCAACTTTGTCCCTGCCGGCAACCATACTGTAGGAAGTCAAAACAAAACCAATATCGTCGTTGTGCACGGCAAGTAGTACGCCTGCGCCGATTTTGCGTCCGGCATCTGAGACAATTTTCACCACGGCAGGCGATGTTTTGTCATAGCCATCCTGCGTCAAAACTTGCTCGTGCTGCCTGGTTGTCTCCTGCCTCTCTAATTCCTGAGCAGGTGTATTGCCAGTGATTAGACCAAGCATTAGCAGGCTCAAAAGGGTTTGGGTCAGCTGTTTCATAGGGTTCTCCATAAGAGAAAATTTTGTTGTATATTTTTAAATTCTATTTGACCAATAGCATTTTTCTTGCTTGCGAAAACTTGCCCGCGGTGATGTGATAAACATACAAACCGCTTGCCACCGGCAGGCCAGCCTTGTTGCGACCATTCCAGTTGACGATATGAAATCCGGCTTTTTGTTCAACGCCATCTACGAGTTTCAAAATCTCTCTGCCGAGAACATCAAATATGCGTAAAGTGACTTTTTCATTGTTCGGAAGTGCATATCGCAGCGAGGTAGTGGGGTTAAACGGATTTGGGAAGTTCTGCGCCAACTCAAACTGCGTGGGTACAACCCCGGCCTTTGCCAGGACTTCTGAAACATACTCCGGTTGACCGATAACAAGTTTCAGCGTTTTAGTTGCCACGGAAGTGCCTGTGGGAAATGTGTAAACCGGGTTGTCGCGCAAGTCCTGACTTACATTCAGGTTTTCATCCAGCAGGGTTATCTTCAAATTGGCGGGCAATGCTTCCGGCGCGATTTCAACCCGTGCCTCGGAATTGGCAATGTTGTTGCGAACTTCGAACGCCCAGGTTTGTCCACGATCCAGTTGCCCACGGTAATCGGTGGTGTAATTATTTGCAAATCGCTCCCAGTCCTTCTGCGGAAAGTAGAGCGAAACAAATGCGCCAATGGGCGGCGGTTCCGGCTGGTCGTTTAGGTCCCAGGCTGCGGCTGCATTGTCATGAATGCCGACGAAATTATATTCATCCATGGCGCCTTCACAATAGGCTTTGACTTGTATTTCCCACTGCAAACCATCTGTGTTTTTGGCCACGGACTTGCCGAGGTCAACAAATTCTTTTGCCGGGATATGCAGGGTGATGTCCTGGTCGCCAAAATTAAAAAGAAAGTATCCTGCAAAAGGATCAATGACATTGGGAATAATGTAGGAGCCACGGAACAGCGATGGGCGGCTGATAATTGCGCTTGCGTTTGCAGCGGCAATGTCTTCCCAGGCGACAGCGAATGTAAACGGATTGCCGATCTGGTTCCATCCGGGACTAAGTGTGATTGGAAAAGTGCTGCCGGTTGGCACTGAGGCTCCACGCCCGAAGTTCACTTCCCGGGTGCTGCCGGAAATCAGCCAGTAGGCCTGTCCCGGATTGAACAGGAAGGATGCTGCAGTTGCAGAATCTCTTTCAACATTGGTTTCATTGCGATATTCAAACAGGCGCCAACTGGTGGTGTCATAAACACCGAAATTGGAAATGGTAAAAACAGAATCGACCAAAGGCTGCGCGAGCGCGTTGGGTGCAGAGATCATTCGATAAGCAGATTGCTCCGCACCGAGTGCAATTTGTTTGGTCAACGTGCCTGCTGTGAAACGCACAGCCACATCAAATGTGTCCGAATAAGTGATGGCACCGATGGTATCCGTTGCTTTGATGAAGTACCGCAAGCCGCGCTCTGTTACAGACTCGGCCGAAATAACCCCGGTGTAAATGCTTGC
The DNA here is from genome assembly GCA_029262005.1 of Candidatus Zhuqueibacterota bacterium. Taxonomy (GTDB): domain Bacteria; phylum Zhuqueibacterota; class Zhuqueibacteria; order Oceanimicrobiales; family Oceanimicrobiaceae; genus JAJDAG01. The sequence continues at coordinate 18,485 of JAJDAG010000041.1, read as the reverse complement.
ATCGCCTTCACTCATGTTTGTCGAAATAAAGGTGTTCTTGCCGCCAACGATGTAAGCCAGTGACACATCCTGCACACCGCTCTGGTCAAGTACGCCTGCCGTGATGTTTAGTTCTTCGCCGGCATCGGCTGTGGTCACAGCATCGTGTGAAATCAGCGGCCCGGTAGTGTTTGTAATTTTGAAGGTTTGACTGGTATTTTTGATAAATGGTGTGCGCGTCGCGCTGATTCTCAAAACGCATTGCTCTGAAGGCGGGCCGCTAACGATTTGAACGGTTGCTTGATTGCCTGCCGGGTTGATATTGTCCAGTCCATCAAGCAGGACTTCAAAAAACTGACCGCCATCCCGCGAAAGTTCAATGCGGACGCTTTCTATTTCGGCCGATGCCTGCCATTGTATGGTTTGCGCGCTGCCAATTTCCCATTCACTTACCGTGGTCGGATTGGAAATAGCCACACGCCTGAATTCACCTAATTCACCGGTAATACTCACTCGTTGAGCGTAAATGTCGCGTGTGATATTGCGCTCATCCTGCCAGGTGATGATGGCGCCGCCAAGGCCATCATTTGTTAAAACCGGTTGTGCTTGAACACCTGCTGCAATGGACACCTCAACGCCATCTGCATTCCAAATCAAGGCGCCGGTTGAGTCAACCGCCTGAGCCACAATGTCGGGCTCTCCGTGGCGATCATCCTGCCAGGCACAAAGGAGGTCGCCGCCGCCATTATTAGACACGTTGGCGCTAAGCTGTGCGCCCACCGCGTTGGAAAGGGCAACATCGCTACTCCAGGCCTCACCATCAACTTTGATGCGTTGCGCGTATAGTTTGGCGTTGGGGTTACTCAGGTTTGTCCAAACCAGATAAGCGCCGTTGCGATTGTCTGAGGCAATCTGCAGGTTCTTTTTTCTGCCTGTGGTTGTTGTAAGTTCAACTACCTGTATCGTCCAGACAGGATTGCCGGTTTCATCTATGCGGGTGACTCTTACCATGTCGTCTTCAGCACCCGGCACCGGTTGAATCCATGCTATCAGGGCGCCCGCCTGACCGTCTGAGGTGATGACAGGGTATGTAGCGAATGCCGCCGATTCGCTCAAGCGTTTATCACCTTCTGTCCACTTGGTTCCGTTAGGATGAATGCCGGTCACATAGATAGCAGAATCTGCCCTGCTGTCGGTCCAGGCCGCCATAACCCCACCATTTAGCGCTGTGGTTACCGCCGGCTGAATTCTCGGCTGGCGCCCTTTGGCACTGTCATTGGCCACTGCCTGTTCAGGAAAAAAACGAGGCTGGCCTGTGGCATCGGTAATCTGAAAACTGATTACATCATCAAATCTAGCGCTTAGATATGTTGCTGTGATTATTTCACCGCTTCCACTCAACATAACGCGGGGAGGAGAATTGTCACCCTGGTGCACAACCCGCGCAGCATTCCAGATTTTACCGGCATCATTGCTGCGAAATGCCTGCAAGAGCACATGAATGTCTGAAACAATATTGTTTTCATCCAGCCAGGCAACAAAAAAAGTTCCGGTATCGGTTACGGCAATGCCCGGCGCTTGCTGCATGCTGTCACCGACAGCTATTTCGATTCCATTCGGAGTCCAGCCGAATTCGCCAGATTCAAGAATGTGTTGGCCATAAACATCAACACTACCGTTGCGAGTGTCTTCCCAAAGGATGATTGCACCGTTTTGCCGATCACTGGCAATAACGGCTTTTTGTTGCGAACTGATGTCCAGCGTAGCAATGGTGTTGTTGCGGGATGCATCTTTGGACCATTGTGCAAACAGTCCGGCTCCCGGCGATAGCATGTGCAAAAATAAAACTAAGCCGGCCAGACTTGTACGAAGTTTACATTCTAATAGGGTATTCATAATCGGTGCCTGATCTCTGCGTTAACGGTTTGTGCTCCTTTCCATGGGACTGAGCGTGTCAACTTGGTCGTAGAAAATCAACGTGAAGTGCGCTCGGGAACTCCCGAACTTAAGTGTGTAGTAAATCTCCAAAAGGTCATGTCCCTTTGAAAATTGTTTAATAATGGTAATAAATATAAACTAATCGCAAAGGATTGTCAAGATAATTCTATTATGTTTATTAACGTTAATAATTTACATGTTTTTTTCGTGACAATTCAGCTATTTGCTTTTAACTATTCGCTGTTGCCCTCAATTTTTGAGGATTTAAGCGGCAAGTTTTGTTTAGCTGTAATGTGATTACCATAGGCTTCAATTTTGTTGAAGTACAGGTATTGATGTGCTTCCAGATTTCTTCGACTCGTCGAAATGACCCAAAAAAGCGTTTTCGGTTAAACATTAACAAACGCATTGATTTTTTTGCCAATCGCCAATAGCTTCTGGGCAACTCATATACAGTTGCCTCAATTGAGACTGCGAAAGCAGGTGGAGTACCGAATGGTTACTGAATTATAAAGATGTTGTGAATTCTTAAGACTTAGTTTCAAGTTCCAAGTGCGACAGTTTTAAAGGTATTTTTTTCTAAAAACAGTTGACCTTTTCTTCCTGCTTGTGTAAATTCTCAGCCGAATAAAACGGAGTGGGAGCTGCGCATGCCCGCTTCTGTCAATCGGGCAGGGTGCCTGAAAATGGCATGTGAATTAAATGCAAATGGGGAAGTACAAGCCTCCACAGTGGAGACTTGAAGACCAGTTACGTATAGCAAAGAAACATAATAGGAGTTTTGATAAATGGCAGCAGAAACAAAAACCGGTAAGAAAAAGAAAACAGCCCAGGAATTTGAGTACAAAGCAGAGATGAAGCAATTGCTTAATCTGATCGTTCACTCGCTTTATACACATCCTGACGTATTTCTTCGTGAATTGATTTCCAATGCATCTGATGCGTTAAACAAGGTTCGTTTTCGAATGTTAACGGATACAAATGTGCTCAACGCCGATGCTGATCTTCGAATCAATATTGCATTAGATGCTGAGAAGCACACTTTGTCAATAGAAGATTCCGGTGTGGGTATGACCAAAGAAGAATTGGTTGACCGCCTGGGAACAGTTGCAAGTTCCGGAACAATGGAATTCCTCAAGCAAATGAAAGAAGCCGGCAAAGCACTGGACAGCAGCATGATCGGCCAATTTGGTGTTGGCTTTTATTCTGTTTTCATGGTGACAGACGAAGTTGTGGTTGAAACCCGTCACGCGGACTCTGGCTCCAAGGGTTACCGCTGGACTTCCAGCGGCGAAGGCAAATTCACTATTGAGGAAATCGATAAAGAGAACCGGGGCACTAAAATAAATTTTAAACTGAAAAAGGAACACAAAGATTTCAGTGAGGAGTATCGGGTTAAGAGTATCATCCAAAAATACTCCAACTTCGTCGACTTTCCAATTCATATTGGCAAAGAAGAAGTCAATCGGGTCAGTGCGCTCTGGCACCGCAAGAAAAAGGACATCAAAGAAGAAGAGCTGCATGAATTCTACAAATTCGTGTCCAACGATTTCAGTCCGCCGTTGGCGCACATGCATCTGTCGCTAGAAGGCGCCGTCAATTTCAAAGCGCTTGTTTTCATCCCGGAAGCCGCGCCATCCATGTTTTTGCGTGAACACCTGGAGAAATCGTTGCATTTATACTCAAACAAAGTTTTTATTCAGGATGATTGCAAGGAACTGCTGCCGGAATATTTGCGATTCCTGCGCGGGGTAGTCGACTCAGAAGATCTGCCTTTGAATGTTTCTCGTGAAGTGACGCAATCAAGTCCGGCCATGACAAAAATTAATAATATTCTAACCAAGCGGACTCTCAAGTTCCTTGAAGACTTGGCCAAAAAGGACAAAAACAAATATGAGAAATTCTATAAAAACTTTGGGCCGATTTTCAAAACCGGTGTGAATTCCGATTTTACCAATAAAGACAAGATTGTCGAGCTATTACGATTCGAAACAACTAAAACTGAAAAGGAGGAACTCACCTCTTTGCAAGAGTATGTTTCAAGAATGGCGGAAGAGCAGACGGAAATTTACTACCTGTCTGGTGAGCACCGGGAAGCCATTGAGCGCAACCCAAAACTGGAATATTTCAGGAAGAAGGGGATCGAAGTGCTCCTGCTGTCTGAGCCAAGCGATGTCTTTATCGTACCGTCGCTGAATGAATACGCCGGCAAAAAAATCGTTTCTATCGACAAGGCCGATCTGAAGATAGCCCCAGACGAAGACAAAGATGGTGACAAAGAAGCTTTGAGTGAAAACCTGTCCAAGTCACTCATTGAAATATTCAAAAAGACCCTGGCAGACAAAGTTGAGGATGTGATTGAATCAAAACGCCTGGTTGAATCTGCGGCGACTCTGGTAGTTGGCAAAGAGGCAATGGATCAGCACATGGAAAAAATGATGAAGATGATGAACCAGGATTACGAGGGCTCGAAAAAAATTCTGGAAATCAACTTGGCACATCCGCTCATCAAAAATCTCGGCAAACGCATTATCGCCGATGAAAATGACGCCGTGCTACGCAACAGCATCTTACAAATTTACGAGGGTGCGTTGCTAATCGAAGGCAGCCTGACTTCGCCAAACGAGTTCGTCAGCCGCATGACCGAATTGATGGTAGAAGCAACAAAATAAAGCGACCTGCGCTCATTTCTACTAATTGCCGCTCCGGGAAAGCCCATTTTTCGGAGCGGCATTTGTGGAAAGCCAAACAACTCAAAACAAGTCCGTTTTAGGCATCTTAATCACTTTATATTTTTCTTTTGACATTGTTAATTTGCTGTTTTATATTGGTTTTATACACTTCTAACTCCCACACGTTTCTGACTTCGAGTGTTCGCGATGCTAGCATAGTGATGGGAGAAGCAAATTGTCGATGAACCAACTTGAAATTGGCAATGCATCACATAACAAAGGTCTCCATCCGACCTGCTGGGTCGGCTGAGACAAACGTTGAGAGCTATATATTAAGGATTACCCCATGGAAGATTTTGTTAATGGTAAATGCGAAGTTTGTCAGGCCGGTGCGCCACTAGTAACCAGCGAACAAATAAAGGAATATATTCAGGTCATTCCTGAGTGGGAAATTATTCAAGATGATAGCATTAAAAAACTTAAGCGTTGTTTCAAAACAAAAAACTACATTGAAACGATAAAATTTGTTAACGCCATAGCTGCTATCGCTAATTCTCAAGACCATCATCCCGTTCTTCAAGTTGAATATAATTCAGTCACTGTTTGGTGGTGGACTCATAAAATAAATGGTCTTCATCGTAATGATTTTATAATGGCTGCAAAAACAAATGAGACCTTTACATAAATCGTTCTAACGATATAGAAGATCGTTCGCTGAGGAATTTCAACCCCCGTTTTTAGCCCGCCCCGTGGCACAAATTATCCCGCGCCCAACCCTTCAGAGAATCCCTGCGGAATCGTTGATTTCTGGATTGTATCTCCGGAGCCGGACAGGTAGGCTACTGCTGAAGCGGCATTTGTGGAAAGCCAAAAATAACGTGAACAACGCTGCACAAGCCCCTTTTCTCCGTTGCTCAGAAAAAAGTAACAAATTGAGCTTGACTTTGAAAAAGAAAGTGTTATTTTAATAGGTGAACATTGTGTCACTGTATGTTTATGTTCACTACTTTTGACCGGGTTTACTTGTTTCACAAATGAGAGGGAAAAGCATGAAATCGTTAACAGACAAACAGAGAGATGTGTTAAGGCTTATCGCTCAGAAAGTTAATGAGGCTGGTTTTCCGCCTACTTTGCAGGAGTTGGCCGATGAATTTGGCGTGGCATCAAAAAATGCTGTTCTGAGACATCTAAACGCTTTGGAAAAAAAAGGCTATATTAGCAAACGTGAAGGCGGTACGGCTCGTGGTATTCGCATCTTGGAGCCTCTCGGGTTTCTGAACACGCCGGATGTTGCCAATGTGCCGCTCGTGGGGTCTGTGTCGGCAGGCTCGCCTTTACTTGCCGATGAAAACGTAGAGCGGTTTATGACCATTCCTAAAGATTTGTTGCCATCGAAAGGTGATTTTTTTGCTTTAAAGGTTCAGGGCGACAGCATGATCGAGGCAGGTATCCATGAAGATGATCTTGTGGTTGTGCACTCAACCAATTTTGCCAAGAGCGGCGATATTGTGGTTGCGCTTATTGGCAATGAAACAACGGTCAAGCGTTTTATGGATGATGGGCAGGAACGTTATCTTAAGCCGGAAAATAAGCGTTACTCTAATATTCGTCCTGCTGAAGAATGGTCGGTGCAGGGCAAAGTTGTGGCTTTAATTCGGCAAGCAGTGAACTAAACCTGACCAACAAAACTGCAAGGTGAAGTGACGGGTTATTTTGTCGTTTCACGCGAAGACTTGCCAGGCAGCCCAATTGCGTTTCGAGTTTCCAGACCGTTTGGCTTTGATAATATTCATCCGGCACTACACCTATGTCATATGAAGAAATTCACGAATCTATTGAGGTCATCACATTTTTTGAACAGGGGAAGTTGCACCCTCTGCGTTTTAAATGGCAAGGTGAAGTTTATAAAATCAGCCGTGTCAACAGTTCCTGGTCTGTGCAGGAAGGTTTGAGCCGACAGTACCATTTTTCTGTCACTGCCAACACGCCGGACTGCTTTGAACTGGTTTTTGATACAGCGGACTTCAACTGGAAATTGGCGCGTGTGTATTTGGAGGGATGAACCTCTTAACCCGGGCAAGCCCCGCAGAGCGCTCGGGATTTACAACTGCAAGTAAACTGAAAAAGAGAAAATATCAAAATAAAACATGAACATCAAAAGCGCCTCGACAACCAATTTGTTGCCGGGAAATCTCTTCCAAAGCAGCACGTGCTTTCGAATTTTTACGGATTTTATTTTTGTCCGGGACGAACAGAATTTGATTTGTCATTCATTAACTGAAAGACAGAACCATGCCTAAAATTGATTTCAAAAAAGAATTAAAGCACCTTTATAGCCCATCAAAAAAAGAAATCACTGTTGTGGATGTTCCTGCAATGAATTTCCTGATGCTCGACGGCAAGGGTAATCCCAATACCGCGACGAGCTACCAGCAGGCGGTGGAAACACTTTACTCTGTTTCATATACACTGAAGTTTATGATAAAAAAAACGCAGGCCGTTGATTACGGCGTATTGCCGTTAGAGGGCCTCTGGTGGGCGGATGACATGTCTCAGTTCAGCGCTGAAAACAAAGATGCCTGGCTCTGGACAGCCATGATCATGCAGCCCGAATTTGTCACCACTGATTTAGTGGAACAGGCCAAGTCAGAGGCGGCGAAAAAGAAAGACTTGCCCGCGCTTTCACTGATGCGTTTCGAGCCTTTGCATGAAAAGAGGTCCGCGCAAATCATGCATATCGGCCCTTATTCCGATGAAGGTCCAACCATTGCCCGGATACATGAGTTTATCCAGGAACAGGGCGGCAGATTGCACGGCAAACATCATGAGATTTATCTCGGCGATCCACGCAGGACTGCGCCGGAGAAGTTGAAAACAGTCATCAGGCAACCGTTTAAGTAAGACGCTGAGTTGCTGCTGTTCTGAATTGATTTCTGTTTTCAGCTTGAGTTGTGCATTAAGATTTATAACTAATGCCTGACCGACAACCCGAATAGTTCTGTCACTCCGGCTTTCTTTTATGCTGGAACTTGATGATTTGGACAGGAGATTCCCGCACAAAAAATCGCGGGAATGACTGCCGCGGAAGTGTTCCGCGCTCAAACACTAATTAACCTGCTTTATTCATGAATTTTGCTACAGAAACACAGAGCACACTGAGAATACAAAACTTACAATAACTGCTCTCATTAAAGATAATTTTTAAGAGCAAGTGGCGATTCGCATTTTTCTTAAACTTTAATCTTATATTTTTTACTCTGTGCTCTCTGTACCTCTGTGGCGGATGCATAATTCGGGTTAATATTTAAAAAGTCAGGCATTTGTATAAAAGTTTATTATTGACATCTCGTCTTTCTCTGAGTGCTTTGCGTCCTTCGCGTTTGATGTTTTTCAGACGAACAAAAGGTAACATGAAACATGCTATTCGGTTAAGCTCTATTTTAAAAAAAAGTATAATAATCAAGGTTAACAAAGGGGAGCGTTGCAATGGCGACATTTCGGAGTTTTGAGGAGACTGATAGCTGGAGAAAGGCGCGTGAATTAACCCGAAAAATCTATAAACTGTCATCACATGGTGAACTTGCAAATGATTTTGCCTTGCGCGACCAAATTCGCCGGGCGGCTATCTCAATTATGAGCAACATCGCTGAAGGGTTCGAGCGCGGTGGCAGGAGGGATTTTTTGCAATTTCTCTCGATTGCAAAAGGCTCTACTGGTGAAGTGAAGGCACAGCTTTATATCGCACTTGATCAAGGTTATATTTCTCTGGAAATATTCAGAGAGCTGGGCGCCACCGTAAGCGAAATCGGTGTTCTTATTTCCGGCCTTATGAGTTATGTGCGCGCATCCGGCAGCAAGGGAAAAGAGAATAAATGAGCCCCCGGCTTTCCCAGTCTCCCAGCCAGCCTTTGTCGGTCAATCCACCAGTCTGGGAACACCAGGTAGAAACAACACGACCCAAAACCATCCTTCATATCGACGCCGATGCTTTTTTTGCTTCTGTTGAACAGGGGTTTGTCCCTGCGTTGCGGCACCGTCCTGTAATTGTCGGTGGGACTGAGGACCAGCGCGGAGTGGTTCACACTGCCAGCTACGATGCACGCAAGCAGGGCGTTTACACCGGTATGCCGCTCAGGCAGGCAAAAAAAATGGTCCCGGATGCTGTTTTTCTCAAGGGTGATTTTGAGCATTATAAAGCAGTTTCTCAAATTTTTGAAAATATTTATTATCAGTTCACGCCTGTAATCGAAATGACATCTTTGGATGATGCCTATCTGGATCTTACCGGCACCTTGAAAGTCCACGGCAAAACCCCGGCAGAACTCGCCCGCATTATTCAGCAGAAGGTTTATCGCGCGGTTGGGGTGACGGTTTCTTGTGGTGTTGGTTCAGCAAAATTTATCGCACGAATTGCCTCCGGAGTTAATAAACCCAACGGCATTACCAGTGTTGCTGCTGGAACAGAGCTGGAGTTTCTGCGCCCGCTCCCGGTCGAAGAATTGCCGGGTATCGGCCCCAGAGCAAGAGAGAGTTTGCACCAATTGGGGGTTTTTACCATCAGTGAATTGGCTGTGGTGCCCAAAGCGGTGCTCATGCAACGGTTTGGTGTAAATGGCAGGAAGTTCTGGGAGTTTGCTAATGGCACAGATTCGCGTGAAATAAAGCAACGAGATCTACCAAAACAAATCAGTCGTGAAACCGGTTTTGAGGAGGATGTCAGCGATCAGGAGCTGGTCTTTGAGGTGCTGCACTATCTTACGGAGCGAATCGGTAAAAAGCTGCGGGAAGACGGTTTGGTGGCGAAAACCGTATCGATTAAGGTCGAGTATTCCGACCACAAGCGCACGATCAAGGCTCGCAGCTTACCTGAGTCAACCGCTAGCACCGATGCCATTTTTCGCATGGTTTCAACCCTGCTGCGGGAAACCCCGTTGCGCCGGCTGCGTGTGCACCGCGTCGGCCTTGCTGTTTCAAAAATTGATTGTCTGAATTTGCAGGCCGAACTTTTCACCGAAACCAGCCGTCGCGAAACCATTGAGGCCACGATGGACAAGATTCGCCAGCGTTTTGGCTTTACCTCAATCATGCCTGCCAGCCAAATTAATTTGCAGAAACACTATCGCATGGAGAAGAGTGGATATGTGTTGCATGCGCCGGCGTTGACGCGGTGAAAATTTACAAAACGGCATTTATAAATCGATGCCTCAGATTCGCGTCTGTCCCCCACAAAATGGGTTGATCCCAACCGCAAATTTCCTTATAATATATGCTGCAATTTGTCATGTTCAAAGCCGCTTCGGGTCACAAAAGATGGAATGATTTTGGGGCGATGTCAGTTGAAATTATGACTACGATTCAAAATATAAATTACCAAGGAGCTGCACATGGCCAGGAATGAAATAAACAGTTTTGCCAGTCTCGGTTCGCTCAAAGTCGGCGCCAATGATTACGGTATTTTCAGGTTAAATGCTTTAGAAAAGGCAGGTATTGGTAATATTTCCAAACTGCCTTTTTCTATTAAAATACTACTTGAAAACTTGCTACGCAAAGAGGACGGCGGTTCAGTCAGCAAAGGTGATATTGAAGCCGTTGCCAACTGGGACCCGAAGAAAAAGTCCGATACTGAAATTGCCTTTTCGCCTGCACGTGTTTTAATGCAGGATTTCACGGGTGTACCTGCTGTTGTTGATCTGGCAGCCATGCGCGAGGCTGTAACCAGCCTGGGCGGTGACCCGACAATGATCAGTCCGCAGGTACCCGCGGATTTGGTCATTGATCACTCGATTCAGGTAGATAAATTTGGCAGTGCCGACGCGGTGCAATTTAACACTAAGCGCGAATATGAACGCAACGGTGAGCGGTATGCGTTTCTAAGGTGGGGACAAAACGTTTTTGATAATTTCAGGGTTGTACCGCCGGAAACCGGTATCTGTCATCAAGTGAATCTTGAGTATCTAGGCCAGGTCGTATTTCGCTCTGAGTCCGGTGGCAAGATTCTCGCCTACCCGGACACACTGGTGGGCACCGACTCGCATACCACAATGATAAATGGTCTCGGCGTGGTTGGCTGGGGCGTTGGCGGCATTGAGGCCGAGGCTGCCATGCTTGGTCAGGCCATCTCTATGTTGATTCCCGAAGTTGTCGGTTTTAAGTTTACGGGTGAGCTTGCCGCCGGCGCCACTGCTACTGATTTGGTTTTGGTCGTTGTTGAAATGTTGCGTAAAAAGGGCGTTGTCGGAAAATTTGTCGAGTACTTTGGCTCGGGACTCAGTCGTCTTAGTTTGGCTGATCGCGCGACCATTGCCAACATGGGACCGGAGTACGGTGCAACAATCGGCTTTTTCCCTGTTGATAATGAAACGCTCAACTATTTACAGTGCTCTGCCCGTTCCGACGAACAGCTTCAGCTGGTAGAGGCCTATACCAAAGAACAAGGCTTGTTCCGTACCGATGATACGCCGGATCCAGTGTTCAGCGAGGTGCTCGAATTGGACTTGTCTACGGTTGAGCCAGCCATTTCCGGTCCGAAGAGACCACAGGATCGGATTCGTCTCAGGGAGTCAAAAACGGCATTTCTCAACGCTTATGAAAATTTACGCCAGCCGCAAACAAAGGAGGGCGTCACCATTCAGCACAACGGTGACAGCGTTGAATTAAAGAACGGCTCAGTTGTCATCGCAGCGATTACAAGCTGTACGAACACATCGAATCCCTCGGTGATGATTGGTGCGGGCTTGCTGGCAAAAAAGGCTGTGGAGTTGGGTTTAAAAACCAAGCCCTGGGTCAAAACCAGTCTGGCTCCCGGCTCTAAAGTTGTTACGGATTACCTACATGATGCTGGTCTCACGCCTTATCTCGAAAAATTAAATTTCGATCTCGTCGGTTATGGTTGCACCACCTGCATCGGTAACAGCGGGCCACTCCCCGAAGCAATCGCCAACGGAATTACAGAGGGTAAACTTGTAGCCGCCGCCGTGTTAAGTGGCAACCGCAATTTTGAGGGTCGGGTCAGTCCGCACACGCGTGCGAATTATCTGGCTTCTCCGCCGCTGGTGGTCGCCTATGCGTTGGCAGGTAGAATGGATATCGATCTTTATAATGAGCCAATTGGCCAGGGGAAAGACGGTAAAGATGTTTATTTGCAGGATATTTGGCCAAGCTCAACTGAAGTGCAAGCCGCTGTGCAGGCATTTGTAACCCGGGAAATATTCGCCAAAGAATATGCCGATGTTTTTGCTGGAGATGCGCGCTGGCAGGCTTTGGAAATTCCTGACGGCGCTATTTATGACTGGGATCCAAATTCCACTTATGTAAAGAATCCACCCTTTTTCGAAAATATGACAATGGCGCTTGAGCCGCTCGCAGACATTGAAAATGCCCGTGTTCTTGTGTTGGCAGGTGATTCGGTAACAACCGACCACATTTCCCCGGCGGGCGCTATTCCTGTAGATGGACCAGCCGGCAAATATCTGATTTCCCTCAATGTCGAACCCGTGGATTTCAACTCTTTTGGGGCACGCAGGGGCAATCACGAAGTCATGATGCGTGGCACGTTTGGCAACATTCGTCTGCGCAATTTCCTGACTGAGAAAGAAGGGAATTGGTCTCTGCATTTACCCGATAAGGAACTGATGTCTGTGTATGACGCAGCCATGAAATATCAAGAAGAAGGTACACCCTTGGTTGTTATCGCCGGCAAGGAATATGGCACTGGTTCATCACGAGACTGGGCGGCAAAAGGCACGCGGTTGCTTGGTGTGACAGCCGTCATCGCCGAGAGTTTTGAGCGCATTCACCGCAGCAATTTAATTGGCATGGGCGTGTTGCCTTTGCAGTTTAATGCCGGTGAAAACCGTATGTCTCTTAAGTTGACCGGGCTTGAAAGCTACACAATAACCGGTATTGCCGGAGATTTAAAGCCTGGGAAAAAACTGCAAGTTACAGCCAGGGCAGACGATGGTAGCACGCTTTCATTTGACGTTACCTGCAGGGTTGATACACCAGAGGAGTTGAACTATTATCTTCATGGCGGTATTTTGCAGTATGTGCTGCGGCAGTTGGTCAAAGGTTAATCGACCGGCAAATTCGCTAAGTATCAGGTGCGTTAACCAAATCTAAGGAACAATATGGAAAAAATATTTTTTGCCTGTGGCGCTTTTTCTGGATTTCTCGGCGTGGCGCTTGGCGCCTTTGCCGCCCACGGATTAAAATCGCGCCTTTCTGCAGAAATGCTCACTATTTTCGAAACGGCTGTGCGCTACCAGATGTACCACGCGCTCGCACTGCTCGCAGTGGCCTGGGCTTGTGGGCGCTGGCCGGGAGCCCTGGCCCAGAGCAGCGGCTGGTTGTTTTTGGCCGGCACGATTATCTTTTCGGGCAGCCTTTATATTTTAAGCATAAGCGGAATTCGCTGGTTGGGAGCCGTTACGCCTCTTGGCGGCTTGGCATTTCTGGCAGGTTGGATTTGTTTGGCCGCAGCGGCTCTGCGGGGATAAGGCTGCTTTGGTTTAAGTGCAGAAGGAAAACTGAATGCTTGAATTGCGACCCAATTGTCAGTGTTGCGACGCTGATTTACCTCCTGACTCTGAAGATGCCGTTATCTGCTCTTTTGAATGCACATTTTGTAAAGACTGTGCCGAGAAAGTGCTGAATGGCATCTGCCCTAATTGCGCCGGCAATTTTGTTACCCGGCCGATACGCCCGAAAGAACTTGTTAAAAAATATCCTGCTTCTAACCAAAGAATATTGAAAGAGGGCGGGTGTCAAGCAAGTTTGTGACAAGGCACTTTTACCACGACGCTCGGCTGCGCGTCGGTAGATTGCTGCTGAAAAGGCAGTTAACAGTAATAAAGTAAGGAATATTCATGAATAAGAATTGCACTGTGAAAATCAATATGCTTACACCAGACGCCTGCACCCCCCATTATGCCCATTTCGGCGATTCGGGTGCGGATTTATTTGCCACGGAAACAGCGGTCCTGCAGCCAATGGAAAGAATGGCAATTGGCACCGGTCTGGCTGTGGAAGTGCCTTTGGGTTATGAATTGCAGGTTCGCCCCAAAAGTGGCCTTGCTCTAAAAAGCGGCCTCACGGTTCTGAACACCCCCGGCACAATCGATTTCGGCTATCGAGGCGAGATAAAAGTCATTCTGGTGAATTTGAGCAACGAGATCTATTCGGTGGAAAAGGGGCAGAAGATCGCGCAGCTTGTGCTTGCACCGGTGGCTTATGCCGAATTTGAGGAAGTGGCGGAGCTGGCAGATACTTCCCGCGGTCAAGGTGGGTTTGGCTCCACGGGTATTAATAAATAGTTTTTCAGGTTTTCGCTAAGCGCAACCTGTTTTGCATTTAGCGGCACCATTTTAATTGCCACTTTACCTTGGTAAATCCCGGAGGATAAGATGAAACCGTTGAGTTGCTGCAGTATTTTGCTTGCCATGTTGTTGTTTTCATGTGAATACGCTCCGGCTCATAAACCCCCGGAAAAAATTATTGATCTGACCCACACCTTCGACTCGGATGCCGTGTACTGGCCGACGGCGCAAACGTTTCAATTGGATGTTGTTTTTAAGGGCGAGAACCCCAATGGCTTTCACTACGAGGCCAATAATTTTTCAGCGGCTGAGCATGGCGGCACGCATCTGGATGCGCCGGCTCACTTTTATGAAAATCGCCAGACTGTGGATGCCGTGCCTCTGCACAGGCTTATTGGCCCGGGAGCAGTCATTGATGTCTCAGGCAAATGTGCGGCGGATCCGGATTATCAAGTAACGTCCGGTGATTTTGTTGCGTGGGAAAAGGCCCACGGTAAGCGGGTTGATCAGCACATTGTTTTGCTTCGTACAGGTTTTGGCAAGTACTGGCCTGATCGTAACAAATATATGGGCACGGATGAACGTGGGCCGGGCGCAGTGGCCAAGTTGCATTTTCCCGGGTTACACCCTGATGCCGCAAAATGGCTGGTTGAAAATCGTAACATTAAAGCAATTGGGCTCGACACACCGAGTATCGACACCGGCCAATCCACTCATTTTCAAAGCCATGTCACATTGTACGAGCAAAACATTCCCGCCTTTGAAAACGTTGCCAATCTAGAGCAGCTTCCTAAAAATGGGTTCACTGTGATCGCGCTGCCAATGAAAATTGCCGGTGGCAGTGGTGCGCCGTTGCGGATTGTGGCCATGCTGGAAAACTAAGCGTTGAGTTTCGGTGCCGATGGTTTCCAGCATCAGCACACTTCGTACTTGTCAATTTTTGTGTTAACAGGCAACCCTTTGGCCCCTTCCCATGTCTTAATACCGACCTGAGTAAGTCTTGTACCTGGCGCTACCGGAGTTGGTGTGTCCTGACCTCTATGACCATTTTTGAAGGGAATTAACCCTGCGCAATCAACATTTTGACAAAGATTTTGAGCTTGTTAAGCGGTGCCGGTCAGGCGAGCGCAAAGCGCAATTTGAATTGTACGAGCAGTACAAGGACTGGGTGTATAATATCGCCTGGCGCATGGCCAACGATCAACATGAAGCCGAGGAGCTTACGCAAATGGTGTTTGTGCGGGTGTTTCGCAAAATGAACTCTTTTCGCGGGGATGCTGCTTTTTCCTCCTGGATGTATCGTATGGCCGTGAATGTTTGCCTGAATTATTTCCGCAAAGAGAATAAGCGAAGGGCAAAAACAACGAATGATTTAGCGACAGTCGAAAATTCGGCTTTAGATGTTGTTGCCGTTAAAAGAGAGAAGCCCGGGCTAAGGCCCTACCTGGAAGAAGCAATTAGAAAGCTTCCGGAAGGTTACCGCATGGTTTTTGTGCTCTACGATATTGAAGGTTACAGTCATAAAGAGGTTGGCGAGATGCTGGAAATCAGCGTAGGGACGTCCAAGTCACAGTTGCACAAGGCGCGCAAAGAACTCAGGCTATCCCTGGCGCCTTACGTAACATTATATGAGGCTCTCTGAGTCCTTATTTTTTTTTAAGATCAAGGTGTTTCATGAAGTGTAAATCTGCTCAAAAACGTATGCACGATTATGTTGACGGACTGCTTGCCTCTGGCGAACGCAAGGCTATAGATGTACATTTGCAGAACTGCGAACAATGTGCCGCCAATATTTCCTTACTGCAAAGCATCCTGGTCGAAGCCGGAAAAATGGAGAAACAAACTGCCCCTGACTCGCTCTGGCTAACTATCGAAAAAGAGCTGGATGCTGAAGCCGCAACGTTCTGGTCTGCTCTGAAAGAGCGATTGTCTGAATTGTATCGTGCCACAAAGCTTGGTTTTCCAGGCCCGGCTTACAAAGCCAGCTTCGGATTAGCGCTTGTTTTAATCGGTGTATTAATTGGCCGTTTTGTGATGCCGTCGCAACACCAGGACTTGCCATTGAGTCTCCTGAATTCGAAGCAACCGAGGCTACAATTGGCAGCAAGAACAAACACTTATTTCGAAAAATCAAAGATACTGTTTCTCGGGGTTGTTAACGCGGATGAAGCAGACCTCCATCGAACCGACTTTTCCCCGGAAAAAAAGTGGGCCAACGCATTAGTTGAAGAGGCGGCTTTTTTAAAGGAGAATCTCTCTGACCGAAAGAATGCGCGCACAAAGCAGCTTGTGGGCGAATTAGAACTTATTTTGCTGGAACTGGCCAATATGGAAACTTCCGCCAATCTCGACAATGTCGAATTGATTCGGAGCGGTATTGAACAAAAAGGCCTTTTGCTTAAAATTAATCTACATGACATGGAGTGAGTCCCATGAAATTTTTCAAATATTTTCTTCTCAGAACCGGTCTGTTTATTTTTGCCTTTTCAGTCTGCACAGTCGCTTCAATGCCATTCGGCTTGCCGGTTCGAATATATGGCCTCGCCGAACTTCAGGATGATCCGGCTTATGAAGAGTACAGGCAGGCACGCGACCTGATTTATGATGATAAGTTCAAGATGGCGGTGAAAAGGCTAAACCGAATTTTGGAGAAATATCCGCAAAGTAAATTTCTTCCAGCTTCTCATTTTTGGGTTGCTTATTGTCTTGAAAAAATGGGTGGGGAAGATGAAAATGCTTTCAAAAACTACAAGATTGTCGCAGACAAATTTTCGCAGAGTGAATGGGCTGATGATGCGCGCGCCAATATGGTTAAATTAGCCAAACAGCTATACAGCCGCGGTAAACGTGAATACAAAATCTATCTCGAAACCTCTGGAAACGATCCTGATGAAGATGTGAAGCTGGCGGCCCTGGCAGCGCTCGGGCAACTGGAAAGCGACGAGGCTTTGCCTGTTTTGCAAGATGTTCTGCAGTCAAGCAAAAGCAGTGTTCAGTTAAAAGAAAAAGCGCTTTTTGCGCTCGGGCAAATCGGCGGTGCTGAAGCGCTGAAAATCATGATTGATGCTGCTAAAAATGCGCCGCAAGATGAAGTCAAAGAAAAAGCCGTGTTCTGGATTGGCCAGGAGGGCAGCGAACAGAGCCTTGACTTACTGCTGGATTTATTTAAGAGCAGTCACAGTGCCGAGATTCGCGAAAAGTGTCTTTTTGCCATTAGCCAAATCGGTGGAAAGCGCGCCGGGGACATGTTGGAACAGATTGCACGAGCAGAAAAAGATATTGAAATACAAAAGAAAGCCGTGTTCTGGCTCGGGCAGAATGACTCTGATTCAAGCCTGGAACGGTTGCTTAGAGTCTATGAATCCATAAAGAACGACGAAGTCCGGGAAAAAGTCATATTTTCCATCAGCCAAAACGACAGTGAGCGTGCGCTAGATGTTCTCATGCGATTTGCCGGGGATGAATCTCAGCCGGAAATACAGAAGAAAGCGATTTTTTGGATAGGCCAACATAGCAGTGAGCGCAGCTTAAAAAGCCTGGAGGCTATTTTTAATACCACGAAAAACCAGGAAGTTCGCAAGAAAGTAATTTTTGCCGTTAGTCAAATTGGCGGTGAAGCTGCGTTGGCGGTTTTGTATGAAATTGCCCGAAGTGAGGCACACACCGAATTGCAAAAAGAGGCTGTTTTCTGGATCGGCCAGGAAGGGAGTGAGCAAAGCCTGGATATGCTTGTGGCAATTTTTAAAACATCCGGGAACAGCGATGTGCGTGAGAAAGTGTTGTTTTCAGTTAGCCAAATTGGTGGCACGCGGGCGCTGGACATCCTCGAAAAAATTGCTTTTGACAACAAGGACCTTGAGATGCAGAAAAAAGCTGTTTTCTGGGTTGGTCAGGAAGGCAGCGAATACAGCGTGCAAAAGTTAGTAAAAATCTACAATCTCGTAGAGACCTATGATGTGCGGAAGAGAATTCTATTTTCGCTGAGCCAGAGCGAGTCGGAAAAGGCGGTTGATTTTTTGATTGACATCGCCAGGAACAGCTCGCAATTGACGTTGCGCAAGAATGCAATTTACTGGCTTGGGCAATCGGACAGCCGCAAGGCGAAGGCTGCTCTTCTTGAGATAGTTAATGAGTGACAAATCCAAAATCGTTTTTTAAACCGCGGAGAACCATTTAGATTAACTGACTGTCATTTTTTTCCGTATCGTACCTCAATCAAAGCAATCGTCTATTTAAGGCATATCCAAGGTCCTAATCTTCGAATCGAAATTGATAAATTTCTGAATGCTCAATTCAATGGCACCCTCCGCCTCATGGCACTCACGGACTCTCCGAACGAATGCCCGCGATGGCTGTTTTTTAGTTTATAGCCCTCTCTCTATTTCAGCCTAGTCAATTTGTTCAGCCCGGTAACACAGTTGTAACGTGAGCCAAACGAGTGATTTGAACAAACGACTGGCACGGCCAAGCACCCGGGTTCAAAAAAACGCGACCTTTTGAATAAAGCGCTGTAAAACAACCGCTTACCAATTTCTGCAATTGTCACTGATAAGCGTAGTTTTCTATTGTAGAGAAATGGATT
>JAJDAG010000005.1 GCA_029262005.1 Candidatus Zhuqueibacterota bacterium | reverse complement strand
CGTTTAAGAAAAATTAAAGTTAGCAAAAATCGGTGTTTCATCTGTGGGAATTCGTGAGGAATACTTATTTTGACGCCTGATTGATAACAACTGTACCCACACAGATCAACACAGAACCACTTTTAAACGCCGCATCTGACCTGAATCATTCTTACCAACGTGAATTTGGAGTGCGGTGATTGTGTCAGGGCTTGCCGGGCCGTTTTCATCTTCGTCTAAGCAGTCAAAAGCTCTTTCAGCTAGTTAAAAACGGCCTCATAGAAATTATTGTTTTGATCGGGTATGATGGGGACAAGAAAAAGTTCTATCTTGCCGAGTTTATCATTTTCCAATCGATACATCTGCTGCGGTAGAAGAATTTCGCCCGGTCCGCGGAAAACGATGGAAAACGGTGTTCTTTGCGCCTGCGGAGGCTTTGCTCTTTCGTTTTCCAGGACTTCCACAAGCTCAACTTCTATGACGGGTTGAGATTCGACATGAATCGCAAATTTTTCATTTAAGAGGTTGGTAAAATCTTGACTGCTCAACATATCCGACATCATTTTGCTCCTGCATGATCGTGAGCGGCTAGCCGCTCCATTATAAAATAAACACCCGTGTCGCCGATCTTTTTGAAACCCAGCCGTTTGTAAAGCCGCAATGCCGGGTTGAATTGCGCCACATGAATCCGCAGTGGCAAGCCCGCTTTTTCAGCCTCCGCAATAATTGCTTTCATAAATGACGAGCCAATGCCTTTCCCACGATATTGAGGCAACAAGGCAATATCGATTATCCTGATTTCATCCAAACGACGATCGATATAAAGTCGACCGATACGTTTCCGCCCTTGCATCATTATTTTGAAGTCAGCCGTTGGGAACTGCTCTTTGTAGTATTTATGCTGTGCTTGAAACTGTGATTCGAGAAACGTTTCTTTCTGCGCATCGTTCCAGTCTAATTGCAAAATATCATCCCGGGTGCCGGCATAAAGCCGGGAAAGAAACCGTTCATCATCAGGCCCAATTGCGCGCAGTGTGACTTTCTCAACTTTTAGGGGCATTTCAACTCATAATTGTGGGAAGCCACCCTTGACGATTCAGGAAACCGTGCACTGGGTGACTTCCCCGCAAAGAAGTAAGACGATTGTTATTTCAGGGCAAAAATCTTGTAGCGAATACCACCCTTCACAAACTCACCTTTACCGATGGTCGCGAATTGATTTAACCAGGCGTACTGCTTCGAAGTCGTCTCAAATGAAGTTGAGGCTCTCAAATAATATTCAGTATTTGACAACGACTGCCCCTGGCGCAAGCGTTTAACCGAGCTGGGAGAAGCATGCAACACCCCTTCCAGCCGAACATTAATACGATGCCCATCATTGGTTAAAAGCGGCGCATGTAACGCTAGCCTGCCGACACCATTCCGGTGGAGCACAGTCCAGTCGCCACCGCCCTCCAGCATTTTACCCTTTAATTTTCGCCCGGCAACTGAGCCTCCGCGAACAATATAGCTTCTTTGAACGCCTTGATACAAACCGCCAAGACCGTGCAGCGTTTTCAGCTCCGGGGTCAGTTCGATGTCTTCCAGTTGAATGAAAATGTCACACAATGGCTGCGTTTGAATTTCTTTGCTCTCAATACTCGCAGGCCTGGCAAAGGAGGCGACAGGCCAAATAGCGGCCACTGCAGCGGTAGCAAATTTCATAAAAAAATTTCGGCGTGAAACGTCTTGTTTAGTATCCGTCATCTCTAACCTCGGAATTTAGTTTCTACTCGGGAAATTTCCCATAATTGCGATGATAAAATTAACGCATTGAAACGGCTGCACATTGGTGTGTATCTGATTGCCGCCGGTGTTGCCTACGGTTACGACAACATTGCCTGCCTTCATGTTCTGATCGGGTGTGGCGTTTGCATAGGCATTGACTTCCTTGGCTGAGCCAACCACAAGCGGGTCTGCCCAGGTGTTGCCAGCCGGTGTGGCGCTGCTTCCATTTGCATTCGTGCCTTTGGCTACCGCGGTGACAGCATGGGTGTGAGACGGCATCTGGTTCTGGTTCAAAACTACATTTTCAACGCCCCCTGCTTGACCCAGTTTGTAAGTATTTAAACCTGGCCCGGTACCAGGGTGGATTGCAAGCCGGCTTCGCAGATTCGGCAAACCGAAAGTCGTACGTCCAT
Source organism: Candidatus Zhuqueibacterota bacterium (assembly GCA_029262005.1). Lineage (GTDB taxonomy): Bacteria > Zhuqueibacterota > Zhuqueibacteria > Oceanimicrobiales > Oceanimicrobiaceae > JAJDAG01. The sequence continues at coordinate 7,337 of JAJDAG010000005.1, read as the reverse complement.
CCCCACCGTAGGTTGTTCCAAGAATACTGAACAATGCTTGATTCTGTGAAATCGCCAAAAGTTGGCCGTCACAAAGTGCCCAGCCACGTGGGGCAAAATTACCGCCAAACATCATAATTTGACCTATAAATGGATCTGACATAATTATTTTCTCCTTAATTTAATTTAGCCTCTAGTTGGATAAACGCCCTGCAGTGCTACGATAAAATTGACACATTGATAGGGTTGAATATTCGTGTGGTTCTGAGTGCCGCCCGTGTTGGCAAGTGTGACCGCAACACTACCGCTCTTCATTGTCTCATCGGGTGTTGCATTGGCATAGCCATTCACGAAAGCATCGGTACTCACTATAGTTTTTGGATCTGCCCAGGTTTTGCCGGTGGGCTGTGCGCTCGTGCCGGCAATATTTGCCCCTTTGGCAACTGCCGTTGCTGTATGCGTGTGCGATGGTATTTGGGTCAGGTTCAAAGTCACGGTTTCGACCCCGGACTTTTCACCTAATCTACGTGTACTTAAGCCGGGGCCGCGTCCCGGATGCATGGCTGCTCTACCTTGAAGATCCGGCAAGCCAAAGGTCGTGCGGCCATCCCCTCCGTAGGTTGTGCCAAAAAGACTAAACAGCGCCGTGTTCTGGGCAATCGATAAAAGTTGACCGTCGCAGAAAGCCCAGCTTCGTGGCGCATAATTGCCGGCGAACATACAAATTTCGCCAATATAAGGCTCGGACATATTTATATCCTCCTGTGTTGTCTCGCATTCAGGTAATTCAACAAATGAAAGCTCAAAGCAAGATTTATTTGCTTACAAGAGCCGGACTACATGAATAGCAAGTGATGAAAAGAAATTAGCCGGAAATTGATTTCTTCCGACATTCGGTGATGCTGCTACATGAAATTAATTGCAGCGGTGTCGAGCCTGCGAGGAACTCTGATTTGAAAATAAGTATTCCAGCGGTGTGGTTGGTCTCGATAGGCTGTGAAGCAATTCTAAGACTCGACAGGAGCAATATGCTAAGCGATTGAAACAAAGTCAACCATTTTTTTTGTCCTACCGGTGTTTAAAAGGAAAAGGGGGGCATGTTGAGCAGTGTGGGTAATGTATGACCAAGGATAGCCGGCAATGTGTTCGCCACGGATTTACACAGATATGCTCGGATTCTTTTAACCTGCTTTATTCATGAATTTTGCCACAGAGCACACTGAGAATACGGAACTTACAATAACTGCTCTCATAAAAGATAGTTTTTAAGAGCAAATGGCGGCTCGCATTTTTCTTAAACTCTAATCTTATGTTTTTTTCTCTGTGCTCTCTGTGTCTCTGTGGCTGATGCATGATTCAGGTTAGATTCACTTATCCGTGTTTATCCGTGGCTAAATTTCTCTTTTTACGATTACCCACACAATACAACATAGGCCCCAAAGGCAGCAACTAGGCGCCAACATTTATTGTAGCCACAACTTCAAAACTCGTCTTATCGCCGGTGGCAAGATTTCCTACAAAGGTGAATTTCCACTCGCCACTTACCCTGAAGTAGGCAAGATTCTGGTCTTGCAGTCCCACATTTTCACCCCTTACAACCGTTACGCTGCCTGCGTTAAAGATGATTTTGTTGCCAACCGGTGGAAGTATTTCCACACGCACGACCAGGACATCTTTGTCGGGTCTGGAAAAAAACTGAATGCAATCAGAGCCATCATTGCACTGCACTTTTACAGATGCCATGGAGAAGCTTGGGGGCGGATCCTGTGCCGGCCCGGTTGGCGCGGTCGGATTGCTGTCACCACTGCAACCCACGGCGACAAAACATACGATTAAGACTGTCGAAAAGAGCTTTCTGATGTTCATGATGTTCCTCCTGTAGATTAATTTATTGAATTGTTTCGGTATTGGCACCGGTTGTTTCGTTCGGTGTTTTTCCAACCTCCAAACTTAAAGGGAAATAACTGCACGCAATTGGCTCAAAAAAATTTGTAATCAAGCACATTTTTGATATATTGCAGCATATTCCCGTAATAATTCGTGAATCAGAGGACGGACTTGCAGAAATGGAAACGAAACAACAGGTAACGCACCTGTTACTTGAGCTGAACAAAGGCAACCGGTCTGTTCTTGACGAGTTATCAGCACATGTTTATAATGAGTTGCGAAGACTGGCTTCGGGTTATTTGCGGAATGAGAGCTTCAATGCAACCATCAATACCACCGATCTTGTTCACGAGGCCTACTTGCGATTGGTGGGTGAGTCAGATTACAATTGGCAGAATCGAGCACATTTTATGGCCATTGCCGCGCGGGCCATGCGGCAATTTCTGGTGTACTATGCGAAGAGGAAAAACGCGGTCAAACGCGGCGGTGGGAATCTGGCTGTTACATTTGACGAGCGTGTTGTTTCTGTCGAGGACAAAAAAGAAGAACTACTTGCTCTTGATGAAGCGCTCAACAAGCTCATAACCTACGACGAGCGTCTCTGTAAAATCGTCGAGCTGCGTTATTTCACCGGCCTCAGCATTGAGGAGACGGCGAAAACACTCAAAATCTCACCCGCAACAGTTAAGCGCGAATGGAGTACTGCCAAAGCCTGGCTTCATAGCCAGATGAACTGATAAGACTCATTCTTTGCTTGTAGCCTGATTAATTCACAAATCTACAGTTTAAGGTCAAAAGTCAAAAATCCAACTGTCACTCCGGAGGAGTCTTGTTCGCCTGTTAAATATCCGTAAATTAACAAGATTCCTCCGGAATGACAAAGGTGTTGTGAATTACTTAGGGTAGCTTTCATTTCTCTGCACGCGGGGGCGCTATTTGCCATTCGCTGCCGGCTCATTGAGATACTTTTACGAATTTTTCAGACGGCAACATTCCCGCTTTATCTATGAGGTAAGCATGAATCCGGAAACCTGGCAAAAGGCTAAATCAATCTTCCAACAATCTCTTGAGCAGCCGGACAAAGAGCGTGATGTTTTTGTCGCACAAGCCGGCAAAGGTGATAAAGCTCTGTGCGATGTTGTCATGCGGATGTTGCAGGCCCACCGGGAAGCGGATGATTTCCTTGAGCGGCCAGACCAGGATTTTGGCGCCGTTCTGTGCGATGTCGATTTTGCTGAAGATGAAATCGTCGGCCGGCATTTTGGGCCATTTCTGGTAAACGAGATCATCGGTGAAGGCGGAATGGGTATCGTTTATAAAGCGACACGAGATGACGCCGAGTTCAGTCAGACTGTTGCCATTAAAGTTATAAAGCGGGGGATGGATACAAAGTCGTTACTGCAGCGGTTCCGCCGTGAACGGCAGACACTGGCTTCTCTTACGCACACAAATATTGCCCGGCTGCTCGACGGCGGCCAAACAGATTCCGGCATGCCCTATTTTGTTATGGAGTATATTGAGGGCAGGCCAATCGACGAATATTGCGAAACGCATAAACTCAGCATCAAAGAACGACTTGTTTTGTTCACAAAGGTCTGTGATGCGGTTAACGCTGCGCATCAGAGTCTGATCATCCATCGTGATTTGAAACCCGGGAATATCCTCATATCCGATTCCGGAGAGCCAAAGTTACTCGACTTTGGTATTGCCAAATTGCTTGAGTCTGACCAGGAGGCCATCACTGTCGACCTAACGCAAGCAGGCGCAAAGTTGCTGACACCGGAATATGCCAGCCCGGAGCAGATTCTCGGCAAACAAATGACCACAGCCAGTGATGTCTACTCCTTGGGCGTGCTGCTTTACGTATTGCTCACCGGTAAGAGACCCTATCGCTTCACAGGAAAAACTCAACAGCAATTGGCAGCGTTTATAAGCGATGTTCAGCCGTCAAAGCCCAGCGCTTTCTTACTCAAAAGCCATGACCCGTCTAAACCGGAAATTCGGCAGCACACCGCAAACCTTGAAAAAGTCAGCAAAACATTGCGTGGCGATCTTGACAACATCGTTCTAATGGCAATGCACAAGGAGCCGGCTCGCCGCTACAGCAGTGTGGCTCATCTCGCAGAAGATCTGAACCGCTATCTCAATGATCTTCCGGTTGCTGCACGCACCGACACTTTTTCATACCGTTTCACCAAATTTGTCCAAAGACATCGCATGCCGGTGGCGTTTGCGATCTTAATTTCACTTTCATTGATTGGAGGGATTGCTGCAACTGTCTGGCAAGCCAGAGTTGCTGAACAGCAAAGTGCCAGGGCCGAACGCCGTTTCAATGATGTCCGCAAGCTGGCGAACTCGGTTTTGTTTGAATTTGATAAAGCTATCTCGGGAATAGCAGGGACGACGAAAGCGCGGGAGCTGGTTGTGATGAAGGCTTTGGACTATCTCGACAATCTGGCTCAAGAGTCTGGCGATGATGTCTCCCTGCAATGTGAGTTGGCCGTGGCTTATAATAAAGTCAGTTCGATTCAATGGAATCGATATCGGGCCAATCTGGGCGACGTTGATGGGGCGATGCAGAGTATTCGCAAAGCATTGAAAATTAGAGAGGTGCTCCGCGCCCACACAGGTTTAGTACCCGGATTCCACGCGAACCTTGCCTGGGACTACATCCAATTGGGCGATTTAACCGCAGCGAAGCATGAACTGACTGCAGCGTTAGAGAACTATCGTCGCGCTTTGAAAGCTGTTCAAAGCCTGCCACGCGAAAAATCTGCACATAAACGCGTTCGTCAGGTGCTCGCTGTGAGCTATCAGAGAATAGGGGATACTTTGGGCAACCCTGGATTTGATAATTTGGGCGACACCGAAGGCGCTCTGGCTAATTTTCGTAAAATGATAGCCGTTCATAAAGACCTGGCTGCTGCAGATTCGGCGCGTGCCGATGACTATCTGAGTGTTTCCATTGGCTATGAAAAATTTGGTGATGTACTGGATGGTAAGGGTGATTTCTCCGGTTCATTAGACTACTTCCAACAGGCCCTGGTGATTCGGGATTCACTGCACAGGGCCCATCCGAACAATACACACTTTATGCGCGATACCGGTATCGCTAACTGGAAAGTTGCTTTTGCCCATGAGAAGTTGGGGAACATGGCGGCGGCGCAAAATAACTGTAACAGGATGCTGATGATTTTCCGCCAAATGTACGAAGCAGATCAGGCAGATGCCAAAGCACTGGAAGACTACACCTCGGCCTTGAAATTTGTCGGCCGTTTTTCTCTCAAGCTTAAAGACGCTGAGCAGGCGGCAAGATGTATCGGCACGGCACTGCAAATTGAACGTGTCAGGGCAGATAAAGCCGATGCCACGGCCAATGACCTGAACAATCATGCCTGGTCTCTTCTCACTGCGGAATTGCAGGAATTCCGTGCGCCTGCCGCGGCCTTAAGATACGCCAGGCGCGCTGCTCAGATTACCGGGGAAGCGGATGCCAACATCCTGGATACCCTGGCCCTGGCATATTTCATGTCCGGCGACCCGCGGCGTGCAGCACAAACAGAAGAAAAGGCAATTGCGCTGCTGCCCGAACAATCTTCGCTGCGTCAGGGATTCGAAGTGTCGCTGGATAAATACAAAGCAAAAGTGAATGCTGCCGGGAATTAGATTGCGGCAAGCGCAGATGTGTTTTGTTGGGGCGAGTGTTTTTGTAGAACCCTTTCAGCTTTCGGGATGTTCTTATAATTAAAGTCCCAGGGTACCCAAGAGGTACCCTGGGCTGCGCTTTTGAACCGCGTTGCGGTTCCTGCATGTTAAATAATGGGGTATATTTACAGTTTCGGACTGCAAGGCTTGATACAAGTCGCACAGCATTATCGGTTAGGAACTCGTCACCGTTTCTGCAATCATAGCCTCTTCAACCTCGACTGCTTCCACCACCACCACCTCTGCGGCTGCTTCCTGTCGGCGGCGCAAAACTGAAGGCCGGAAACCAAAATCCGTCAGGCGCGCGTCGCGACTGCCTTCGGGCATGGCCTGCATGAGGAATGCATAGACCTGATTGCGTACTTTGCGATATTGCAGCTCAAGCTCCACACGAACCTGACGGAAGCCGATTCGCTCGGCGTGATAGTGACGCTTGGCATTCAGCGCTGCCTGCAAAGCCTGCACCTGAGTTTGGGCGCTGGTAATCATATCCGCCGGTAATTTTAAGGTGGGATCGGTTTGGCCGGCGGATACGGCAATGACATTGGCCATAATCTCCAACAACCGTTCCTGACCAAACGGGGAAACTGTTGGCAGACCATACTGCTTGCGCAATGCCCGGCGGTCCGCTTTGGATAAATCTGCGCCGAGAAAGTCACGCACCCGCCGCAAAAACAGCAGCCCGGTGCTTTTCATTTCCACCACAGAGGCGCGCACCACCGCATCTTCACGTTTCACCGTGATGTAATTTGCTATATTGGCTTCCACCCCCTGACGCAGTGTGTTAATTTCCGTGACCAATTCTTCCGGCAGCGCGATTGCCGTCACTTCTGCGCCGGCAAGCATTTTGTCCAGCCGCGTCATGAGGCCTTCCATGTACTTTAAGCGATATGTTTGTACCATAATATCATACTCCTTCATGATTAGTGCATAAATAATGTGGATTCACGTGAATTCTTTTTATATCGACCCCTTTCGCCAAACTTGAATGAAAAAATTGTCATAACTACCGCGCTGCTGCCTAAATGCCGTGTTAACATCAACATATATCGGGTTCTCTCCGGCAAAAACAAGCTTTGCATCAGTCATTATTGGCTTTGCATCGGCCATTATTGGCTTTGCATCAATCATTATTGGCTTTGCATCTGCTATTATTGGCTTTGCATCTGCTATTATTGGCTTTGCATCTGCCGTTATTGGCTCTGCATCGGCTATTATTGGCTTTGCATCAGCCGTTATTGGCTTTGCATCAGCCGTTATTGGCTTTGCATCAGCCGTTATTGGCTTTGCATCGGCCATTATTGGCTTTGCATCTGCTATTATTGGCTTTGCATCAGCCGTTATTGGCTTTGCATCTGCTATTATTGGCTTTGCATCGGCTATTATTGGCTTTGCATCGGCCGTTATTGGCTTTGCATCGGCCATTATTCACCTGGCATTGGCCGCTTTTTATTTTGCAGCGCGCTTTTGAGGTTTTGCAATTCGGATGAATGCCGTTGCATGCGGCCGAATATCTTAACCTGGACACTTTGTCTGAATGCCGCATAAACATACAGCAGCTTGCCGCCGGATTAACATGCATTTGTCGGGGTACCCTGGTGTTATTTTGCAAAACTGAGTTTTTTTGATCAAAGTCAATTATAATTCCCTCCAGCGACAATTATTTTTCCCTAAGTTTACCCAGTTTTTGTGGATAATGGAGGGAACCCGTAGGGCGACTGGAAGCGCCGCGAAAAAGCTACATTATTTTCACCTCCTCGCCGTTT